>JBGQNR010000008.1:0-64731 GCA_041501225.1 Acidobacteriota bacterium
GCCCAGGTCCGGGCATCGATTTGAGCTGCTTTGGCTCGTCCGGAGCTGCACATATTGGAAAATAGCTGGTTTCTGACAGTTTTCGTCCTGGCAAGCGGATTGCTTGTAGGCAGGAAGGGCCTCGGCGTTCGAGGCGGAAAGGATGGAGCGATTGAAGGTGCAACTTCTTCAAGATCCTACCATCGACGCGATGTCGAACTACATGACCCGCCTGTCGAGACGACAGCAGGTCGTTGTTTCGAACATCGCCAATGTTGACACCCCAGGCTATAAGACCAAGGAAATCTCGTTTCACGCCACGATGGAAGAACTGCTTTCCGAGCCGCCAGGCATGAGAGCGCCGCGCCCCGAACATCTCGGGGAGTGGAGCTTTACCCCTGCCGAGCCTGTGGCTTACGAAGTTCCTGATCTTCCCAGCCGTCCCGATCGGAATAACGTGAACATCGACAGTGAACTGCTCAAGTTAGGCGAAACGTCCTTTGGCTACACCATGATGACGCAACTGCTGCGCTCCAAGCTCCGTACCATCGCCAGCAGTATCAACGAAGGGAGAATCGGCTAATGAGTCTCATGACCGCTTTGGAAGTAGGTGCCTCTGGCCTCTCCGCTCAGCGCAAGCGGCTTGAAGTATTAGTGAGCAACCTGGTGAACGCGAACACCACGGGGCCTGCCGGAACAGAACCGTATCGACGTAAAGATGTGGTTTTTGGCGCAACGCCTCCGGAACCATCCTTTGGTGGAGCGCTCAGCGATGCCATGGAAGGGGTGAACAAAGTCGAGGTAACTGAGGTCATCACCGACCAGTCGGCTCCTATTCGCCGCTACGAGCCCGGCCATCCTCATGCGGATAAGGACGGATATGTTACCTATCCCAACATCAATCCGATGGAGGAGATGGTAAACATGATGTCCGCAACCCGCTCCTATGAAGCCAATCTCCAGGCGATCACCGCTACCAAAGAAATGGCGGTGAAGACACTGGACATTCTCCGGTAAGAGGAATTTCATGGCAGAACCGTTGATTGGTCAAATCAATTCCAACATGCAGCTGCCCGAGATAACCCGGGCGCGCGTTCCCGGCAAGACCGAGGAGGGTGGGAGTTTTGGCGACATGCTGAAAAGTGCCATCTCGACCGCCAATGAGCTGCAGAAGCAGTCCGATGTTGAAATCCAGAAGCTCATGACGGGAGAAACCCAGGATCTGCACACCACCATGCTTGCCGTGCAGAAAGCGGATCTCTCCTTTCAAATGATGATGCAGGTTCGTAACAAGATCGTGCAGGCCTACCAGGAAATCATGCGCATGCAGGTATAAAGCGGGCGGGCGCGGCTGGTGGTGAGATTCTGCGATTGAGATTTCATGCCTCTGTGGAGACGATGAAGTGGCAGGCACAAAACCAAGTTTTTTCAATCAACTGATCGTCATTTGGACCCGCCTCCAGCCGACCCAGCGCGCGACCATCGTGCTGTTCGCCGTGATTGCGCTTGCCGGCCTGGGTTCCGTGGTCTTTTACATGAACCGGGTCGATTATGTTGTGGCCTGGAGGGACCTGAATCCCGAAGACACCCAGGCGATTGTGGCAAAACTCAAAGAGCTCAAGAAGGATTACCATATTTCCTCCGATCAGACCATGGTCGAAGTGGCTGGTTCCACAGCCGATATCGACAACCTCAAGATGGAAATCGCCAGTGCCGGCCTGCAGCGCAGCGGCAAGATCGGCTACGAGATCTTCGATAAAAACCAGTTCGGCATGACGGATTTTACCGAGCAGGTGAACTACAAGCGTGCTTTGGAAGGCGAACTGGGCCGCACCATTTCCAGCGTATCCGAAATTATTGAGGCCCGCGTCCATTTAGTTTTGCCGAAGGACTCGCTCTTCGAGGAAAAGAAGGAAGAAGCCAAGGCGAGCATTTTTGTTCGGTTGAAGAAGGGCCGGGAATTACCAAAGAACAGCATTTCCGGCATCGTGAACCTGGTCGCAGGGGCGGTGCAAGGGCTGCCTACCCGCAATATTTCGGTGGTGGATGCGGAAGGGAGGGTGCTCTCGCGCTTGTCATCGGGTGACGGCATGCGCTCGGACGTGGAGTCCGGCATTCAGGCTCAGATCGAGAAGGATATGGTCGCGAAAATCACCTCGATGCTCGAGCCTGTGGTCGGGAAAGGCAAGGTACACTCCAACGCATCCGTGGAACTTGACTTCAGTAGTTCCGAGCAGACCGAGGAGACTTACAATCCGACTCCGCCGCCGGTCATCCTGAGCCAGCAGAAGAGTGATGAAAGAGTGACCGGTGCCAAACCGGTCGGAGGAGTCCCCGGGACGCGTTCCGGCGACAACAATGCGGCGTCGTCGCTTGCAGTCACGGGGCCTGACCACACCCGGCAGAACGAAGTCACCAACTACGAAGTCAGCAAGCTCTTGCGCCATACTGTGCAACCCAACAAGGGTTCCATTCAACGGGTATCGATCGCGGTGCTGCTTGATTACAGAACGGTTTACACCAAGGGCGCGGATGGGAAGACGGTCACTTCCTTTGAGCCCAGCACCAAAGAGGAACTCGACAAATACCGGCAGCTGGTACTGGCGACGGTCGGATACAACGAGAAACGCGGCGACACCGTGACGCTCGAGAATATGCCGTTTTTCAGCGAACCCGCCGTGGAAGAAGAGCGCGTAGCTGTGCCCTGGTATGTCAAGTACCAGACTTACTTGATGCCTGCCATGAAGTACACGGCCTTCCTCTTGCTTTTCCTCCTCGCCTACCTGCTCCTGGTCCGGCCCGTGCGTAAACGGGTGTTTCAGAGTATCGCTTCGGTAACACCTGCGCTGACCAAAGGTCAAGGCCAGGCGCGTCAGATCGGCGCAGGGGGCGCCAAACCCCAGGCAGGTACCACCGCTGCCCCGGAACAGAAAGCAGCTGCGGCCCTCGCGGCTGCTCCGACCCAGGCGTTATCGGCCACCACATTTGATGAGGACATCGAGCAGGAGCTTTTGCGCGAGGCCGAAGCTGCCGGGGCGGGATCCAAAAAATACGAAGTTCTGAAGAAAAAAGTCATCGAACATGCCAACAAAGATCCGGAACAGGTGTCGCAGTTGGTGCGCTCCTGGATCCATGAATAGCCGGAATGGAATATGGAAGAACAACTGCCAGGAATCAGGAAAGCCGCCATCCTCATGGTGCTGCTCGGAGATGAAACCAGCGCGAACCTCTTTCGCTTCCTCGAGGAAGATGAGGTCCAGGAGATTACAAAAGAAATCTCCAGGCTGGGTCGGATTGAACCCCAAGCGGCCGACAGCGTGCTGGATGACTATTACAAAATGACGCTGGCGCGATCCTATCTGGTGCAAGGTGGTACCGACTATGCCAGAAAGCTGCTTGTCAAGGCCTATGGACCTGATCTGTCCAGGAGACTCCTCGAACGCGTCACCCTTGCCCTGCAAAGCGGCAACGTGGGTTTCGACAGTCTTCAGAAAGCCGATCCCGCCCAGCTATCGAAATTTATCCAGAACGAGCACCCACAAACAATTGCGCTGGTGCTTGCCCATCTGAACACCAACCAGGCAGCAGCCTTGCTCAACTCTCTCCCGGCTCAGTTGCGGGGCGATGTCGTGCTGCGCATGGCCAATCTCGAGCAAATCTCGCCCGAGATCATCAGCAAGATCACCAGCAATCTTTCGCAGAAACTTCAGGCCCTGGGAGATGTCAGCCGCGAATCGTATGGCGGCATCCGGGCGGTGGCAGAACTGGTGAATCGTCTGGATTCGAACGTATCGGTCGCCATCCTCGAGAAGATCGAGAACGATAACCCCAACCTTGCTTTGAGCATTCGCAACCTGATGTTTACCTTCGATGACATTCTGCTCATCGATGACGCCGGCATGCGCGAGATCATCCAGCGCGTGGACAAAAAGACTCTCACCGTTGCCCTCAAGGGTGTCAGCGAGGAGATGAAAAAGCAATTTTTCCGCTATATGTCCCAGCGCGCCGTGGAAATGTTGAAAGAGGATATGGACGTTCTTGGCCCCGTGAAAATCAAGGAAGTAGAAGCCTCTCAACAGGAGATCGTTGCCATTGTGCGCAAACTGGATCAGGAAGGGGTCATCAGCATCAAGGGTGGCGGATCGGACGAGTACGTGAACTGAATCAGGATCGCGACCTCTGACATCTTGGGACCATTGCCGTGCGACTCATCAAAAAGCAAGATCAGCCTGAAACGCAAATCCGAAAAATCACCTTTGCCGAGGAGACGGGATCCTCCTCGAAGCAGGAGGCACCTGCCTGGATGCAGGCGGCGGCAACGCTGAAGAGGCTGGAAGGGAAATCACCTTCCTCCGATCCCGCTCAGATCGAGAAAACCGCCTATGAAAACGGCTTCCGCCAGGGGGAAAAGGCAGGGCTGGAAATTGCCGAAAGAAAGACCGAGGCGATGATGAGGCGTTACGCCGAAACCATCCTGGAGGTTGGCAAGCTCAAACCTGCGCTTTACATGCGAGCCGAGCGGGACGTGGTGAAACTTGCCCTGGAAGTGGCGAAGAAAGTTGTGCACCGTGAAGTGCAGGTCGACCGCGAGATCATCCAGACCCTGGTCAGAGTTGCCCTCAGCCACGTGGCCGTCAAGTCGGCGGTGACCATTCATCTTCATCCCGCAGACTATTCCTTCATGCTCGAGCAGCGCGCGGCTGCAATGCGGCCCGGAGAAAGCGAACGGGAAATGGTTTTGCTCGCCGACAAATCCGTTGAACGGGGCGGATGTCTCATCGAGGCCGAATGCGGCGACATCGATGCACGCATTGAAGAAGAGTTCCGCGAAGTCGAACGCGCCTTTTTCAGCAGTGGGGAATAAGGCATCATGAACCCGGAAACTGTCAACCTGGCGCCGTACTTTCAAAAGCTCCGAAATTTGAATCCGATCAAAACTGTCGGCTCGGTGAAACGGGCGGTCGGTCTGGTCGTCGAGTCTCAGGGACCGCCGGTTTCTGTCGGCGAATTGTGCGAAATCATCGGGCAGGGGCGCACCAATCCGATTCCGGCCGAGGTCATAGGATTCCGCGACAATTATGTGCTGTCGATGCCGTTGTTCAAGGTGCAAGGTGTCAAGCTCGGGGATAAGATTGTCTGCAGGAAGAAACAGGGGAGCGTACCTGTCTCACCTGCTTTTCTCGGGCGCGTCATCAACGGGATGGGGGAACCCCTCGATGGTTTCGGCCCCATCCAGGCGGAATCTGAATATCCCCTGCAATCCGCCGTCACCAATCCGCTGGAACGCAGGAATATCGTGGACATCCTGGGCACGGGAATCCGCGCCATCGACGGGCTCCTCACCTGCGGGAAGGGTCAGCGCATTGGCATATTCGGAGGCAGTGGTGTAGGCAAGAGCACGCTCCTGGGTATGATGGCCCGCTATACGTCTGCAGATGTCAATGTGATCAGCCTCGTGGGTGAACGCGGCAGGGAAGTTCGCGGGTTCATCGAGAAGGACTTGGGACCGGAAGGCCTGCGGCGCTCCGTGGTTGTCGTCTCTACCTCTGATCAACCCCCGCTTCTTCGCATCCGCGCGGCCATGCTGGCTTCCAGCCTGGCGGAATTCTTCCGCGACCAGGGCAAAGACGTGCTGCTGATGATGGACTCGATCACGCGCTTTGCCATGGCTCAGCGGGAAGTAGGTCTCGCGGCAGGCGAGCCTCCATCCTCGAAAGGATATACCCCGTCGGTCTTCGCCCTCCTGCCCCGGCTGGTTGAGCGTGCCGGCAATTTCATTTCCGGCGGGAGCATCACCGGTTTTTACACCGTGCTGGTGGAGGGCGATGACATGAACGAGCCCGTGGCAGATGCTGTCCGCTCCCTTCTCGATGGCCACGTTGTGCTGTCGCGGGAACTAGCCTGGCGCAATCACTATCCCTGCATTGACGTCCTCGCCAGCGTCAGCCGATTGATGCCCGAACTTGTGCCCACCCCTTTTACCGAGAAAGCTGGAAAAATACGGGAGCTGATCTCCACCTACCAGAAGGCCGAAGATATGATTAACATTGGCGCCTATGTAAAGGGGAGCAATCCCAAGATCGACATGGCGCTCGCCAAGATCGACTCCATCAACGCTTTTCTCAAGCAGCGCCAGGATGAGCATGTGAGCGCCGAGAACGCCATGTCCAGGGTGATCGAAATCACGCAGGATTGCTGAAATGAGAAAGTTCGTGTTCCGCCTTGAGACCCTTCTGCAGCACCGGATCCATCTCGAAGAGAAGGAGCGCAACAAGTTCTCGCTCATGCGTGCGGAATTGCTGGCGGAACTCAATCACAAGGATTTGCTGCAAACCCAGCAGAGGAACACACTGTCGGAGCTGATGTTCAAAAAATCGGGCGTTTACGATGCGCAGGAGATCAGTTGGTTTTACCTCTTTCTCCACCGCCTCGAGCAGGAGATCCAGCGATCGAACGAACGAGCCGGCCAGCTGGAGAAAAACCTCGAAACGCAGAAGCAGATCATGATCGGGGCCTCACGCAACAAGCAGATGATCGAAAACCTCAAGAAAAAAAGGCAAAAGGAATATTGTGTTGCGCTCGACCGAGAAGATCAGAAATCCATCGATGAGATCGTAGTAACCCGATTCGCGCGCAGGCCATGACAACTGCGGCATGCGCACACGGAGAAGATAGATGAGAATTGACATCCTCCCGAACAACACCCTCTCCGCCCTGAACTTGGGCAGCACAAGATCGGAAAACGAACATCCTCCGGACGGCGGCACCTTTTCTGCCGTCATCGGTCAAATGACCGCGCCTGCCGCAAACGAAAACCAGGCGGGTGCAGAGGACTCCGCTCCCGAGGTGGAGAAAAGGGATGATCATGCGAGCGAAAGTATGGCCGCTCCCATCCTTCCTTTTGTCTTTGTGTCCACCGAGATGCCGGAGCATTCCATGCCGGGCGACACCCCAACGGCCTCTGAATCATCCGCTGGACTGCCGCAGACCGTCCCGGAAGGATGCGCGGGAGCCAGCAACCGCGTATCCACTTCGGCGCCGGCAAATCCCAGTGCGACGCCAATTCTCCGGTCCGCCGACCTGGCGGATAGTGCACAAGCCAGTGCTGTCATGCCAGACTGGCAGACGCCCGCCATCGAAGCTGAAATACGGGCGGCGGCAATTCCCCAGGCTGCTGCGGCTCCGACATCAGGCGCTACCTGCGATGCAGGGCATCCTATTTCGATCATGCCTCCCGCGGATGCAGTTGTTTCTCCGGCACCCTCCGCTCCCTCTCCGGCTTCCGCAGCTAGAGTTCTTGAGACAAGAAACCCGCAAGCGCAGCTGAGAGGAGTTTCCACGTCGCCTGCGACAATGCAGCAAGCCGATGCCGACCTGTCACCTGAAGCCGCGCGTGCGATGGACTCGACCGCTGTGGAGCCTGACAATCAGGTGCCTGTCACACTGGCCGTCCGCACCGAAGCGTTCGCTGCGGCTGTCCCAGCTAGGACGACTGCTATTCCTGTGTTCCCCCCGGCTCTCTCTGAGGAAAGCAGCTCAGAGGCTCCTGCACAGAAGAGCTCAGCATCGGAGCCGAACTCGCCTGACGGATCCACTGCCATTAGCCCGCCGAAATCAGAGGCGGCGGATGCTGCAAGCGTATCGGCTGCGTTTTTCGGTCTGGAGGGTGTCGCCCAGAGCAAAGACGCGGGTGTCCGGCGTACTCCGGATCTCCCCGCTGTCCGAGGTAACGCCCAAGAAATCCAACCCGCAATGCGGCGCACGCAGACCGTTGACCAACCTGTAGCGGTGCTGACCACGCCGCAGCCTGCCGCTGATATGGGCCAAGTTTCAAGCGAATTTGCATTCGCCGCCGACATACCCAAGGGCGAACATCTGCAGGAAAATCTGGGCCAGACAAATGCTGCGGCCAAGCCTGCCGGAGCGGAAACGGCGAAGGAGGCGCCCGCCGAGCGGATGGAACCAACGGCGGATTCGGTTGAGTCTGCGTGGGCAGATACGCAAAATGCTCAGCGAATGCTCTTCCATAATCAGTCTGCTCATACGAGCACCTCTGACGTACCGGTTTTCGCAGGATTCCGACCTTTGCCAAATGCGGCATCCACAACCTCGGCTTCCTGGGAGGCTGGATTTCAGTTGCCACATCAGGCGGCCGGTACTGAATTGAAGTCGATTCTTGCTCTATTGGCGCCGAAGCAAAGCGCGCCGGCACAGGGGACGGATTTCTTGGCGCAGCTGATCGGGCGCATCCAGATGCAGCTTCGCGATAACCAGAACATCCTCACCATCCAGCTGAAGCCAAGCTCCCTGGGTCGCATGGAGATCAAGGCGGAGACATCGGCCGCTGGAGTTCTGGCCACCATTCTCACTGAATCTGCCAGCGTCAAAGATTACCTCGAACGCAATCTGCCGCTGCTTCAGCAAAACTTCCAGGACCAGGGACTTAAGATTGACCGCATTAGTGTGGCGGTACAGGAAGGTTCTTGGCCGCAGCAGTCATCCCCCGGGCACCAGGAGTCTCGTTCCAGCTCTAACCAGCAGGACGATTCAGGATTCCATTCCAAGATAAGCGACCATTTCGGGGAGCCGGGTGAGGAACTCGCCTTGGATCAGCAGACTCTCCTCGCATTGAGGCCGCACAGCACGTTCCACGCCATCGCCTAGCATCATCGACTGCACCCGCCGCCAGCCCCGTGCCCGCTTTTGGTTTTCACGGCATATGCGCGGCCATTTTCATCGCTCACAACAGTCGCCGCAATGCCGGCAGAAAAACTGCCGACTCGGCCGCCGCACCCATGTTCTCCGCACGGGGCACATCACTTTCCTACCAGGCAAAAATTGCTTGCCCGATCGGGGATGCAAAGCCCCTGTCGTCGCTAATTTTGGTTCTTATAAACTATTGAAATATAATGGAATGCGGTATTTCTTAACCAGTTTTCGATTTCCCCTGCGAACTGGCACGCGATGTGCAATGCAAGTAAGTGCGGGCAGGGACCCGCACCCGGTAAGACCGGGAAAGGATCAACAATCCTCACTAGCTGAGGAGGAGAGATCAATGAGTTCGGGCGCCACCGTCAGCAATTTCAGCATATCCCCGCTCCTTCCAAGTGGGACGCCGTCGGACAAGTCACGCGGAGAAAACCTGCTGTCAAATTCTGACTCCCGCTCAGCCCAGTTGCAGATGGGCTCATTGCCTTCTTTTTTTGCGACGTTTGCGAATGTGCAGTTGTCAACTTCAGCTACGCAGCCCGCTGTCGTGGTGAGTGTCTCACAGAAAAGCCCCACTCAATCCGTCAACACCACTCCTCCCAGTCAAACCGCAGTACCACACGGCGCTGAACCAACTTCCTCCTCAGCCAGGAATGTAGGTGCGCAGGGTGTTATCCAAACACCGTTCGGCCAAGTGCCTGCAGCGAAGGCAGCATCCCTGATTGCCACGAAGGACGGGCAGGGGAATCAGAATAGCAGCTACCTCTTCGCCGCAGGTGCGGGGGGAAATGCAGCAGATGCGCAGAAGGTGGCCTGTAATTCCGGACTGTTCGGACTGGCAGCTGCCGCAATTCTCGCAGAATCAGGTACGGCTGGGTCCGCCCCAGCGAACACATTGCATTCCAGCATCAGGAGGGCATAATGGACGTAGGATCCGCAAATACTCTTGGCCTGCCGATCTCATTGGCCACGGCTGCGCAGACCCAAAGCAAGAGCAAATCGATCGACTCTGTCGAGACCGTATCCAAAGATGAGTTCCTGCAGCTCCTGGTTGCGCAATTAAAGAATCAGGACCCGATCGAGCCCGTCAAAAACGAAGCTTTTCTCGCCCAACTGGCAACCTTCAGCTCTCTCGAGCAATTGGTTTCCATCAAAGAGGGAATCAATAAGCTTGTCGGATTCACAACGGATGGAACAACTGACAGTACCAACACCCAAACCCAATCTTCGAGCAAAGGATAATCTCATATGCTAACCTCGTTCTATACTGGAATGAGCGGCGTCAGCGCCAATTCCCAAACCATCAACGTCATCGGCAACAATCTGGCCAATATCAACACCACCGGCTTCAAGGCTGCCAGGACCAACTTTGCTGAGTTGTTGGGCAGCCTTTCATACTCGGCAGATGGGAATCCCATTCAAGTAGGATTGGGAACCGTCAGTGCCGGAGTTTCCCCGCTATTTTCTCAGGGATCCATCCAGACCACAGGGCGTTCTACGGATGTCGCCATCAGCGGCAGCGGATTCTTCGTGGTCGGTATCGGAACGGGCAACGGCTACACCAGGGCCGGCAACTTCAGCTTCAACGGCACAGGCGGACTGGTCAACTCCGACGGCTACACGGTGCTGGGGTACATGGCATCCGCCGGCATCATCAATGCGAATGCGCCCCCGTCCCCGATCACGATTCAGGGCAGCCGCAACCTGCCGCCAAAGGCGACCACCACTCTGGGAATCACGGCAAACCTGGACAGCCAGGCAGCAGTGGCTTCGAATTTCACTACGGCGGTACAGGTTTTTGATACACTGGGTTTGGCGCACACGGTTACATTCACATTCACGAAAACCGGTCCAACTGACTGGGGCTGGGCGGCCTCCATTCCATCGCTGGACACCGTCGGTGGGGGCGCAGGCAATCCACCCGTGTCCATCGGATCGGGAGTATTCACCTTCGACGGATATGGTGTCATGGCTGCCCCGCTCGCCAATCCCACCCTTTCCATCGCTAACCTTGCTGACGGAGCAATCGACAAGAATATTACCTTCGAGGTTCTTGACCCCAACGGTTCCCCCCGTTTTACGGGCAATTCGGGTGCGTCTGCCACGTCATCGGTCTCTCAGGATGGATACACTTCGAGTACCCTGCGTGATGTGGACATCAACGGTGAGGGGATTATCAGGGGCATTTATGATAACGGCCAGGTGAATCCTCTGGCACAGTTGGCAATCGCCAACTTCAACAATCCGGAAGGGCTCTTGAAGTTCATGGGGTCGTGTTTCGTCAAGGCGGTGTCATCCGGTGAACCCTCCGTGGGCACCGCACGCACGGGTGGTCGCGGGACCGTGAATGGCAGCTCTCTCGAGCTGTCCAATGTGGATATCGCCGAACAGTTTACCAACTTGATCGTCGCCCAGCGTGGATATCAGGCGAATTCGCGCGTGATTACCACGACGGACGAGCTGTATCAGGAAGCGATCAACTTGAAACGGTAATCGACTTGATCTGATCTGACGCCGGCGCTGATCCGGCAGGTCACAGGCATTTCGCCTGTGACCTGCCAGTTCAGCGCCGGCTTTATGTCAGCCAAGCCACCCCGGCCCCGAACGGGGTGGCGAAACTTCAGCCCTTCATCCCTGGCGGTGGTTTTGCGGAGGTACTACCAGATGGCCCTGAACGCGGCGCTCCAAAGTAACGGCAGCGATGCAGTTTTTGCTGGGGACAGATGCGGGGAAGGGTCAAAAATTTGTCATCCCGATGAATCCACCTTGACACCCTATGCCTGCATTGCCTGATTGAGTCCTTCCTGTCTCCCTTCACCCACACCGGCGCGTTGCGGGTCCCATCAGCAAACTCATTTATTTTCTAATGCTTATTTCCTGCACCTCCTCCCGTTCGTGCTCCCGACCGCCGTCTCTCAGGTAACAAACTCCATTGGCATAGCCTTTGCATTAGTGTTTCCGTCAGGCATGTCCTGTTTGCCAATGGGAGAATAGCAAAGATGGCTGAACCCGAAGAAGTTGAGGTTCCACAAGAACCGGAAGCCCCGAAAAAAGGGAAACTCAAATTATGGTTCATCATGGGTGGTGTGCTTCTGCTGCTCGGCAGTGTCGGCTTCCTCACGAGAAACTACCTGGTTGGTTCCAAAGGAAAAGCCGAGGTTGCCAAGGAAGCCGAAAAGGTGAAGTCCATAATGAACCTGGATTCGTTCCTGGTCAATCTGGCCGATCCGGATGCAACCCGTTTCGTCAAGGTTAGCTTCCGATTGGGACTCAATGAGAACAAGCTGGGAGACGAGCTGAAGGACGACCCGGTGGCCCTGGCGGCTACGCGGGACGTTATCATCTCATGTCTTAGCACCAAGACCTCCGATGAGCTGCTCTCCCCGGAGGGCAAAGAAAAGCTCAAGAAGGACATCCGTGAGCTGGTAAGCAAGGTCCTTCCCAAGGGGAAGGTCATCGAAGTCTATATCATGGACTTTGTCGTGCAACTCTGAGGAGGTCTACGATGGCAGATGCTCCAAGCCGCACGGATCCTGACGCTGTTACTGGCGTTATGTCAGAGTATGCGGGATACCTCGACATTCCGATGCGCATTACCCTCGAGATCGGGCGCCGGAGCATGCAGGTGCGTGACATCCTGCTGCTGAAACCTGCATCGATTGTAGATATCCCAAAGGGGGCCGGCGAAAACATCGATGTTTATATCAATGGGAAGCTCGTTGCTTTCGGCGAGATTCTCGAGATGGAAAGCAAGGCTGGGATCCGGTTGACGGATTTTTATGCGCAAACTTAGGAGGAGAGAAGTCATGCTAGCAGGAGTCAGGGCCCATATTCCGAACCGAGTACAGATCCTGGTGATCCTCGGGCTGCTATTCAGCTTTCCTGTGATGGCACAAAATAGCCAGACCCGAGCCAGAGCAACGGCTGCGGCGGCAAACGAGCCGACAAAGGCGTCGGATGCGCAAGGTACGGCAGAGCAAGACACGATGCAGCAATCTGAGCCCACAGTCACGCAGCCGGTCAAGAGAAGCGCGCCGAACTCGGCGAAGTCCGCTGGATCCGGTTGGGTCAAACCCTCTGGTTCTGCGACGGCGAAGAACGTGGCACCCGCTCCAGCCGAGCCCGTGCTGCCCATCGTGCCTCCGCCACCTCCACCATCGACGGAAACTTCTACCTTGGCGGCCCCAGCCAGGACGGAGACCCGCAGTACTGCCGAGCAGGTCACGGAGAAGACCGAAACAACCGCTCCAGTACAGGGCTTGGGATGGGCCGAGATGGTCAAGACAGTCGGGAGCGTAGGGCTGATCATCTGCCTGATCCTGGGGGGTTATATGCTGTTCAGGAAATTCGCCCCGCAATACATGACCAAGCGCCCCAACGAACGCGACATCCGGCTCATTGAAACCCTACCCATGGGCGACAAGAGGAGCATTGTTGTGGTTCAGGCCTGCGCACAGAGATTCCTCCTGGCCTGCACGCCCGGTCAGATTACGCTGCTGACTGCACTCCATGCTTCCGCCGGAACTGCCGCAGCCGGCGCGACTAACATCTTGGAATCACAGGCTGCGACGGCTTTTCCCAGCAATTTCAGAAACTTCTATGAGCAGGAAAAAAAAGCGTCTCCTGCGCGCCCGTCGGTAGTGAAGGCGCTCCCCCCGGACATTCGAGGCAAGATGCTGGAATTGCGCAAGGCACTGGAAGGTTAGCGCTTCAGTGGAACCTATGGTCATGAAAATAACGATGGCAATCCTGCTGCTTTCGATCCTCCTTGGGCTGTCCATGGCGGCGCATGCCGCGCCTGCGGCTCAGGACAAGAACTTTTCGGGGATCGAACTGCGCATTGGCGGGGGAGCCAATGGAAATGGCCTGACGGTGCCGCTGCAAATCCTCGTCCTTCTCACCATTCTTTCCCTGGTTCCGGCGATTCTTGTTTCCGTCACTTCCTTTACGCGCATTGTCATTGTCTCGCACTTTCTGCGCCAGGCGCTCGGCACCCAGACCATGCCGCCCAACCAGATCATCATCGGGCTGTCGCTGTTTCTGACCTTCTTTATCATGCAGCCTGTCGGCGAAAAGATTAACCGTGACGCCGTGCAGCCGATGATCAGGGGCCAGCTGACGGAGATGCAGGCTCTCGACCAAGCCTGTGTGCCTTTGCGTGAATTCATGCTGCGTTACACGCGCGAGAAGGACCTGCTTCTTTTCCTGAACATCGCCAAAGCACCCCGGCCCAAAAACAGCCAGGACCTTCCCATGAGCATCGTGATTCCCAGTTTCATGATTTCCGAGCTCAAGACCGCCTTCCAAATTGGCTTTGTTCTCTTTATTCCATTCCTGGTCATTGATATGGTCGTGGCTTCGGTCCTGTTGTCGATGGGTATGATGCAGCTGCCGCCGGCGATGATTTCTACTCCTTTTAAAATTTTGCTATTTGTCATGGTGGATGGGTGGAACCTCGTCATCGGATCTTTGGTGAAGAGCTTTTACTAGAGGGGATTGAATATGTCTCAAGATCTGGTGATGAAACTGGCGAGGGATACGCTTCAGATTACGCTGATGGTGAGCGCGCCTCTGTTACTGGTGTCGCTGGTTGTGGGCATTGCGGTAAGCATCATGCAGGTAATCACCTCGATTCAGGATATGACGCTGTCGCTCATTCCCAAAATGCTGGCTGTGTTTATTGTCTTTCTCCTGATGCTTCCCTGGACTCTCCACCTCCTGGTCAATTTTTCGGCGCAATTATTCGGCCACCTGGAACGATTCGCGCTCTAAATGAGTGCTGAGTACTGAGTGATCAGTAATGGGTGATGAACGATAGAAAGAAGGTTATTTCTTTGTTACTCCATACTCAGTACTTCTTGGCCAGTACTGAAACTCAGGGTTTTTGATGATTGCGACTTCGTTTTCCACCGCGCAGATCATGAGTTTCGCAGTGGTTCTGTTCCGGGTCGCGGGGATCATGGTCTTTGCCCCTTTTTACAATGGCACGACCATCCCGGCTCAGATCAAGGTCATCCTGCCGCTAATTGTGGCGGTGACGCTTGCGCCCATGGTGCCGCAATCTCAGCTTCCTGTTGAACTCGGCCTGTCACAGGGTGTCATCGCCATGCTGGGGGAAGTGCTGGTTGGCATGGTACTCGGGCTTACCGCCTCCTTCATTTTCGGCGCCCTCCAGCTCGCGGGCCAGATCATCGGATTTCAGCTCGGCTATTCGCTCGTCAATGTAATCGACCCGCAGAGTATGGTCGAAACTTCCGTCATTTCCATTATGAACAATCTCCTCGGTATGATGCTTTTTCTGCTGGTCAATGGGCACCATTGGTTTTTCCAGGCCGTCAGCGAAAGCCTGACTTACCTGCCGGTGGGGGGAGTTCATCTCAGGGGCCCATTGGTGCAAGAGGTGCTAAAACTGAGCGGGCAGATCTTCGGGTCCGGCTTGCGCATCGCCGGGCCGGTCGTAGCCGTGACCGCAATTGCCGACGTTGTTGTGGGCATGATCGGGCGGGCGGCGCCTCAAATCAATATTCTCATTGTCGGCATGCCTGTAAAGACGCTGGTCGGCCTGGCCACTTTAAGTATCGCCTTCTACTTCCTGCCCGCCTTTCTGGGAGAATCGTTTTCAGAACTCTCACGTGACCTGATCGGCCTCGTGCATAGCATGAGGTAACCATTCATGGCAAAAGACGACAACCGGACAGAAAGACCCACAGCACGCCGGTTGCAGAAGGCGCGGGAAAAGGGCCAGGTCGCGCGCAGCAAAGAAGTGCCGGCAGCTGTGATCCTTGTGGGTGGACTTTTCTTTCTTTCCTTTGCCGGTTCCGGCATGCTCAGCAGCCTGAAGGGACAATTGAGACAGTTCCTGAGCCTCACGCCGCCGATGGATCTCTCCTTTTCCTATGTTCGCGACCTTGCCCGAACTGCCCTGATTCAGATGACACTTTTGATCATGCCGATGATGATAACGGTCTGCATCCTCGGTGTCGCCGCTAACGCTGTGCAGAGCGGCTTCACCATCTCCTGGCACCAACTCGGATTCCGCTTCGAGAAGCTGATGCCCACGAACGGACTATCAAGGATCTTCTCCAAGAACGGCGTCATGGAACTCCTGAAAAGCCTGGTTCTGGTCTGCGGTGTCTCCTGTCTCAGTTACCAGGTGGTGATGGAGTATCTCCCGCTTTATCCGAGGCTGGTTTTGATGGATGGAAAGCAGTTGCTCCATTGGACCGGCCTGATCAGTTACCAGGTCTGCCTGAGGGTGGGTATCTTCCTTCTAATCATTGCAGTTGCAGACTATGTTTTCCAGCGCTACCGGTTCCTTGAGCAGTTGAAGATGACGAAGCAGGAGGTCAAAGACGAGTTCAAGGAGATGGAAGGAGACCCGTTGACGCGCGGCCGCATCCGCCGCATTCAGAGGGAGATGGCACGCAAACGTATGATGTCGGCCATCCCGACGGCCGACGTGGTGATCACCAACCCCACCCATTATGCTGTGGCGCTTTCCTACAAATTAGATGAAATGGACGCCCCACAGGTTGTAGCGAAGGGTGTCGGATTTTTGGCATTACGCATAAAAGAATTGGCACAAAAACATGACGTTCCCATGGTTGAGAACCGGGCTCTGGCTCAGATGCTGTATAAAACGGTTGACATCGGCGCCTATATTCCAGCGAATCTGTATAAGGCAGTCGCTGAGATCCTGGCCTATATCTATAAGACTCGCAACAAATGGCGGGGATGATCCCGCCTGGTTTTTGCCTCCTCCCCTAGTCTGCCCCCTTCTCCTTCCTCTCAATCCCTTCAATCCGTAAATCCTGGCATGGAAGTTGCCTGATCCAGGCCGGATCAGAAGAAGTTGAACCCAGGAGGACGGCTACGTTGGCAAGCATTGCGCAGAAACAGGGTTTTCAACAACTCCTGGGTAAGGGGCATCTGGTCATCCCATTATCGGTGATGGGCATCCTGTTGATGATGACCATGCCGGTGCCGAGGGTGCTTCTGGACGTTTTGATCAGCCTGAACCTCACGATCTCGATCATCATCGTGATGGTCTCCATGTACATTCTTCAACCGGTGAACTTTTCGGTATTTCCCTCCCTGCTTCTCATTATCACTCTGTTCCGGCTTGCCCTGAATGTGGCGTCGACGCGCCTGATCCTGCTGCACGGCTCGGAAGGCGAAGATGCTGCCGGGAGAGTGATTCAGGCCTTCGGCCAGTTCGTCGTAGGCGGCAATTACGTAGTCGGCATCGTCGTTTTCCTCGTTCTCATTGGTATTCAATACATAGTCATCAACCACGGCGCGGTCCGCATTTCCGAAGTCACCGCCCGTTTCACACTCGATGCCATGCCGGGCAAGCAGATGAGCATCGACGCGGATATGAACGCAGGGCTCATTGACGAGGCGGAAGCGCGGGCGCGGCGCAAGGAGATTTCCGATGAGGCCGAGTTCTATGGAGCGATGGATGGCGCGATCCGTTTCACGAGCCGCGACGCGGTTGCCAGCACGCTGATTCTCACCATCAATATCGTTGGTGGCCTGCTGATCGGGGTTTTCCAGTTCGACATGCCTCTGGCGGAAGCAGCCAAGCGCTTCACCATTCTTACGGTTGGAGACGGCCTGGTCACCGCCATTCCTTCGCTGCTGATTTCGGTAGCGGGGGGAATTATCACGACGCGCGCCGCCGCCGAGTCAAACCTGGGCGAGGATGTGATCAGCCAGTTGTTCAGGAATCCGGTGCCCGTTGCTGTCAGTTCCGCCTTTTTGTTCTTCTTCGGGCTCATTCCCGGATTGCCGTCGATCCCATTCTTCCTTCTTTCGGGACTGGCGGGCATCATGGCCTTCCGGACCAAAAAACAGCGGGACACCGAACAAGTAGTCATCGCCAAGGAACAGGCGGAGAAGGCGGAAGCGGACAAACCCAAGGAACGCCTCGAACGTTTGCTGAAGGTCGATCCCCTGGGATTGGAGGTCGGCTACAACTTGATCCGCTACGTCGACGCCAGCCAGGGTGGGGACTTCCTCAACCGCATTAAATCCATACGCAGGCAGATTGCTCTGGACCTTGGGGTCGTGGTACCACCCATTCACATCACGGACAATCTGCAGCTCGAGCCGCGCGGGTATTCCATCCTGCTCAAGGGGGTCGAAATCGCCCGCGGGGAACTGGTTCCCGAGCACTGCCTGGCGATCAATCCCGGCACCGCGCACGAGGACATTGGCGGTAGCGCCACATTAGAACCTGCATTTGGACTCGAGGCGCGCTGGATCAAACCTGCGGAGCGCGAACGAGCGCAGCTTGCCGGCTACACGGTTGTGGACCCGACTACCGTTCTGGCTACCCATCTTTCGGAAATTATCAAATCGCATGCCCATGAGCTTCTGGGCCGCCAGGAGACCAAGACTCTCGTCGATACGGTCGCTGAGACTCATCCGAAGGTTGTCGAAGAGCTGGTCCCCAAGGTGCTGTCGATCGGCGAGGTCCAGAAAGTAATGCAAAACCTGCTCAAGGAGCGCGTTTCGGTGCGTGATGCCGTGAGCATTTTCGAGACGCTGGCCGACTACGCTTCAATGACCAAGAACGTCAATATCCTGACGGAGTACTGCCGCCAGGCCCTGGGGCGCTCTATCTGCAAGCAATATCAGAATGAACAGAACGATTTGATGGTCTTCACGATCAGTCCGGAAATCGAAAAGAACATCGGCGACGCGATCGTCCACACGGAGCAGGGTTCGTACTTGGCCCTGGAGCCGCGCCTGGCCAAAGATGTCATGCAGCGCATACGGCGCACGGTCGAGTCGGCTGCCGCCGGCAAGAGCCCGGTGCTGCTGTGCTCGGCAAATGTCCGGATGTATGTCCGACAGCTGATTGAGCGCTACCTCCCGAGTGCAGCGATCCTGTCTCACAACGAAATCCCGCCCAATGTCCGTGTTACTTCGGTAGGAATGGTGAGCTAGCATGAAGATAAAGACTTTCTATGCCAGCACGATGGCAGAGGCCCTCCGGAACGTGAAGGAGGAGTTCGGCAGTGATGGGCTGATCCTGTCTACTAAGGAAATCCCCACCCGATCCTCATGGTTCCGCAGCAAACCGGCGGTGGAGGTTGTGGCTGCCATCGACAATGGAATCGAATCGGAACAGGACCTGTTTACATCCTCCGGCCAGAGTTCAGCCCCGGCAGGTGCCGGAAAGATGGAGGCCGGATTCCAGGTGCAACTTCCGAAGGTCGACAAGGAATACAGCGAGATGCGTCGCGCTTTGTATTCGTTGACTCGCCCGGCAGTCCCTTCCACCTCCCTGTTCTCGGATGCAGTCTCCTATGAGCTTTATCAGGACCTGGTCACCAACGAAGTCGACGAGTGGCTGGCCTACAAACTTCTTGACGAAGCCCAGACAAACCTCTCCCCCGAGGAACGCGGCAACCGCGCTGCCCTCGCCAAAGCGGTGACCGAGGTTGCTCGGGGGCTGATTCGCAGCGAAGCGGCCGACCACGGGCTGCCTTCCAAGAAAGTTGTGGCATTCGTCGGCCCCACCGGCGTCGGCAAGACCACTGCCGCTGCTAAGCTGGCTGCGCGCCTGGCGCTCGAGCAGAAGAAGAAAGTCATCTTGTTGACCACGGACACCTACCGCATCGGCGCTGTCGAACAGCTGAAGACTTATGCAGGGCTCATGGGATTGCCCTTCCGTGTTGTCGCGCAAGCCGGGGAGTTGGGTCAGGTCATTCATGAGAATCGCCAGCGTGACTACATCCTTATTGATACGGCGGGGCGCAGCCAGCGCGATCTCGGGGCAGTGCAGGATCTGATGCAGGTTCTTCAGGGATCGCCCGAGATCGAGCGGCATCTGGTTATGAGTGCTACGACCAAGCCGCTGGACATGCGCGAGATCGTAGACCGCTTTGGAGTCTGCAACCCTGACCATTTGCTTTTTACCAAGCTGGATGAAACGTCGACCTTCGGGCCGATCTTCAACGAACTGGTCCGGACCCAGAAGCCCCTGTCCTACATCGCGGATGGCCAGCGGGTGCCGGAAGATCTCCACGCCGTGCGGGGTGATCAAATTGTGGATATCGTCCTCAACACCCATTGAATTGGAGCATCACTTGAAAAGCATGCGCAAGCTGAGTAGTCCAGGTTCCACCTCAAACAGCCAGGCAGATCAACCTGCCACCGTGAATGACCTGTCCCAGGGCAAGCCCCTGGGCCGCATCCGCCGCCCGGGCTCTCGCCCGAGAATCCTGGCCGTGACCAGCGGCAAGGGAGGGGTGGGCAAGACTAATGTCGTTGCAAACCTGGCGGCAGGTTTGGCGGAAATGGGTAAGAAGGTCGTCATTTTGGACGCCGATTTCGGGCTTGCCAACATTGACGTGCTCCTCGGCCTGAATCCGCACTTTCACCTGGGCCATGTGCTTTACGGCAAGAAGAAGCTGGCTGACATCATGGTGGAAGGCCCGGCGGGAATCCGCATTATCCCCGCCAGCTCCGGGCTGCAATGTCTGGCCGAACTCACGCTCGAACAGAGAAACTGCCTCGTCCAGAGCTTTGCCGAGTTGGAAGGAGAGGCGGACTACCTGCTCATCGATACGGCGGCCGGCATCTCGACCAACGTCCTGCACTTTTTGTTGTCGGCGCCCGAGATTGTGGTCGTGAGCGCCCCGGAGCCTACCGCGATTGTTGATGCCTACGCGGTCATCAAGATCGTCCTGGCGGAAGAACCGGGCAAGACCATCCGAGTGCTCATCAATTCGGTCTCCGATGAAGAGGAATCGCGAGACGTTTTTCGCCAGATCAACTCCGTGGTCAAGAGGTTTCTTAACCGCGAGGTGATCTACCTGGGACACATCGAGCGGGATCCCCACGTGTTGAAAGCGGTCCGCAACCAGGTGCTAGTCACACAATCTTACCCGGGCGCCCCCGCCAGCCGGTGCTTCAGAAAGCTGGCGCATGCGGTGGCGTTGCAGAGTGAGGTTTCCGGAGTGGAACACACTTTCGTGTGGGAAAAGCTACTCAACAATTGGATTAACTGAAGTCTTCTCGAATGCAGATATGCGTCTCAAGCTCATGAATAGCCTGCAAGGTTGTCGGCAATCCCGCCGCCTTGCCCATCAGAGGAAATGCCATGCAAGAAGCAGTTCGTCAGGGGAAAGCTTATGAAGCGGTGATCCAGCAGAATGCGAGTCGTGATGCGCTGATCCTCGAGCACCTGCCGCAGATCAAGTACATCGCGCACCGGATTTCGGCGAAGCTCCCGTCCCACGTCGAATTGAACGACCTGGTGAGTGCAGGCGTTCTGGGACTGCTCGACGCCGTTGAGAAATTCGACCCCGGCCGCGGCGTGAAGTTCAAAACCTACGCCGAATTGCGAGTTAAGGGGGCCATTCTCGACAGCTTGAGAAATCTAGACTGGGCGCCGCGGTCTTTGCGCAAACGCAGCAAGGACCTCGAGAAAGTCTACAAGGAGCTCGAGCAGCGCCTCGGACGCCCCGCAGCCGACAAGGAGGTGTGTGACGAGTTGGGGATCACCCTGGAGGAGTTCTTCGAACTGGTGGACCAGATCAAAGGGCTCAACCTAGGGAGTTTTCACGAAATGGCCTCCCAGGAAGATGACCGCAACAGCGAGCCGCTGATCAAGTACATCCCCGACGCGCCCCAATTGGATCCCTTCTTCGTATTTCACAAGTCAGAGATCCGCGACCTGCTCTCGGGCGCCATTGATGCCTTGCCGAAGAAAGAGCGGCTCGTGGTCTCCCTCTACTACTATGACGAGCTCACGATGAAGGAAATCGGCAAGGTACTGGGTGTCAACGAGTCGCGTGTGTCACAGCTGCATACGAAAGCGATGCTCCGCCTGCGCAACAAGCTGCGCAAAATCAAACAGGACGACAACGCCTAGGGAACCGCCATGGATAAAATTCTATCTCAAGACGAAATCAATGCGTTGTTTTCTACCATGGCCACCGATGGGGCCGTGGTCGCGGAATCTGCCGATCAGCCAAGTCTTCCGGAGACCCATGCCGTCAAGTACGACTTTATCCGCTCCGATCGTCTAGCCAAAGATCAGATCCGTAGCATCCACCAGCTGCACACCCAATTCGCGCGTTACCTTACTTCCTCCCTTTCTGCGTACTTGCGGGCGCTGGTGGAAGTTTCGCTGATTTCAGTAGATCAGGTTTCCTATATCGAGTTCCTGAAGCAGGTGTCGGACCCCACGCTGTTTTGCTCACTGTCGATGCTGCCTATGCACGGCAATGTCGCCATGGAAATCAGCCCGCCTCTGGCGTTCCCGGTAATCGACATCCTGCTGGGCGGACCGGGTAAGCCGCCTTCGGAGATTCGCAGCCTCACCGAGATCGAAATGCAGATCGTCGAAGGATTCATCAAGCTTGCTCTGCTCAGCTTGAAGGAAGCCTGGCGCCCACTGGTGGCCATCGAACCCAAGCTGGAGAGTACCGAGACCAAACCTCAGATGCTGCAGCTCGTGGCGGCAGGGGAAGCAGTGGTAGCCATTGGTTTCGAGGTCAAGGTGAGCGAAAACTCAGGCATGCTGAATCTCTGCATTCCTTCCAATATGCTGAAAATGAACCGGTCGCTCCTGGATCTGCAGCGCCGGCATCATCACGCCGAATCCAGGGGCAGCGAGATCGAGAAGATCAGCGGGATCCTGCGCAGTGCCCAGATTACGCTTACCAGTGAGGTCCGCGACAAGGCGGTTGTGGTGGAGGATCTGCTCAGCGTTATGGCAGGCGACACCATTCAGGTCAATCATGCCGTCGGCGATCCAATTTTGCTGAACGTCAGTGGGGTGCCCAAGTTCTATGGGCAGATCATCGAGCGGCGTGGAAAACGTGCTTTCGAAATTACTCATAAATACGCTTCGTGAGGTGGCTACGTTGAATAACTCCATCCCAAACAATCCAAGCAACCAAGAAAAAGTATTGCAGCCGCTGGCGCAAGCCTTCGCCGCAGGATTGTCCGAAGCGGCCCGGAAAGGGCTGCAAAGCACGGCTTCGGTGAGCTGCGTCCGAGTAGAGCGAACATCGCTGCGCACTCTTCTTCAGCCTGCCTCTGCCACTTTAGGCATAGAGATCAGATTTGACAGAGGCATCAGCGGCAAGGCGCTGCTCATCGTAGCAAAATCCGAGCTCGCCCGGATCGCGGGGATGCTCGCGGGACTCGAGTGCGACGAAAACACGGCGGTCGCCCCTGAGTTCATGGAGGCGAACCTGCAGTTTTTTGCGGACGGTGTCGAAGCCTCAGGCCGGAGCTTCGCACAGTCCTGCGGCCTGCCGATCCACGCTTCTGCCCCCCAGGTGGTCAATCCTGAAGGAACCGACGCCGCACTACTGCGATTGGCGGACACCTACTCGGATGTGGCCTGCCTTAGTTTCCAGGTGAAGCTGGAGAACCTGCCGGATGACCATATCCTGCTCCTGGTGCATGGTGACCTGCTGGCATCGCTTAATGCGCAGCTACCCCACTATGCCTCGGCCGCGTCCGGCGAGTCGGCTGCACTGCCGAACGGCCCCTCGCACGGAGGCGGAGCCGGCGGCAAATCGCCGCAGCCGCGGTGGAACATCGACCTGATTCTCGATGTAGAACTTGAGGTCGCCGTCTCTTTTGGCGAAGCCCAGATGCCTTTGCGGGATGTCCTGAAGCTCGGGATCGGGTCTGTGATCGAACTGGAGAAGGGAGTTAATGATCCGGTGACCATCCTCATCAACGACAAGCCGATCGTGAGCGGGGAAGTGGTGGTGGTCAACGGCAACTATGGCGTGAAGGTGTTGGAAGTGGAAAGCACGGCGGATCGCATCCGCTCTATGGGTAGATAAGTTTTTGTATCAGGAGTCCAGGATGTTGGCGAAGAGCGACAACCCCACCAGCAACGCAACGGTCCCGGATCTCCAGGCGATCGCCAACCGCGCAGGCGATCTTCCGGCATTCCCTTCAACGGCGACGGCCGCCATGCAAATGACCGACGATCCGGATGTCCGCATCAGGGAACTCCAGTCCGTCATTACCAAAGATCAGGCGCTGACGGCCCGCATCCTCAAGATCGTCAATTCGGCGATGTACTGTTTCGAAAGGGAGGTCTCCACCGTTTCCCATGCGATCACGATCCTCGGATTGGATACAGTTCGCTCCATCATCGTCGCCGCCGCAGTACAGCAGATCTTCCAGAAGAGATCCGCCCCGACCACAGACCTGACCAGCAAGCTTTTTTGGGAGCACTCCTTTGGAGCCGCAGTTGCCGCCAAGACCATTGCGGCTCGCATCAACTACCCTGTGCCGGAGGAGGCATTCAGCAGCGGGCTGCTCCACGATATGGGAAAGATGGTCTTGTTGAGGAATCAAGGCCAGCTCTATCACGAAATCCTCAACGAAGTTTATTGTGGCGCAGCCACATTCTGCGATGCCGAACTCACAGCCTTCGGATACACCCATGCCCAACTGGGATCTTTGCTGGCTGCGAAATGGCGTTTTCCGGCGCAGCTGGTCGAAAGCATTCTCCACCACCACGACTTTGCTGCGGCACCCACCTACCGGCGGCTGGCTGCCATTACTTCGATGGCGGACTCCATGATGGTGGCTCTCGAGGTCGGGTTTCGCAAAGACAAATCGCTGAAGCTCGAAGACGAGCTGTCGGCGAAATACCTCAATCTGACGGCTCCGATACTGCAAAAAACGGCTGCAGAACTGCGGACCATGATTCCAATGCTGTCCGGCAACGCGCGCTCGCAAGAGGTGCGGCAGACGGCAGGGAGGTGAATGTGAGCTCTCTAAACGGTCTTTCCCTGGGTCTCGGGGCAGCAGCCCTGCTTGCGGTCGGGGGATGCTTCATTGTGCAGCTGGTTTGGCGGCGCCGGTTTCTCGACCTCCAGGGGGAAGTGAGGCGGCTTTCCGAGGATCTGCTCCAGGTAGTCGAACTGCAATCGGACGTATATCGCAGGGTGTGCCGGAACCTCACGGACGTCGAGGAAAAAGTCCTCGAACTTTCGGTGCCCTCCGGGGATGCGCCGCTTCCATTGGAACGCCGGCATCAGGTGCTGGCGCTCGCTCGCAAAGGAGTTGCCGTCGATGAAATCGCCCGCCGGCTCAACATGCCGAAAGGCGAAGCCGAGTTGATCCTGAGTCTGCGCAGATACATGGATGTCAAAAGTGATGAACCTCAACCGCCGGCGCCCAACAGGTATGTGCGCAACGGCGCCTTGGTGGGGTAACCCGCATCGGCATGCAACGGTTGCCCAGTGGAATGGGTAAATTTTGCCAGTTTCTGTCATAACTTTGACGCTTTGTAGAGGTACACGGAGCTAAATGGTGCAAATAAAAGGGATTTTTGGTACCGCGCCGATGGCACAAAACTTGCTAACACTTTGGTGGCAACACCGATAAGACGTGGCTCCCCAAAAGGAGCGCAGGAGATAAGACGTGCATAGCAGCATACAAGTGGCCTATACGGGGCTTAAAGCACAGATGGATGCCCTGGACACGCTCGCGAACAACCTTGCCAATGCCAATGCAGCCGGGTTCAAGGAGCAAAAATCCTTCTTTACCACCTTCAATCGAATGATGGAATCGCCCGGCGCCACTCAACTCGAAGCTGCAATCAATAACGAGGTGTCGGCCGGAAGCGCGCTGAATCTAACTGACGGGTCCCTGCTGGAAACTCGTCGGGACTTGGATGTCGCTCTCTCGGGAAATGGTTTCTTCACCGTGGAGACACCCGCAGGTGTGCGCTATACGCGCAACGGCAGCTTGACCACCAATGCGAAATCGGAGCTCTGCACCGCGGATGGGTTCCCGGTCCTCGGCGAACGTGGGCGGATTGTGCTGAATCAGGGGAAAGTTACGATTAACCAGGATGGAGAAATTCTGGTCGACGACGTGCGCGTCGACCGCCTCAAGCTGGCTGCTTTTGACGACCGCGCCTCACTGCTCAGCGAGGGCAACTTGCTCTTCGCTCCAGCATTGGGCGGTCAGGCCGCCAAGCCTGCTTCGGGAGTGGTTGTCAGGCAAGGATATCAAGAACAGTCGAACGTAAACCCGATGCTGGCGACCGTGCGCATGGTGGAAATCCTGCGCCATTTTGAAGCGATTCAAAAAAGTATCAGCCTGATGTTTAACGACATGGACGCCAAGGCGATCGAAAGACTTGGGCGTTAGGAGAACCTATGTTACGAGCCTTATATACGGCTGCGAGCGGCATGGAAGCGCAACAACTCAATATCGACACCATTGCGCATAACCTTGCCAACGTCAATACCGGCGGCTTCAAGCAGCGCCGGACCCAGTTCCAGGACCTGCTGTACCAGGATGTCCGCATCGCGGGAACGTCGAACACTGCCAGCACCGAGGTCCCGGTGGGCCTTCAGATCGGGCTCGGCACCAAACCGGTCGCCACAGAGATGATTTTCACCCAGGGAGACTTCGCGGCAACCGCCAGCCCTCTCGATATGGTGATCGAAGGTCAGGGATTTTTCCAGGTGCGCATGGCGAATGGCCAGATGGCGTACACGCGCAACGGCAATTTCCACATGAATCGCGAAGGCGCGCTCGTCACCTCGGACGGTGACCTGCTCGACCCTCAGATCACGATCCCGCAGGACCAGGTCGGCATTGCGATTGGGAAGGATGGCACGGTTTCCGTCAGCCAGGCCGGCCAGACGCAAGCGCAGCAGGTGGGCAAGGTCGAAATCGCCATGTTCCAGAACCCCGCCGGGCTCCAGGCCGTCGGCAAAAACCTGTTTACCCCGACCCAAGGATCCGGCGATCCCATTACGGGCACGCCGGGCGAGAATGGTCTGGGAACCCTGTTATCCGGCTTCCTTGAGCAATCCAATGTCAGTGTTGTGGAAGAAATGGTCAACATGATCGTAAGCCAGCGTGCCTACGAGGCGAATTCAAAGGTCATCCGTACGGCGGATGAGATGTTTTCTCAGGCCAATAATGTCGTCCGATAGAAACTAGAACCATGCAAGCTCCGAACTCTCTCCTCAGACCACGCACTGCCTGCCATGCAACCCGACCGCAGGTCTGGACTGCGTCTGGCGAGAGCCTTGTCCGGAGGGAGGGTCGCCTCAAAACTCTTTTCCCATCGGGCCCGGAAGGCCTGTCGAGCACAACTCGACGGTCTCCAGCCCGTCCCTTGCTGCCCAAAATAACTTCCTGCCATCGAGTGGTCGAGGGGAGAGTTCGAAGCTTGCTGGTTGCTGTGACCGCGATGATTGCGGTCCTCATTTGCTTTCGCATGTCCGCGGCCGAGGTCGCCTCGGCCTCCTGCTTGGTGCGCTTGCGCCCGCAGGCTTCGGTCAAAAGCGCCACCCTCATCCTGGCAGACATTGCCGATGTAAGCGGGGATGATGAAGCACTCGTGGCGCGGTTGGCCCAAACGCCACTAGGCTCGATTACTGATGTGCTTCTGCTGAGCCGAGCAGAAGTTGCTGCCCTCATTCGGAGTGCCAACGCGAACTCTGTGGAGGTGGTTCTGACCGGAGCCGATTTCACACGAGTTACGCTGGCTACCCGGACGCCGGCAGCCGCCGAGATTGCCGCCGTTTTGAAGTCGCACCTGGCTTTGGTTACTCAGTGGCGGCAAGATGAAATTGAAATCCACTCGATCGACAACCTGAAGGCCATCGAGCTCCCGGAAGGCGATGTTCAGCTGCGTGTTGTCAGCCGTGGCGCTCCATCGAATTTCAGGAGCATGCTGCTGTCCGTGGAAGCGATCCTGGATAGGAAGCCGCTGCGCACCTTCTGGGTCAAGGCGGACGTACATGTAAGAGCTCAAGTGGCCCAGGTCGCGAAACCGGTGGCTTTTCACAGTGTGCTTAAAGCCGATGATCTTAGAGAGAAGGTATGCGACATTGAGGATCCGCGCACTGAATACTTCCGCACTTCGGCTGAAGCCATCGGCAAGGTATCCAGGCGTGCGCTCGCGCCGGGAGACCTTCTCAGCCGGAATGGGGTGGAGGATGCCGGCCTCGTCCGCAGTGGAGAAACCGTCCGACTTACCGTGGAGAGTGGCAGCTTGCGCATGACCGTGCTCGCGCGCGCCCTCCAGAACGGGAAGCTGGGAGACCCGATCAAGGTCAGAAACATGGATTCCGATCGCGTGATCTCGGCGGTAGTGACAGGCCGTGGAGAAGTACGGGTCGCAAATTAGGGGGTGGAGATGCGCCGCGACAACAAAAGACAGTGGTATGGACTGGCACAGGTTTTGCTCCTGGGCATCCTGATGCCCGGGTGTGGGCCGAAGCATGTGTCGGTAACGGCAGCCAACAGCCTGAGCAGCTACCTGGCGGATGCCAACACCCAGGCCGTTGGCCAGCAGACGAGCGAGGGTTCCTTGTGGGTAGGGCAGGGGACGAATACCAATCTGATTCGCGACTTCAAGGCGCGACAGGTGAACGATGTTGTGACCATCGTGGTCTCCGAAACAACGCAGGCCAACTCGGCAGCGGACACCACCAGCAGTAAGGACAGCGCCACCAAAGCAGCTGCGGCTAATTTGTTTGGCGCCGAAAAGCTGATCAAAGAAATCCCCAGCGCCGTCGACCTCAAATCCAGCGGCTCCTACAAAGGCAGCGGGGCGACATCGCGTGCCAGCACGCTCAGCACTACGGTCACCGCGCGCGTCAAGGCGGTTTTGCCTAACGGCTATCTCATGATCGAAGGTGTGCGCGAACTGCGTCTGAACAATGAGAATCAGACTATTTTTCTTACCGGGATTGTCCGGCCCGAGGACATCAGCGCCAAAAACCTTGTCCCGTCAGGGGCAATTGCCCAGATGGAAGTGCGCGTACAGGGCCGCGGAGTAGTCAGCCAGCCACAGAAGCCGGGCCTGTTGTATCGAATATTGAACGGTATTCTGCCATTCTAGGGCGAGGGAGCCATGAAGCGTTTCTGTTGGACCGGTTTTCTTTTGATGTCCCTGTTGGCGCCGTCGATGCTCGCCTATGCGCAAACTGCCAGCCGCATCAAGGATATCGCAGCGTTTGAAGGCATACGTGACAACCAGTTGTCGGGTCTCGGCCTGGTTGTCGGCCTCAACGGTACCGGGGACCGGCGCCAGACCGTTTTCTCCACTCAGATGCTGACGAACATGCTCGAGCGCAGCGGCATTACCGTTTCCCCCGACCAGATGCGCGTCAAGAATATTGCTGCCGTCATGGTGACGGCCATCCTGCCTCCATTCGCGCGTACAGGAAGTCGCATCGATGTCACGGTCAGTTCCATCGGTGATGCGGAGAATATTCAGGGGGGCGTGTTGATCATGACGCCGCTCACAGCGGCCAACCGCGAGATCTATGTCACGGCCCAGGGGCAGATAGCCCTGGGCGGCTTCAGCGCCAGTGGCGGGGCAAGCCGCGTGCAGAACGGTCATCCCACGGTGGGGAGGATCCCCAGCGGCGGGCTGGTTGAAAAGGAGGTGCCGGTCGATCTCTCCGGCAAGACGCAGCTGACCCTGGTGCTGAACAACAGTGATCTCACCAGCGCCAGCCGCGCCGCCCATGCGGTCAATGACTCCGTCGGCAAAACGGTGGCGGCTGCCTTGGACGGCCGTACCATCTCCATCAAGGTCCCCGAGGAGTACGCCGGCCGGGTTGTCGAGTACATGGCACTGGTAGAAAA
Source organism: Acidobacteriota bacterium (assembly GCA_041501225.1). Classification (GTDB taxonomy): domain Bacteria; phylum Acidobacteriota; class UBA6911; order UBA6911; family UBA6911; genus JAFNAG01. The sequence goes on from JBGQNR010000008.1 coordinate 29,314, forward strand.
TGCCAAAATGGATGTCGACGCCGCTGCCCGCGTGGAAATCAACGAGAAGACAGGCACGATCGTGCTCGGCAAAGATGTGAAGATTTCCTCGGTCTCGATCATTCACGGCAACCTTTCGCTCCAGGTGGGCACCATTTTGGACGTCTCTCAGCCCACGCCGTTCTCGAGTGGGAAAACGGTAGTCACTCCACAGACCACGGTCACGGCCCAGGAAGATAAGGGCAAGGCGGTGACGCTGCGCGATGGCGCAAGTGTCGAAGAAGTCGTGCATGCTCTGAATTCGATCGGTGCCACACCGCGGGACGTTATCGCGATCCTTCAGGCAATCAAGGCTGCGGGAGCATTGCACGCTGAGTTGGAGATCATCTGATGCAGGACGCACTGGCTGCCCGTTTGTTGAACCATTCCGGGATGGAGGCTCTCAACCGCCAGACCGTTCAAGCCCTGCAGAAGGGGAACGGAACCGCCGCCGGCGACAGTCCAGAAGCCTTGCGTGCCGTTGCCAAAGAATTCGAATCTCTGTTCTTGAACCATATGTTGAGTGTGATGCGCCAGACGATTGACGACTCAGGCCTGACGGAAAAAGGACCGGGAGAGGGTATTTACACCGAGTTGTTCGATCAGGAGGTAGCCCGAAGCCTGGCAGGGAGAGGAGCTTTGGGTATTTCGGATCTGTTGGTCCGAAAACTCTCCGACCAGGTTGCCCCTGCAGAGTCTGAGGCCGGCCAAGGGGTCGTTTCGAAACAGCCTGCCCCGCGCGAACCGGGGGCCCAGGCGGGAGAGGCGGAGGAAGTCCCTGATTTTCGCATGCCGGTACAGGCGCGTGTCTCTTCGACTTATGGCGTCCGAAAAGACCCTTTTACTCATGAGATGCGCATGCACCGGGGAGTGGACATCGCGGCGCCTGCGGGGATGGAGGTGCACGCCGCCTGTGCGGGTGTGGTGGTCTCGTCCGGGTACGAAAAGGGGTATGGCAATACCGTGGTGGTGCAGCATCCGGGTGGATTCGAAACCAGGTATGCCCACCTTAATACCCTGAAAGTGAATGTGGGGGATCAGGTCCAGGCAAGCGGGGTCCTGGGCACGGTCGGGAGCACCGGCCATTCGACCGGTCCGCACCTGCATTTCGAGGTGATCCGCAACGGGAACCAGATGGATCCCGAAGCGCTGCTGCCCCATTGAGGGCCGCTGTTAATCCGGCTGGAGTTGTGTTTCGAGGGTGCAATCAGGAAGCCCTAAAGTGTTATATTCAAGAGGACGATATAGCGCTCGAGAAGAGTACACTCTTGAGGAAACTATGGAAATCAATGGCAAATCCCCCCTGATCGACCTGAGCACGAGAGCGATGAGACTCGAGGTTCAGGAACAGCAGGCGCAGCGCCTTCAGAAGGCTGATCGCACCCCGGTCACTGCCGATCCGGACCGTGCTGAATTCTCGGTCCGCAGTCGCGAAATCCAGAACATTAATGATTTGATTCAATCTACCCCGGATGTACGGGAAGGTGTGGTTGAACGGGTTCGGCGCTCGATTGAAAACGGAACCTATAACGTCAGGGCCGAACAAATAGCTGAAAAAATCTTAGGCGGTAATCTCTTGGACCAGATTTTCTGAATTGCCGCTCCTGGAGGCCATCATGGCCGACAACCTGGGACGAGTCAATCCGGTCTCGCGGCATTTTCTTGATCGCGGCGGGCGGGAAGAGCCGTACCAAGGTCGGCACTCCAAGAAGCACCCAGGGCCTCGCCAAGATAGTCCCAGCGCAGATCCGGACGATTTTGCGGAAGATGGGACAGGAGAAACTGCCGCCAAGAATCACATCGACCTGAGGATTTGAGCGATGGACGAGCAGGTTGCCGCGTTGATGAATATAGTACGGGAAGAGATCGCTCTCTACCGCGATCTCATTGAACATGCGCGGAAGAAGACCGCGCTGCTGGTACGCGGCCCCCTCGAAGCGATCCTGGAGAGCAACAAAATCGACGAAACCTTTAACGTCAAACTGCGCATGTTGGAGCAGGAGGTGGCGCGGCTTTGTCAGCAACTATGCTCGGGTCTCCAAATCACTCGTGAAGAGTTTACTCTTTTGAAACTAGCCGAAGGTGTTGAACAATCCGTGGCCAAGGAAATCAGGTCCCAGTCTCTGCTCTTCAGAAATCTTGTGGAGCAGCTGAAAGGGATCAACCAGCGGAACCGGAAACTGGTGGAAAGCTCCTTGCACTATTCTCGCGGCATACTCGACTTTATCGCCAACGGCACCAGCTCCTATCAGAGCAACGGAATGTTCAGGCCCTATTCCGCCGCCCACAACACCATTTCCAGCAAGGCGTAGCAGAAGGGTTTCAAGAGGGTGAAAGGGTTCCTCTGCCGGTCAGAGGCTGCGATCACCGTCGGGCGGGTCCATGCAGGGACCGCCAGAGATATTCATTATGTCCTCACTTTTTGCCAGCCTGAACGTGGCACGCCAGGCACTCCAGGCCCAGCAATTCGGTCTCGACGTCACGCAGAACAACATCTCGAACGTCAACACGCCGGGCTATGCACGCCAACGCGTCAATTTTGTTCCCGGCGACTCGGTGTTTCAGAATAACTATGCGGTAGGCATGGGTGTTCGCCTCGGATCCGTCGAGTCCTTCCGATCAGGTCTGATGGACCGTCGTGTCAACGACGAACTTCAGGCGAAAGGGGAGTTCGACGCGTCCTCTGCAGTTTTGCAGCAGGTGGAAGCGCTCTTCAACGAGAGCGGAGGGTTGGGCCTCCAGACAGCCGTGAATGACTTCTTCAACAGCTTCAGCGCGCTGGCAGCGACGCCGGAAGACATCTCGCTGCGTGAACAGGTGCTTGCGCGCGGCCAGGAGTTGGGCACTCGGTTTAATCAAGCCTACCAAAAGCTTCAGGCCATTCAGAGCCAGCAGAACGGAGCAGTTGCCGAGACCGTGGGCGAGATCAATACGACCGCTGCCGCGATCGCCAAGCTCAATGTCGAGATCCAGGCGGCGAGAGGCGCCAACACCAACGAGACGACCTTGGTCGATCAGAGGCAGGAAATGCTGGACAAGTTGGCGGGACTCACAGACATTTCCTATTTTGAAACAGACTCCGGCAATGTTACGGTCATGTCTCCTCAAGGGGCTCTGCTGGTGACTGGCGATGTTTCCTATTCCTGGAGCGCCAGCAATGGACCTTCCGGAACAATGCTCGGCGTCTATGCGGGCGGCGTGGACATAACATCCAGGATCCAGTCCGGCAAACTCGGGGGTATGCTCAAAGCCCGGGATACCAACATCAGCGGATACCTGTCTGCGCTCGATGACATGGCGGCAGGGTTCATTTCCCGCGTGAATTTGCAGCATGCGGCGGGCTCTGACCTGGACGGGGCTGCCGGGGGCGACTTTTTCAATGTGTTTGTTCCCCTCGTTCCGGGCACAACTACCGGGGCCGCGCGCGCGATTGGAGTAGCTATTTCGGATCCCCGCAAGATTGCCGCTGCAGCCGTCGGGAGCGGGCAGGGGTCCAATGCCAACGCGCAAGCGTTGGCTAAGCTCCAGGAAGATCCGTTTCTGCCCGGCGGCGCGACCGCGAGCCAGTTCTATTCCAATCTGGTCTTCAGGATCGGACTCGATACCAAGACGGCCGTCGACGGCCTCGGGGTGCAGAAGCAGTTGCTGACCCAGCTGCAAAACCAGCGCGACTCCGTTTCCGGCGTAAGCCTGGATGACGAGGCCGTCAGCATGATGCAATATCAGAAAGCATATGCGGCGAACGCCCGCTTCATCACTGTCATCAGTGAGCTGACGGATATTTTAGTCAAGATCCTCGGAGGATAATCATGCGTATTACCGATGCCATCAGCAGCCGGAACATCCTTCAAAATGTAGCCATGCTCAACGAAAGGCTGGAGCGCGCGAGCGAACAGGCTTCCTCCGGGAAAAAGCTTTTGCAGTTGCATGATTCGCCCTCTGCCAGCGCCGAGATGGTGCAGCTCGGCCAGCAGCTGGCTCAGATCGACCAGTACCAGACCAGCGCCGAGACCGGCGGATTTTTTCTCAATGTCACCGATTCGACCCTGAATTCGGTCTATAATCTGGTAACGTCGGTGTACACCCGGGGCAGCGCCGCGGCCAACAGCTCCAACGATGCGGGGACCCTTGCCTCACTGGCAAGCGAGATCCAATCCCAAAGAGACCAGATATTTTCGCTGGCCAACGCCCAGGTCAGGGGACGTTACATCTTTGCCGGCGCAAACGTCACTGCGCCTGCTTATACCATCGCCGGCAATACCGTAACGTACCAGGGCGATGCGGAAGTGAATAAGCTCGACATCGGCAGCGGTCTCCAGGTACAGGAAAACGTCCCGGGCTCCTCGGTCTTTGACCCGGTCTTCGCCAGTGTCACGGCGCTGCTGACCGCGGTGCAAGGCGGCGACCAGAATGCGATCAAATCGGCTCTCGGCCAATTCTCAGGCGCCCTCAGCACACTGAATCAGGTTCGAGCCCGTCTGGGCGTGGATCTGGGGAAACTGCAAGAGGCCGTCACCACGCGTCAAGATCTGCAATCCAACATTAAGGCGCGCCAAGCCACGATCAGCGACGCCGACCTGGCTGAGGCGATCGCAGACATCAACCGGACTCAGACTGCGCTGCAGGCGACAATGAACATCGGTGCGCTTCTGGGCCGAAAAAGCCTGATGGATTATCTCGGCTGATCATGCGGCATCACTTGCCGACGCGGTTGGATGAATCCAAGATCTGGGCGCACAATGCGATGCTGATTCCGCATGTCTTGCAGCTTCTCATCCGCTGCTGCGGATTATTTCGGCAGCAAGCACTTTACGAAATTGTTTTTCATTGAATGCAAAGAGGAATGAACCGCGGCCGGTTTCCAGCGGCAAATAACCCATGGCTGGGCTCTTGTGTGGCGTTTCCGGCGTGGAACGGCCATAAAAAAAATAGACAGAATCTTTAGACGGCATGTAGAATAAATCCGTTAGATGGGTTTCGGATTGCGTTCTGCTCAGGTTTATTCATGAATGAAACCAGGTCCATAACCATACGAACAATCAACTTCGGCGAAATCGAAGTTCCCGAAGAAAAGATTCTCCACTTTGACGAGGGGATTCCGGGTTTTCCTCATATTCGCCAGTTTGCGATGCTGGAATTTGAGAATCTCAGGCCTTTTAGCTATCTGCAATCGCTGGCAGATCCTCCGATCGCACTCCTGGTGGTCAATCCTTTTTTGTTTCAACCCTCGTATCAATTTGAGCTCGGGGAGACGGACGCCGGCAGCCTTCAGGCCAAAAAACTCGATGACGTATCCGTTTTCGTTGTCGCCACCATTCCTGAAAACTCATCGGAGGCCACAATAAATTTGATGGCTCCCGTTCTGATCAACGAGAAGAATCGACGCGGCAGGCAGGTTATTCTCCTTGACAGCCAATATTCCGTGCGTCATCCGTTGTTCGCTGCGAACACTAACGGTGTCGGATGAGCGCATGGCATGACTGAGCGCGCGCAGACAGACGCAGGCACTTTTTGATCGGAGCGCAGTGTGCTGGTATTCACGCGGAAAAGGGGAGAAAGCCTGGTCATCGGCAACGAGATCGAAGTCACGATCTTGAACCTCGGCAGTGGCAGCGTCAAAATCGGCATCACCGCGCCGCGCCACATATCCGTACATCGCCAGGAGGTTTACGAGGCCATCCAGCGTGAAAATATGGCGGCGTCCAAGTCGCAGCTTCCGTCCCCGGATGTGCTGCAAAAGCTACGATCGTAGCATCCGCGCTCGTAGGCTGAACCGCTTCGCTGCAAAACCATGTGACGGTTGCCCGGGGCTACCAGGGCGACGCCCGGGGCCAGGCTGTCGCGGTCGCGCGCTTCACGTACCTCCATAGTGCAGATCTTCGCCAGCCTGTCTGCAAATGCTTTCGTGAAATTCTCCGGCATGTGCTGCACAATGACGGTCCCAGGCGTGGTCGCGGGCAGTTACCTCAACACGACCTCGATGGCCTGTGTCCCGCCGGCCGACGCTCCGATGGCCAGCACTTTATGTGTGGTCTCAAGATTGGCAAAAGTTGTCTTATCCGGCAGGCTGCAATGCTTGCTCGGGTCCGGACGTCGCGAGATCTGCGAGCAGGCGGCCGCGCGCACGGCTCGAGCCAGTTCCCCGGGATCCGTGGGCACCGAATATTGGGACCCTGGTTTGCTGATCACCTCGGCGGCACCCAACTCAAACGCCTTGAGGGCGGCTGCACTGTTTTCAGGAGCGAGGGAACTAACGACCACCACGGGGATGGGGTAATATTTCATCAGCCGGGCCAAGAATGTCAGGCCATCCATCCGGGGCATTTCCAGGTCGAGGGTCAACACATCGGGGCGGGATGCGGCAATCTTATCCCGGGCAATGTACGGATCGCCCGCAGTCCCCACTACATCAATATCGTCGTGCTTGGAAAGCTCCTCCTGCAGAGTTTTCCGTACGAAAGCGGAATCGTCGACGATCAGGACGCGAATCATACTTGCGGCTTCACGGGCGGATTGCGATACAGGAACAGATGTCGAGCACCTCGGACACCTTGTCGACCACGCAACCGATCTAAATGCCCGCGGTCTGGACGACAATGATGCAGGTTTCTTCGGTCTGCTCTTTGGATTCCATGTCGAACTTGAGACGAAGATCGACAACGGTGATGACTTTGCCACGAAGGTTGATCACGCCGCGAATGAAACGTGGCGTGCGGGTCTGTGGGGCAGGTTACATCGGCTTAAGCCGGGACAATCCGTCTTCGATTGTTTTTGATGCGGTAGAGATGGACTGGAAATACTCGAGGTAACTTTCCTGGATCTCGCGGTTAGAGACCTTTGCCCCGGATTGGGCAGCCTGCCGCCGCAGAAACGAAAAGGCGCCCATCTGGTTAAAGCAATCCAGCAATGGAGCCAGGTGGGTCAAGGAGTGGACCGACTGTTTCACCCGTTCGCAACGTGCAGCTAATTCCCGCACCGGCAAGTGGAGGTTTTCGGGACGGCACAGGTCCAGTCCCTGCCTGATAATTCCCTGCAACTGCCTGTCCTCTTCCTTGATCCTGGTCAGGACAGACAGGTCTAAAGCAGGATTCTGCTCGATTGCCTCCGCATATCTCGACCGAATTTCGGCCCTGAGGTCACGCTCCTCGCCGCAGAACCGATACAGGGCTTCCCGGAGGCTCATGATCTGCACATGATCCCTGAGGATTCCCCCCTCCGTGGCGTTGATGAAGTTCACATCTCGGTGCTTTTCGATCTCGGCAGTGATCCAGTTCCAGTAGGACACGAGCTTGTCGGTGCTTGCCACCGGCCGGCCAAATAGATCCCGGGTCATGACAATCTGATTTGCGGCTCGGATCTCGGCCCATCTGCGCTGCCAATCCTCCGGTCCACGCACATCGCAAAACCACTCTTGCTCCCAATGGAGACCCGTGCAATAGGTTCGCCCTTCACTGAAGGCCAGATCCTGCCCCAGAAATATGATCGGGTTGCAGCCCAGCATCAGCGCAAAATCCAGGCACATGGTAGCCACGGATCCCCAGGCGCGCAATGAGCCCTTGGAGGCAAGTAGATTGGCTAGGGTTGGCAGCGATGAGTTCTCAAATGTGCAGAGAATCGTGCGGCCGTCAAATGATGCCAGGGAGTCGGGATAGGCAGTTGCTTCCCCAACCAGATAGGTGTCCCGTGTGATGGCATCCTTCAGGTGCAGGTAGTTTTCGTGGCGGGGGTCGGCAGTCATTACAAAATGCGGTTCGACGCCCGCCGCAAGAAGCGGCTTCAATGCCGTGTCCGCAGCCAGCACCAGGGCACGATTATGGACAGAGCGCAGCTCATGAATGTTGCGGTCCAGAGAGGGCCCTGCCGAAACCAGCACGCACGTAACTCCGGCGAACTGTTGCGCAAACGCCTTGACGCCGGGCAAGGAGGAGGCGCGAGGAAGGTTGGCCACGAAGTTCGCAAGAAATACCTGCGACGATCCGATCATGGTGTTGATGTCGGTGAATATCTGGAGGGTCCGGCTATTGATGATCTCAGCTGCGGATTTATAGAGAGGGGGATCAAGGACGAGCGAAGGCGGGTGGCTGACAAAAACGCTCATTTGCGCTTGCACAGGATCGAAAAAATTTTGCCATTGCTGGGCCAGCTCATTTCCTGCCGTGGGCCAGGCAAAGTGTATGAAGGGCAAGGATAGCAGCGCCGTCAGATCGCGGGCTGCGAAAGCTGCCCGCAGGACCTCCGGATCGGACTCGACCACAAAGACATGGACGCGCTCTCGCGCCGTGCTCTCGAGCAAGGCATCCAAGCCATAGCCGAGCCCGAATCCGAGGAAGATAAAGTAATCCGCCTCCTTCAGGTTGATTTCCTTCAGGGATTGGCGTGCCTCCTGCAGCGGGTCATAGCGGCTATGCAGCGGCACAGAGCCGGCTTCAGGGCGGCGATAGAACCCGGTCGGTAGGCCGTTGCGTGCCGAAGTCAACTGGATGTGGCGGAGGGGAGTTGCCTTCAGGATTCCGGCAAGTTCCGGCTGACGGCGGGCAAGGACGGCGAGATTGTGTTCCAGATGATCCAAGGAGCGACCCGTAAGATGAAAGATGCAATCAGCGCCAGCGGAACTGTGCCCGCCCGGGTGGCTACTGACAGGAATCCAGGAATTTGGGCTGGTTTTCTCGATACCCGCGCACGCTCTGCAGAAATTGTCCACCCCGCTGCAGTTCCCGGAGGCCAGCCTGGGCCGCACTCTGGAGCTGCACGCATTGTGCCGCATTTCGCCCAAGGAGTTCCAGCAAATGTTGAGCGCGCTTTTTCAGGGAGGCGGCACATGCGGTAATGGCGCTACGTTGCGCTCGTAACGCCAAGGCATCCATGCCGCCGGTGGACGAAAGCCTGGCGAGATGTTTTTCCGCTTCCAGGATGCGACGCTCCAGGGCTGCCGCTTCACGTTCCTCGTCGGAGTTTGGGAATCGGTGTGCCAATAGGTCCTGATATTGCTTCTCGAGGCGGGATTCCAGAGCGAGGTACAATCCTTCCAGGCCCTGCAGATCCTTTGTGATGTCGCGCATATTTAGGCCGTGATGTTGAGGCCCGCTAAGGGCGAAGCGGTAGGCAAGCTTGACGCCGAAGGCAGCATTGCGGGCAAAGCACCTGTTGCCTCCTGCACGGTTTTCCGCGCCTCGTTCTGAGCTACCTCCGCCCAGGCGGAGCGCAGATTGCTCAACAATCCTGCAACTTCCTTGAGTGGCGCGGCGTCCTGCTGCATGTTCGCTTCAAAGATGCGGCTCTTCATGTAATGATAGAGCCGATCCAGGGATGGGGCGACCGTTCCACCCGCTTCGAAATTGAGGTTGGCCTGCAGTTCGGTGATGATAGCGGATACTTTGTTCAAGCAACGGGTGCGATTGGCAATGTCGCGGCTGGCGACGTGCTCCTGCGCCTTCTGGAGGCCTGCGATGGCCGCATCGTATAGCAGTACCACGAGCTCAAGAGCCGTCGCGGTCTTGATCTCGATCTCCTGGTAACGATGGGCAGAGTAGTTGATCGGCATCGAAGACTCCAATCTCTATGCTTTATTGAGCGCATTCATCTGGTTGGTCAATGAAGTTTGCAGTACCGACAGCTGTGCGAGCGCCTCATTGGCCTTCGTGTATTCAGCGATGTACATTGCCCGGCGTGCTTCCAGCCTGAGGTTCATCGCGTCGATCTGCTGGTTGATCCGATCGATGCTTTTCTGGGCCGAATCCTCAGCCTGAAAGACGGGCCCCGCTACAGTATCGGTGAGGGCGTTGAGTTGTTGCTGCAACATCGGGACAATGCTGGCGGTATTTCCTTGCGAGTCCAATCCGTTTGCCAACATCAAATGAGCGGTCTCATTGTAGTTGGATGACAGCATGTTCCGAAAGGTGGACTCGTCCAGGCTCAACGATCCATCGGTCATCAGCTTGATCCCGATCTGGGACAACACCTGCAAAGAACTGCCGTCTGAGCTGACGCTCCGGCAGAGAGCGGAACTCATTTTGATCTGTGCGTCCCTCAGGGTAAAGTCGCCCGCAAGGACTCCTGAGGTTTTTGTGCTGCTGTCGTATGTGGACTGGGCGGTAATGTAAGCGACAAGATCGTTGTACTTCGCTACGAAATCCTTGACCCCCGCGACAATGGAGTCGGCATCTCTTCCGATGCTGATGGTGGCCGTGCCCGATTCGGCTTTGAGATTGAGGGTCACGCCCTCGATGGCATTGGAGACGGAGTTGGAACTGCTGGCGATGTTGACCCCGTTCACCTGGAGCGCTGCATCCTCGCCATGGCTGGTTTCCGCAAATGTCACATCGCTGCCCGTCGCCCCCGGATCCCAGCTAGTGGTGATGGTCAAATTGTTTGCAGCGCCCGAATCATTGGCTGTGACTACCAGCCGGTAGGGGGTGCCGCTGCCATCATTCAAAATGGAGGCGCTAAAACCTGCATTTTGGGCATTAATTGCATTTTTGATGCCCTGGAGCGTGTTGTTCCCGGATGTGATCGCGATCGAAACGGGTGTGTCCGCGCCTTTTTGGATGGTGATCGTGCCTGTCTTGGTATTGGTGGCTGTGTCGGAGGCGAAGTTATTGGATGCGTAGGAATTGAATTTCGCGAGCTTGGTCACCTGAACCGTGTAATTTCCAGCGGTGGTCCCCTTGCCGGCGGTTGCGGTCATGACGGATTCATTGGATGATGTCGCCGTTCTCAGGGCGAAAAGGCTGCTGCTGAGGCGATCTGAGAATGCATCGGGAATGTTCAACGGGACATCTCCCTGGTTGAACATGATACTTTCCGCGCTGGTTTTGAGGGCAAGAAGCTTGGTGTTTAATGTCTGGTAAGCGGATATTTTGGTTTTGTAGGATTGAGTCTGGGTCTGAAGCCGCCGGACCGGCAACTGCTCGGCAGTCATCAGGTTATCAACGATGCTTTGCACATCCAGACCACCGTTTATGCCACTGCTTACGTTACTGCTTAGAGAATTGATCGAAGACATGATGCTGCAATCTCCCGCTCAGATTCGGACATCTACCCGGCGGCTGGGCACCGGTTGAGGGTCTGCTGTTTCCAATTGTTTCTTCGGTATGCGGATTACTTCATCTCCGGTGCGTTTATCCTTGATGTACAGATACATCTTGCCGTCCTTGACATCACGCTCAAACGTCAACGTGGTGCGGTTGGCCAGCCCGGCGCTTCGTGCTCGCTCCAGGATTGCTGCAGGATATCTGCTGTCTTGGGCAAGCTGTTCCGGGATGCCTTCCACAGGTTGCTTAGGTGAAGATCTGACGGGAGCGCTGCGGCTTTCAGCGCGCTGTGTCACGGAGCGATTCGGAGAGGATCCCACAGGGGAATGAAGGACCTCGGCGGCGGCTCCTGCCAACATACTTATTGTGCCTGCCATTGCCGTTCTCCTTACGGAGCTTGTGTCTCCTAACTACTGCATCGCGTTCCACCTGCGCTGCAGGCCAAGCTGAACTCCCCTCGGTCATATCGGCCGGGCCCCAGCGCGGGATTATGCTAGAACGATGTGGAAAAGGGCGCGCCACCCTTGGGCAGCGCGCCCGTTGCTTCCTGCGAAGCCTGGTGAGATGCCTACTGACGGAGCAGTGTGAGCACCGACTGGGCGGTCGTATTCGCCTGCGTCAGGGCGGCGATGCCGGACTGGTTGAGGATCTGGTATTTCGTCATGTTGGCGATTTCCTCAGCAATGTTGGCATCGCGAATGCCGGATTCGGCGGCCTGCGTGTTCTGATACTGGTTCTGGATCACCGCCATGGCCGACTGCAACCTGTTCATTCCTGCGCCCAGATCTGCACGGGCACTGGCGATGCCGGAGATGGCGGTGCTCAAAGTCGTCAATGCAGCTTTGGCATTGACAGAGGTGTCGACCGTGGCCGACCCAAGATTTGCCCCGCCGACACTGCTGGTCGTAATGACTGCGAAGGTAACCGAAATTGAACTCTGCGCCTGGATGTCGCCAACGAAAACGCTGAGGTTTCCGTTGACGCCGCCAGCTGTAAAGAGCGCCTGGCCATTGTATTTGGTATTGGTCGCAATACGATCAATTTCATTCTTGATGGAAGTCAGCTCGTTGTTGAGCGCCGTCCGACCGGTGGCGTCGACAGTGTCAGTGGCTGATTGTGATGCCAGCTGAACCGCGCGATTCAGCAGGTTTCCAATCTCCTGGAGAGCGCCATCAGCGATTTGGGCAACGGATACGCCGTCATTGGCATTGCGTACGGCCTGGTCGAGAGCACGAAGGCTCGCTCTCAAGCTGTCTGCGATGCCCAGTCCGGCTGCATCATCCGCGCCGGAATTGATGCGCTTTCCAGAGGAAAGACGCAGCAAGGTGCGGTTCAGACTGACGCTGTTGAGGGTTAACTGGTTCTGCGCGTTTGTTCCGGCGATGTTATTGAGAATACTGAAAGCCATGGGTGAATTCCTCCTTGAATTCGCTGTCCTTAAATATCCCTATTTGTACCGGATCGGGCTCCTGCGGACCCAAACTTGCCTCAAGCCTGCCGGGCCCGAATCGATGTCCGACCGATTCAGTGCTCCTTATCGGATAAGCTTTGGAACAACATTAGGGTAAAAACAGATAAATCGACTGGTTGGATTGCCAGGATTGCCACAAGCAGTGGATACCCGAATCGAATAATGGGGGCCACGGATAGGAAGTCTCCCGCGGATAAGGGAAGGCGGGTTCGCTCCTGTCCGCGAACCCGCCTTGAATGCTGCCCTTGCCTGTTGCGTGCCGATGACCGTATCGTCCGCCAACCCCGGCGGGATTAACCCAAAGCGCATGTTCTGCGATTTTATGGCCCTCGAATTGCTTTTACACAACCTGGCAGGACCGCATATCCGGAGCTGCCCGGAAAGGAAAGCTATGACGCGTCTGTACATTGACAAGCGGGAAATTGCGCCTCTCCCACCGGATCTGAATTCTCTGGATCAGGTCCTCAGGCTGGTCGAGTCCAACCATCTCCCACGCAACATGGTGATTCGACAAGTCCAGGTGGATGGAGTCCCCTTGATCCAGGATGACCAGGAGGCCGGTTTCCAGGAGGATATCTGCGATCGGGAAACGATCGAGATTTTCACCTCGACTTTGCGCGAGGTTGCAGTCGACTCGATCCGTGAGGCCGTGACGTATCTTGAGCGCGCAGAGGCTGCAATCCCTTCACTTTCATCGAGTTTACGGATTCAGGCCGAACCGGAGGCCTCCTCGAATCTGAGACAGTTCTACGAAGGAATCTACTTCATCAATTTGCTCCTGCAAAGGCTGGAACAGTCATTTCAAATCCCGTTTGCCGGCCTGAAGATCCGTAGCGGTAGCGCCCAGGATTGCTGCATCAAATTGGCGGCTCTGCTCAAAGAGGTCATTGAGGCCCACGAAAAAAGAGATTTCGGTTTGCTGGCAGATCTTTTGGAGTATGAAATTGGGCCTCTGATTCCAGCCTTCAAGGAGACTTTTGAGGCGATAAACTCCCGGATTCTCAGGGAACAATAAGCAAGTCAAAGGTATGTCAGATGAAGCAACCGGGTGCCAAAACGTTGACGCTTCTGCCGAGGAATAGTCCGCGCAAGAAGTTATTGGTGCGGACTGTGGCAGGGCCGGCCATCGGTTTTGGTCATCTGAGAAGAACTCTAATCCTGGCGGGAAAGCTGCGGCGATGGGCGCAGCCTTTGTTTTTGCTCGATTCCGACGATCTCTGGTCCCAGGAACAGGTGATGGCCGGCGATTTTAATTACCAATGTTTCGATGCGCGTAAACCCTGGCACGGTCTGAAAGCCGCTGCCGGGCTTCTGATCGATACCCGGCAGAATGCGGGCCTGCGCCGCCTGGTCGCGGAGGCGCGGGTGCGCGGGATTCCCGTCGTCAGCATTCACGATCTCGGCCTCGCCCCCATTGCATCCGATATAGCGATCGACGGCAGTATTTTGCCGGCGACGGACAACTTCCGACAGCACGCCGCCACCTGTCTTACCGGCATGGGCTATTTCGTACTGGAAGACAGCTGCGAGCAGCTTCACAGAGAATCCAAGACCATCCGTCGCCGGATCCAAAAGGTCGTCATCAATCTCGGTGGAGGGGATGGAAGCAGATTCTTCCGGACCGTCCTCAAAGGCCTGCGCTCCGCCGACACTCCACTGGAAGTCATAGGCCTTCCTGGATTCTGTTCATGGGGGCAGGAGACGGTCACGCGCACCTCGTGGGACCCGCTGCGTTTTCGCTGGCTTTCTCGCAAAGAAGATGTGGCCAAGCTAATGTTCGCTGCTGATCTCGTCATTTCAGCCGGTGGCTGCGCTGCGTATGAAGCCCTATGCGTGGGGGCTCCCCTATGCGCCCTCTCTGTTGACCACTACCAGGCAGCCACTGTGGCGGCTTTGGCGGATGCCGGGGCGTGCATAGATTTGGGCTTGGGTGCTCAGCTGCGCAGTGGCGATGTGCGGCGCCGATTCGCCGAGTTGGACCTGAATCCCGATTTGAGGCGCCGATTGTCGGCGCACGGGCGCAGACTAGTCGACGGCGGGGGCGCGCAGCGGGTAGCCCGGATTTTGCGCAGCATCCTATCCGGAAAAACCCAGGACAATAACAATTAAGGAAGGACGGATGGTGAACGGAGAGTTTCTGATGGTGTATGCGAACGGCTGGGCTCGAAGACCGGTTTCGCAATCGCCATTTGTCCTTTGTAGACCGTCATTCTGAAAGAGCCCGATGATCCGAGCATTGATTTTTGATTTGGACGACACCCTGTATCGCGAAAGGGATTTCCTTGCCAGCGGCTTTCTGGCTGTGGCGGAATACGTCTGCGCCTCTTGCGGAAAGCCCTGCGATGAGATCCATGCCTTCATGATGATGACGTTCGAACACGAAGGGAGATACCGGGTGATGCCCGCATTGCTGGAGCGGCTTCCCGGTTCCCGATTGCAGATTTCGGACCTCGTCGGCGTCTATCGTCGCCACACGCCCGCGATCCAGTTGTTTGCAGGATATAACCAACTCTTGCGTGAACTCCATGCCGTCTATCGAATTGGCATTGTGACCGATGGTTTTCCGGACGTGCAGAGGGCAAAGTGCGCGGCTCTCGGCCTGGAAGAGGCGGTGGACAGCATTCTCTACACTTGGGAAAACGGAGAGGACAAAGAAAAGCCGCACCCGGCGCCCTTTCTCCAGATGTTGGACCGTCTCCAGGTGCCGGCGTCCGAGACTCTTTTTGTCGGAGACAGCCTGGAAAAGGATGTGCGCGGCGCTCGCGGCGTGGGGATGAAATGTGTGCAAGTACAAAGAGCGCCGATCGGACCCGGCACCCAGGGCGGAGAAACCGGGGATTTTGTTGTCGAATCGTTGGCCCAGCTTCCACTCATCTTGAGACAACTCGAGGATCAAAATGGGGCAGCATGAGCTTGTATTGGGGGGAAAAACCGTCGGTGCTTCCTCCAGGGTGTTTGTGATTGCGGAAATCGGCATCAATCATGATGGCAGCGCGGAGCAGGCGATGCAACTTATCGATGCTGCCGCCGATTGCGGCGCCGACGCTGTGAAGTTTCAGACCTTCCGAGCCGATCGTCTGATGGTGCGCTCCACCGACCGGCTGGCGCAGCAAGAGGAGGGCAGCGAGTCGGCGTTTCAGATGTTTCGTCGCTTGGAGCTTTCGTGGGAGGATCACAAGAGACTCAAGGCTCGGGCGGACAGCCGCGGTGTGCTTTTTCTTTCCACTCCCTTCGACGAAGAGAGCGCCGACTTTCTGGACTCCCTCGGTGTGGCGGCATTCAAAATTGCCTCGTCCGACCTGACCCATTTGCCGCTCCTGCGTCATCTGGCGCGCAAGGGAAAGCCGCTGCTCCTTTCGACCGGGATGTCCCATCTGGATGAGGTCGGAGAAGCGGTGACCGCTTTGCGGGAGAGCGGTGCTTCCGACATCGTGCTGCTTCATTGCGTCTCGAGTTATCCCGCGCCACCGGACTCGTTGAATCTGAAGGCGATTCAGACGCTGCGTGAACGCTTCAATATGCCCGTTGGTTTTTCCGATCACAGCGAAGGAATTCTTTTCAGCCTCATTGCCGCAGCTCTGGGTGCGAGGGTAGTGGAAAAGCACTTCACGCTGGATCGGCGCGCTCCTGGTCCTGACCACAAGGTCAGCATTGAGCCGAAAGATCTCCGCGAGTTGGTGTCCCAACTCTCGCTGGTAGACGCAAGCCTTGGAAACGGCCGCAAACGTCCTGCGGGCGCGGAAGAGCAGAGCCGGCTGCTGAGCCGGCGCAGCATCGTGGCTGTGGTCGACATTCCCATGAATGTGACCATCCAGCCCTCCATGCTTACCTGCAAGCGTCCAGCCGGCGGTATTGATCCGCGTGATGTCGACCGGGTAACGGGCGCGCAGGCCCGCAGGCATATTGCGAAAGACAGCATTCTGCGCTGGGTGGATCTCCAGCAGCCGGGGGAGCGATAGAGCCTGCCGCAGTATGCGGAGTATGTCTGACGGATGCGAAGACACCGCAAAGCAGGAGGTGCGAAATCATCCGGCGTTGGGACGAAGTGGGAAAAGGCGGAATGTCGAAAACCATGAATTTGGCGAAAGGGGAAACAAATTAATGCGCGAAGTCAACGTGCTTATTACTGCAGCCAGCCGGCGTGTGCCGCTCATCCAGGCTTTTGTGCAGGCACTGAAGCGTTTGGGAGTGCGCGGGAATGTAATCACGACGGACATGAATATACTCAGCCCGGGCCTATACTTCAGTGATCGCCACTACCTCGTTCCGCTTACCACCGATGGACAATACCTCCCCGCCATCAAGTCGATCTGTTTCAAGGAGCGGATCCACCTGCTTATCCCCACGATTGACGATGAACTGCCGCTCTTTGGTTTCCATGCCGAGTCCTTCCTGGAGATGGGTGTGCGGGTTGCGGTCTCGGGGGCCGAAGCGGGGATCATCTGTAACGACAAGCAGAAGACCGTGGAGTACCTGGCAGGGAAAGGCATTCCGGTGCCGCGCACCTGGCTCCCGCATGAACTGGTTTTCGAAGAGCTCCGTTACCCGCTGTTTCTGAAACCGCGCCGCGGGCGCGGGAGCGTTGGCGCCTACCCGATTAACGACGAGAGGGAATTGCGCTTCTTCTTAAGTTATGTGGCCGCCCCCGTGGTTCAGGAATATCTGCCTGGGCGTGAGTTCACGATCGATGTCCTGGCGGATTTCAACGGTAGAATTATCAGTGCCGTACCTCGAGAACGATTGGTGGTGCGCTCCGGCGTGACCGATCGCGGCCAAACGTGGAACAATCCAGCTTTGATCGATCTCGGCGTGCGTGTCGCGGAGGTTCTGCAGATTCGCGGCCCGGCCAATATCCAGCTCAAGTGGCATGAGGCAAAGGGCACGGTGTTCGAAGTCAATCCCCGTTTCTCCGGAGGGATCAACCTCACGATTGCCGCAGGCGCCGACTTTCCTGCATGGCTGATCGAGATGCGCCTGGGATGCCCGGTTCGACCTGCCTTGGGCAAGTTCACAGACAAGTTGTTAATGACGTGCTATGAATCCGCGATTTACCTCGCTCCCGACCTTGCTGCAGCAGGCAGCATGAAGCAAGTCAACGCGGAAGTTCTGCCGACCGCTGCTAGCCGGACCGTGCGCGGCAATGTGGCGGCGAACAGGTCTCTTGCTGAGGCCTAGCGGCGTGGGATTCGGATTGGCACTGAGAGGAGGGCACGAATGAAGGCAGTGATCCTGGCCGGAGGGAAGGGCGCCCGGCTTGCTCCCTATACCACCATCTTTCCCAAACCGCTGGTACCGATCGGTGATCGACCCATTCTGGAAATCATCATCCGGCAATTGGTTCGACAGGGCATTGGAGATATCATCCTCTCGGTCGGGCATCTGGGTGAATTGATTGAAGCCTACTTCCAAAATGGGCATCGCAACATCCCCGGACTGGACTTGAGCTACATACGCGAATCCCGGCCGCTCGGAACCGCCGGGCCGCTGTCGCGCATCTCCGGGCTGGATGACACCTTTATGGTAATGAATGGGGATGTGCTTACGAACCTGGATTATCAATCGCTATGTTCGTCCCATCGGGCCTCAGGGGCGGCGCTTACGATTGCCACGCATCGCAAGGAGGTGCGCATCGACCTGGGAGTGCTCGAAACTAACGATCATCATGAGCTGGTTGCGTACCGTGAAAAGCCTCTCTACTCCTTTGATGTCAGCATGGGAATCTACGTTTACGAGCCAAGAGTGCTCCAGTTCATTACCAAAGAGGAATACCTCGATTTCCCGGATCTGGTGCTTCGACTCCTGAATAGCGGGGAAAAGGTGGTCGGATACCATTCCGATGATTTCTGGTTCGATATCGGCCGCCGGGAGGATTATGAGCTTGCCCAACAGGAATTTCAGGAACGAGCAGCTTCCTTCGCCCTCGCCTGAGTGGCGAGTGCCCCTCAGCGAGCCCAGCTTTGCCGAAGCTGAAGTCCAAGCGGCTGTGACCGTACTGCGCTCAGGCTGGTGGACCTACGGCCCGGTAACGCGCACGCTGGAATCGGAGTTTGCCGAGTATGTCGGGGTGCCGCACGCGATTGCGGTTTCCAGCGGTACCGCCGCTCTGCATCTCGCCTTCGCAGCCCTGGGACTTGCGCCAGGGGAGGAAGTTCTTACGCCTTCCCTGACCTTCGTAGCGGCCGCGAATTGCATCATCCATGCGGGCGGTGCGCCGCGTTTCGTCGACGTGAACTCGCTCGAGCAGCCGCTGACAGCGCCCGAAACCCTGGAGCGGGCCATCACTCCTCGCACGCGCGGCATCTGCGTGATGCACTATGGCGGCTACCCTTGCTCCATGGATGCTGTGATCGAAATCGCACGACGCCACGGGCTGTGGGTTGTGGAGGATTCGGCCCATGCGCCGGGAGCCAAATGGAAGGGGCGACGCTGCGGCGCCTGGGGAGACGCAGGCTGCTTCAGTTTTTTTGGCAACAAGAATCTTACCTGCGGCGAGGGAGGCATGATCACGACTGCAAGTGACGAACTGGCGCAGAAGATCAAAAACCTCCGCTCGCACGGCATGAGCTCCCTGACATGGGATCGCTACCAGGGACACCAGTTTTCGTACGACGTACTGCAGGCGGGCTTCAACTATCGTATGGATGATCTACGCGCGGCAATTCTCAGGGTACAGCTGTCTGCGCTGGAGGAGTCCAATCGTCGCAGAGAGCAGCGCGTGGCATGGTACCGGGAGCTGTTGGCGTCCGACCCTCGCTGGCTCCTGCCATTTGCCCACCATCCTGGTGAATCATCATTTCACCTGTTTCCCATCGTGCTCGCCGGAAATGTGGATCGCGCGCGCGTTGTGGCCGGGCTCAAAACCAGCGGAGTGCAATCGAGCGTTCATTATCCGCCGGTGCACCAATTCAGTTTTTATCGCCAACTCGGCTTGCCTCCCGCCGATTTGGAGGTTTCAGAGACTCTCGGATGCAGGCTCCTCACGCTGCCGCTATATCCGGACATGACCCGGGATCAGATTGAATGGGTTGTCAAAAGCCTGCGCGACGCTACGACCTGAGCGATGCGACAGGTGAATGTGCAAAACAGGCCGCATCCGACAGACGGGGCTTGCGATCGAATATTCCTGGGACCTGAGCATTGTGCGGCGCCCGGCGCCGACTCAGGCACAGTTCACGGGAGACTGCCAGGATAAGGGCAGCCCGAAATCCAGGATCCCCAAGGTTATAAAACGGATATGACACTGACTCTTGGCTTTCTGCAGGCCCGCATGGGCAGTACGCGCTTGCCCGGCAAGGCATTGTTGCGCATTCAAGGCAAAAGCATCCTGGAACGTGCCGCCGATAGGTTGCGAGCCGCGGCCGCCCTGCACGGAGTTGTGATTCTGACCACGACCCGGGATGTAGATGACCCGTTGGTGGCGGAGGCACGCCGGTTTGGGGCAGAGGTCTATCGTGGACCCGACCTCGACGTCCTGGCCCGTTTCCGCCTGGCCGCCGAAATCTATCACCCGGACGTCATCGTCCGTGCAACTGGCGATAATCCCCTGATCGACGTGGGCTCCGTCGACCGTATTGTCCACAGACTCCAAGCTGGGCAGCTTGACTTCTGCATGGAACAGGACCTGCCCTACGGAGCCGCAACCGAGGCGGTCGCGCACGAGGCTCTTGCAGCAGCGGACCGCTTAGGCCATCTGCCCCACCATCGCGAGCATGTCACAATCTATATCAAGGAGCACTTGGAAGAATTTCGCACAGCATTCCTGGATCCACCCGCGGCGCTGAGACGGCCCGAAGTTCGTCTGACTGTGGATACCCCTGCAGATCTTGCCTTTGTGCAAGGGATCATCGGCATGATCCCTGAGGATCGCTCTCCCGTTCCATTGGAGCGTTACCTAAGCCTGATCCAGCCGGGTTCGTCCAACGACGGGTCATAGGGGCCGGTAACCATAATCGCTGTAAGATATTCCACGATTTTCCTTTCAGCTTTTCGTCCGTGCAACGATCCTCTCAATGCAAGGGTTTGTTCAGGAGGGGTGCCGAATACGGGATTGTCTTCTCGTTAACCGCCAAAATTCCGTCACTTCTGTTAAGGCTTCTCGCCTTCTGCGCCGATATATCCCACTGATTTAACAGACATAGGAAAACCCATGATCATGTTGACCAAGATCAACGGCCATCAGATCGTCTTGAATTCCGATCTGATCGAGTATATCGAGGAGACCCCGGATACGGTGATCACTTTGAATAACAACGACAAAGTGATAGTCAAGGACCGTATGACGGAGATCATCGAAAAGGTCGTTCGATATCGTCGGACTCTGGCAGGACTGATTGATGCGGAGCATGAACGCAGGCTGGTGAAGGTCTGACGCTGCGGTTGGCTGAGGGATAAAAATGGATCTAGGCACAATCATTGGGCTGTTGCTGGCTATCGTTGCGATATTGGGTGGGCAGGCGCTCGAGGGTGGAAAGATCGGGTCCATTCTCCAATTGACTGCCGCGCTGATTGTCCTCGGCGGAACATTCGGCGCCTGCATGATCCAGTTTCCCATCCACGTGTTTATTGGCAGCTGGAGCTCAGCCCTGGGAGCTTTCTTTGCGCCCAAGGTCAACAACAAGGATGTAATCACGGAGATCATCGGATACGCCAACAAGGCGCGAAGGCAGGGGATCATCTCTTTGGAATCGGATGTGGAATCCGTGAAAGATCCGTTTCTGAAAAAAGCGTTGAACATGGCTGTCGACGGTATAGAACCCAAGGCGCTGCGCGAAACCATGGAAGCAGAGATGGCCAACATGGAAGAAGAGGGCGAACTGCCGGTCAAATTCTGGGAAGCGGCGGGGGGCTATTCGCCGACGATCGGGATCATTGGCGCCGTGCTGGGCCTGATCCACGTGATGGAGAACCTGACCGATCCCAGCAAGCTGGGTGGAGGGATCGCGGTCGCATTCGTAGCTACGGTTTACGGAGTCTCATTGGCCAATATCGTTTATCTCCCGATTGCCGGCAAACTCAAGCTCCGGCATCGCGCTCATATGGTATCCAAAGAGATCATCCTTGCCGGCGTAATTGCGATTCTCGAGGGTGAGAACCCGCGCCTGATCGAGGACAAGCTCAAGAGTTACCTCAACCAGAAAGACCAAGAGGCCCTGTCGAAAAAGGAGCCGAGCGCACAAGCCAAGGCTGCCTGATCGGGAGTTTTAACCATTGCGCAAGAAAAAAGTCCCTGAACATGTGAACCACGAACGCTGGCTGGTGTCCTATGCGGACTTCATCACGCTCCTGTTCGCCTTCTTCACCACTCTGTATGCGATCTCGACGGTCGACGCCCAGAAAATGGGGAAAATGGTCTTGTCCATGAGGGCGTCGTTTGATGGCTCGGTTTTTCCAACCGGAAGCGATACTCTAAGCCTGAGCAAAGGCGAAGGTGCGGGATCGGCTTTGAGCCGCGACCTGGTGGAACATGTTACAGTGCCCAAGGAGAAAGCGCTCAAAGAATATACCATCTCCGGTATGAAGGACCTCAAGACCAACTTTGTGGAGAATTCACTCCCCAAGGGTGAAGTCATTGCCATGGGGCGGCTGAGGGATAATGTCGATGGTGTAGTGAAAAGACGGGGCGTGACAGGGAAGGTGAGAACCCGCATGGAAACGCGCGGGCTCGTGATCAGTCTCGATGGTACCTTTTTTGATTCGGGGTCCGATCAGCTCAGACCTGAAGGGCGCGAAATGCTGGATGCTTTGGCTGAGGACCTCATGTCCATGAAAAACCTGATCCGCATCGAGGGGCATACGGATAATGTCCCCATCAAGACCGTACGGTTTCCTTCCAATTGGGAACTTTCCACCGCACGCGCTACTTCCATCGTTGCCTGTCTCATCGAGCAGTTCAGCTTTAGTCCCGAGAAGCTCTCCGGTTCGGGTTTCGCCGAATTCTGCCCCATCGCCTCCAATGACACCCCGGAAGGACGGGCGCGCAACCGGCGCGTGGATATCGTAGTCCTCAATTCCAACTACGCCCGGGGAGGTACCCGCTAGATTGATTTCCGCCCGTAGTCCACATTACACATGACAAGAAGGACAACAGTCTTCGTGTGATTGGATTTTTCTGTGCGTGGGTGCGTTCGCTACTGGCGCTGCCATACGTAGGCGTCGAAATTGCGGCGGACCTTGAATCCAAGCCGCACGTACCACTCATAGGCGCGCCGATTCTGCTGGGTGACCGTCAGCCTGACGGCCCGAAACCCCGCTGACGCGAGCCGGTGCAAAGCCAGGTGGACCAGAGCTGATCCCAGGCCTTTCCCCTGATAATCCGGATGGATCGATATCTGCGGGATCATCGCTGAGTTGCGTGACAGGCGGGATGTCAGGATGAATCCGCATGGCGCGCCCTGAGGATTAAGGCCCACAAAAGAGGAATCCGGCAAGAAGATGCCGCAGCCCGGATTTTCCGCCAGGCTGCGAAGATAGCCCTCACAATTTACTTCCGTGCCATAATCTTCGCAAATGACGGCGTCGATTCCGCCCTGGTAGCTCCGAAAGGCCACTTCCGCCGCCGACCGCAAATATCTTGCATGCCAGGGCACAATCGTTCCCGGGTAATCTATTCCAGGCCAGGATCCTGTGGTCAGATCCAGCTCCAGGTAGTGACGCAAATAGCATTGAAAACCATGGTGCGAGAAAATCGTGGTTAAATCCAGGCCGCCGAGAGGAATGATCTGGGCTTCAATGCGGCGCAGGCTGCGCAGGTCCTTCAGGCTCTCAATCGCGCGGGACAGGATCCGATCGGCCGTGCCCTGCGCATCCGGCGGATTCACATATACCGTTCCGACCATCCCCTTGGCGCGCGAAATTAAAAAGTAGATGTATCCCAGTGGCTTCGTGCCGCCAATGGCCAGAAAGCCCGGCAATATGCGCGCTTCAAGGAATGAGAAGAGAATCCTGCGGATGGGGGCGTAGTCCCAGTCGAGTTCGCGCAGCCAGGCTTGCTCCTCATCGTTCATGAGCGGAACCATGAGGCCCAGGTCCGCCTGGCTGAGCGGCATGAGCTCTATATCGGACATAAAACTTCGCTGGATTTCTGAACTTGATGCCGGCAGTTTACCATGTCGTGAATTTTTTTCCACGTCTCAGGTTCGAGGCTGAGGAAAGCCTCAGCCACACGCGGATCGAACTGACTGCCGCTGCAGCGGCGCACTTCTGTGCGTGCAGCTTCGAAGGAGAGGGCTTTGCGATAGGGACGGTCGCTGGTCATGGCGTCGAGCGTGTCGACTACGGCAAATATTCTGGCTCCCAGTGGAATTTCGGTCCCGGCAAGGCGGTTCGGATAGCCTGCTCCGTCCCAGCGCTCCTGATGGGCCAGCACGATCTCAGCTGCCGAGGACAGAAACTTGATGCTGCGCAGAATTTCATAACCGACCTGCGGGTGGCGCTTCATCTGAATCCATTCCTCGGCGGTGAGTTTCGAGGGTTTCAGCAGAATGGAATCCGGCACTCCAATCTTTCCGACGTCGTGCAGCAACGCGCCCCGCCCGACATCAATGAGCACAACAGCTCTTAATCCCAGGCTTTGCGCCAGCGTAATAGCGTATTCACGCACCCTGTGCGAGTGCGCTTGAGTCTCGTGCTCGCGTGCATCCAGGGCTGCGGCCAGAGCTTCGAGCGTGAAACGGTACCCCTCCTCGACCTCTTTGAGCGCGCCGTTCAGCTCGAATGTGCGCTCCTGCACGAGCCGCTCCAGTTCGCGCTGGTAATATCGGTTTTCCAGAGTGAGCCGATGTTGCTCCAGGGCTTGGCCCACCGCGCGCCGGACCGCGAGCAGGTCGAAGGGCTTGGTGATATAGTCGCACGCTCCCATTTTGAGTGAGTCCACCGCCGTGGCCAAATCGAGCACGCCCGTGATCATGATGACCGACATATCCGGATCGTGCCGTTTGATGAAGCGCAGGAGCTCGATTCCAGACATCCCCGGCATGCACACATCGCTCATGACGAGGGAAAACTGGTCATTCTTGAGCTTATTCAGCGCATCGAAAGCATTCGACGACTGGATGCATTCGAAGGAACTGTCAGTCAGGCCGCGTGTGAGCAGTGAACGGATATCGGCCTCATCGTCGACAATGAGTATCTTAGTAGGAGCAGTGACATTATCAATCATCAGATTCAGGCCAGCCCG
This sequence comes from Acidobacteriota bacterium, assembly GCA_041501225.1. Lineage (GTDB taxonomy): Bacteria > Acidobacteriota > UBA6911 > UBA6911 > UBA6911 > JAFNAG01. The sequence goes on from JBGQNR010000008.1 coordinate 54,008, forward strand.
GATTGATGCCTGGACTGCCGGCTCTCAATCTGGCGAATGACATTGAAATGTTGGGTCCTCATTAACTCGATCACCTGGTCATTTTGGTTTTGCTCCCGCATCGCCGAAGGGTACTCCGACTTCGTCGACAAGATGACACGACCATCGCAGAAGACTTGGGTTGTGATGCAGTTTCCTGCGGTGCCCAGATCCTCCGTCTGAACGTGAAGGGCCCGGCCCATGAACGCCAGGTTATCGTTGAGTCCCATCACCTGCGTGGGCACCATGGGGACCGTTGTATCTGCTCGTCTGACCTCACTATCCGGCGCATCGATCGCCGCCAGCTGCAGGGCTGTATGCTGGATCTGAAGGGCCAACGCATTATCAGGATCGCTGCAATCCGGCAGGCTCATCCCTTGGTTCGATTTGCGCAAGGAGGCATCGAAATGGATTGGACCGCAAGATCGCAAGTCGACATTAAGGAACTTCCATGCGGCCGTATGAATGATCTCCGCACTGCGCAGTTCCTGCTCGGAGGCGGCCATGTTGACCAACAGAAACGGCCGCCAGCCGTTCAGCATGTCTGAAATGCCCAGTGCCACCTCAGGCGCTTTCGGTCGCAATAAATCCAGAAATTTCGTCATGGTCGGCGGTTGCGCCGAACTGGCAAGATCACGCAACCGGGCTAACGCCGAATTAACTTCCTCGTTCGCGCCGAACTGCTCCTGCACCCTGCGATAAGTCGCATTCCTGATGAATCGGAAGGTGCACCTCATCGATGCGGCTTCCGGCGAAGTGATCACAATAGCCTCGTGTGCCAGGTTGAAGAAATCCAGAACTCCCCGCGATGCGCCGCTCCCGACATCGATCAGCACAAACTCCGCATCCAGGGAAGAGAGGCAATCCGCCATCTTTTGCCTTTCTCTTGGAGTGCGATCCGCCATGCCGAGTTCGTCGCCCACACAGCTCAAAAATCGCATCCGTGGTTCCGGAGTCGAAATCAACACATCAGGCAGTGCGGCGCGCCGCGCCAACACATCTAGAAGGGTCAAATCAGGATTCTGGACACCCAAATAGGCGTGCAGGTCAGGAGCGGCCAAGTTGGCGTCTACCAGAATGACGGACTTGCCGGCTCGGGCAAGGGCAGTGCCCATGGAAGCGGCCAGAAAACTCTTGCCGACCCCCCCCTTCCCTCCGCCGATAGTCCACAACCTCTTGTCGCGCAGACTCATGGTGTCTCTCGCTGGGATCTCGTCACTTATCGACAAGAGCCAACTTGAACTTTATGCGGGGCCTGATAATGAGAGTTGAGCCTATCCAAGCGCTCCAAGGGGGAAATGTAACTCTACGGCGATCGGGGCCATTTTGACTGATTGCGCGGACTGGGAAACACGCGATGGGTTACTGCAGATTGGGGACCACAGGATGGAAGGTCACTTTTGTACCAGGCCGGGTGCATTCAATTTTCAAGGCGGCCGGCTGGTCGGAGGTCGATTCCGCTTGGAAGCCGATGGTATAAAAAGCCTTGATTTGATTAGAGATCCGACGGCCGAGACCTTCGATGCCCTCGGTCTTGGAGAAGTAGGCGCCGCCGGCAGTGACTCCGGCCAACTCGCGCAGGCAGGCCTCGCTTTGGACCGGAAGCATCCCTCGGCCGGAACTGAACTTCGAGACTGCGAAATCTGCGACAAGAAGTTCCACATTGGATGCGGACAGCAGGTTTTTTATTGGCTTGAGCTTCACACCCGCTTCGATGTCGAGGACCTCGAGGAACAAGATCAACACGCGCCGCTTCTCATTGCGTGGGCTCATCTTCCTGACGGCGCTGAAGAGGGCGCGATAGAGGGAGGATTCATCCATGGACCGCTCGCCGCGCAGCCGCTGGATCACATCTTTCACCCGGCCCGAATCCTGGGTGAAATCGAGCTCGATCTTCAGCTCTTTGTCATAGGTGCCCACCCACCCGACCTGGCGCCCGAGAACCTGGTCGATCAATTGATACGCCGCGTTGGTGGCTGCCATGGAGCTGGGAATGACATTTGAATCCCGGCGCGGATCCTCAAACGGCAATGGCAAAAATGAGCGGTCAAAGAGGATGCCGTAGGCGGTCGGGACTTCAGCCCCCGCAAAAAATTCGACCTCCCGGGTCTGGCCGTTTTCAGAAATGAGGATCTCTTCCCGGCTCAAGTCCTCGAGATACAGGTGATTTTTCCCCAAAAAGCTGGCGGTTACAAAGATTGGCCTCTTCTGGGCAGGGAGGGCAAGTGCGGTCCAGGAGAGCAGGAAAGCTAGAAGTACGGCGATTGCGGCCATAGACCCTCCTTTCCGGTCTCCTACGCTCCGGAGAGCTCCGGATCAGGGAACAGCAGCGGATGCAGAAGCGTCGATTTCATAAATCTCCAGACATACCGCAAGCGCAAATGGTAGGAAACGTAGGCAAACTCGCGCAGGCGGTGCAGCTGCTCGGGCGGGATCGAGGGGTGCCTGAATACGCTGGTCCAGCCATTGAAGTGCTCCCAGTTCCGGTCGAAAATATGGCTCTGCACGTTGCGGAAGAACTGAGTGCCCGGGTAGGGAGTGGTTACCGTAAATTGAATTGCGAAGGTGTTGAGTTTCTTGGCGTAGCGAATCGTATCCAGGATCCCGGCCATGGTGTCATTGGGCAGACCTAGCGTGTAGTTGGCGATGACCCGGATCCCGAGCTTGTGACAATGCTCGATCACGCTCTCCTGATGAATTTTGGGGATCGTCTTGCGGAGATTTGCGCGCAGAATTTTTTCATCTGTTGATTCGATGCCTACTTCCACGCTGCGCAACCCAGCCCGGTGCAACAGTGTGATCAGCTCGGGATCGAGACGATCGGTGCGCGCCTCCATTCCCCAACGCACGTTGAGCCCACGCGAGAGAATCAACTCAGCCAGCTCACGGGCCCGTTCTTTGCCGTAGGTGAGGTTGGGATCGCGAAAGGTGATACCACGAATGCCGTATTTGCCTTTGAGGTATTCAATTTCGCGGACGATATTTTGTGGAGTCCGCACGCGGTGTTTCGAGTTTACCAGGTAAGGGCAATAGTTGCATGTGTAAGGACATCCGCGGCTTCCCAGCATCGGCAGCGTAATGCCGTGGCTTGTGATAATCTGGTAGCGGTAACGCCGTAACTCGAATTGATCCCAATTCGGATGCGGAAGGGCATTCAAATCCTCGACGAATCCCGCGGAGACGACTCCGCTCGGGATTTCCCCGCGCGCCAGCGCGGGTGCCAGATTTTCGATCTCCTCTTTGACTATGAAGTCGGCCGCTTCGCCATAAAACTCCGGCACGGTTGCGGCAAACACTCCGAAAAAGCCGACCTTGCTGCCGAATCGACGCTGGGCCTCGAGGCCGATCTCGCGCTCGAAGGCGCAGTCGACGATCGACGACGCGATCAAATAGAGATCAGCCGGCTCGAGCTGATTCAAACGGCGGACCTCCAGGACCCTGACTTCCGCACCGTGCATTTCAAGAATAGAGTGAAGATAGGCAAGGGTGATGTTGGGGACGGAGGCGACTCTGCGCTTTGCGATTTCCAGCAGCCGTGCAAATGGAGAATCACCCACAGTAAAGACAGTGCCGAATCCCCCCGCAACATCTTTGAGTGTGCAGTTCTTCTGACGACTACCGCTGAGGACAACAATTTTCATATCAGCCTTTGATCCTTGCTCCCGGCGATTCACGGGCATGATCCGGAACCGTGCCCTGCATCCGCACGGCGATCTTCAACTCTCGTGCCACGGCAGGGAACATGCTCGAAAAAACACTCTCTGACGCTCCCCGCTCCGGAAATCCCAACTCGATGTGGCCAGAGGCAAGATCCTCAGCCTAACCCGTAAACCCCGATTATAACAACTACCCGAGCTATTGCAACCCTGTGGCGCTGCACCGCGCAACCGGTTTGTCCGGCATCGGACATCTTCGCGCCATGTCACCGATCCAAGGCTCGCATCCATCTACGAAGTCAAACTCGTCATGTTGCAGATGAATTTCTGCGGGTTCGGCTTCATCGACGGGATTTTCACATTTATCGGAAACCTTTCGCGTGAATAACCATCATTAAGATAGGGTATTGCGGTGGTGGTGGCCGAAAACCAGTTGAGTTTTGTAAGCGCCTCTGCTACTTTGATTCATTGTGAGGAAGCACCCCAAACTGATACTTAGATGGAACAACCGATTCCTACGCCGCCGGAAGCACCGAACCAACCAGAACAAAAGAATCTTCCTCATTCGGGGCCAGGTTTATATTCCGAAATGAAATCGTGGTTTCGTGACATCCTTTTCGCTGTGGCGACCGCTATCTTCATCGTCATCTTTGTGATTCAACCCGTTAAGGTCGAAGGCACCAGCATGCAGCCGCGCCTGGTGGATCAGGAAAGGATATTCGTCAACCGATTCATCTATCGCTTCGAAGATATTCACAGGGGCGATGTTGTAGTCTTTTGGTATCCCAGAGACACGAACAAGTCATTCGTCAAGCGCGTTTTGGCCGTTCCCGGCGATATCATCGAGATCCGCGGTGGCATGGTGATGGTCAATGGGAACGCGATGGAAGAACCATACCTCAAACCTGAATTTCGGGACCATGAATCATTTTCCAAGACGGTAGTCCCGCCCGATCAGTATTTCGTACTTGGGGACCACAGGAACTCCAGCAACGACAGCCGTAACTGGGGTTTCGTGCCCAGAAGCCTGATATATGGCAAAGCGGTCTTCCACTACTGGCCCGTTTCGCGCCTGGGTGTAGTTGAGTAGGTTGGTCAATCTCGAACAGGACAAATGAACGCAATACTGGCACTCGAAGATGGCCGCGTCTTCACGGGCCGCTCCTTTGGTGCCGAGGGGGAAGTCTGCGGAGAGGTGGTTTTCAATACCTCTCTTTCCGGGTATCAGGAAATCCTGACCGATCCTTCCTATGCCGGCCAGATCGTTGTCATGACTTATCCCCACATCGGCAACTATGGGATGAATCGAGAAGACGAGGAGTCGGGCGAGCCCTTGGTCCAAGGTTTTGTTGCCCGCGAATTCAGCGCCTTCACCTCGAACTGGCGGGCGCTGGAATCGCTAGAGGACTACCTGAAGCATCATGCGATCGTGTCGATCTCCGAGGTGGACACGCGGGCGCTGGTCCGGCATATCCGGACACGCGGCGCCATGCGCGGCATCATTAGCTCGCTCGACCTGGACGGAGAGAGACTCGCGGAGCGCGCCCGGCAGGCGCCGCGGATGCTTGGCCAGGACCTGGCATCCTCGGTCAGCTGCCGCGCGCCGTACACATGGCCGAATCCGCCAGGAACGCCGTCGGAGCGGTTCAAGGTCCTGGCCTATGACTTCGGCATCAAAAGGACGATCCTGACCAATCTGGCGCGGTCCGGCTGCGGCGTCGTAGTCGTGCCTGCCAAGACGAGTGCTGAGGACGTGTTATCCATGCGTCCGGATGGTGTTTTTCTCTCCAATGGTCCCGGCGATCCGGCCCCGCTTACCTATGCGATCGACACGGTGCGCCGCCTGATGGGGAAAGTGCCTCTTTTCGGCATCTGCCTCGGACACCAGATCATGGGCCTGGCCCTGGATGGGAAGACCTACAAGCTTAAGTTCGGTCACCGTGGCGCCAATCAGCCCGTGAAGAATGTGATGACGGGGCGCGTTGAGATCACGGCTCAGAATCACGGTTTTGCCGTTGATGTGGACTCACTCAACCTGAGGCGCGTGGCGCCGACCCATTTCAACCTCAACGATCAGACGCTCGAAGGGATCCGCCACCTTCAGGTGCCGGCCTTTTCTGTGCAATATCATCCCGAAGCTTCGCCGGGACCGCACGACTCGCACTACCTTTTTACCGAGTTCAAGCGTCTTATGGCGGAGTTTCGCAGATAGCCCATGCCCAAGCGTACCGACATCCACAGAATCCTCATCATCGGCTCGGGGCCGATCATCATCGGCCAGGCCTGTGAGTTCGATTATTCGGGAACCCAGGCCTGCAAGGCGCTGCGCGCGGAAGGATTCGAAGTTGTTTTGGTGAACTCGAATCCTGCCACCATCATGACCGATCCCGATCTGGCCGACCGGACCTACATCGAGCCGCTCACTTGCGAATCGGTTAGCGCAATAATCGCGCGCGAACGGCCTGATGCCTTGCTGCCGACGGTGGGCGGCCAGACCGCATTGAACCTGTCGGTCGCACTGGCAAAGGCAGGGGTGTTGGCTGAGTATGGCGTGGAAATGATCGGCGCAAAACAACGCGCCGTCGAGATTGCCGAGGATCGCCAGCTATTCAAAGATGCCATGGCCGGGATCGGATTGCAGTCGGCGTTGTCGCGGGTTGTGAGCAGCCTGGACGAGGCGCGCGATTTTGTCTCCTTGATCAACCTGCCCGCCATCATACGCCCCAGCTTCACGCTCGGAGGATTTGGCGGGGGCATCGCGGCCACCTGGGAGGAATTTGACCGGATCGTGAGCCGCGGCCTGGATGTATCGCCCGTCCATGAGGTCCTGGTGGAACAGTCGCTCATTGGATGGAAAGAGTATGAGCTGGAAGTCATGAGGGATCTCAACGACAACGTGGTGATCATTTGCTCGATTGAGAATTTCGATCCCATGGGGATACACACCGGGGATTCGATTACCGTGGCTCCGGCCCAGACCCTTACCGACAAAGAGTATCAGCGCATGCGCGACGCCTCGCTCCGCATCATCCGCAAAGTGGGAGTGGAGACCGGCGGATCCAACATCCAGTTTGCCGTCAACCCAAGGACCGGCGCGTTGATTGTCATCGAGATGAACCCGAGGGTATCGCGCAGTTCCGCCCTGGCATCCAAAGCCACCGGGTTTCCGATCGCCAAGATCGCCGCCAAACTCGCCGTCGGTTTCACGCTTGACGAAATTGCCAATGACATCACGAAAAAGACCCCGGCCTGCTTTGAGCCCAGCATCGACTACGTAGTGGTCAAGATCCCAAAATGGAACTTCGAGAAATTTGCCGGCGCGGATCCCACGCTCGGGACTCAGATGAAGTCCGTGGGAGAGGTGATGGCGATCGGCCGCACCTTCAAGGAAGCGCTGCTCAAGGGCGTGCGCTCGCTCGAGAAGGGGAATCTATCCCAGAAGCTTGACCCTGAAAACCTGCAACACAATCTGATGACGCCGGTCCCGGAACGGCTAGACTATCTGCTCTTCGCTCTCATGAAGGGTTATTCGATCGAAGAACTGCACACGCTCACGCAGATCGATCCGTGGTTTCTGAACCAACTGAAAGAGATTGTGGAACTGCAGAAGCGCGTCCAGCAGCACACGCTCCAAACGCTCCCGCCGGAACTATTCAAAGCCTCCAAGCGATCGGGCTTATCGGACCAGATGATCGCCGGCCTTCTGCAGGCAGACGACGACGCTCCCGTACCGCCGGAACTGGTCCGAAAGCGCAGGCATGAATTGGGCCTCCGACCCGTCTTCAAGCGCGTGGATACATGCGCGGCCGAGTTCGAATCTTTCACCCCGTACCTCTATTCGACGTATGAAGATGAATGTGAAGCTGCTCCGACTCGGAGAAAAAAGGTAGTGGTATTGGGCAGCGGGCCCAACCGGATCGGGCAGGGAATCGAGTTCGACTACTGCTGCTGCCATGCCTCGTTCGCCCTGAGGGAAATTGGCTACGAGACTATTATGGTCAACTGTAATCCCGAGACGGTCTCGACCGATTATGACACTTCCGACCGGCTGTATTTTGAGCCGCTCACCTTCGAAGATGTCATGGAGATCATGGAGGTCGAAAAACCCGATGGGGTTATTGTTCAATACGGCGGTCAGACACCGCTTAATCTGGCTCTGAGGCTTCAGGCGGCTGGAGTGCCCATTCTGGGGACATCACCTGACAGTATCGACCTAGCAGAGGACCGGGAGCGCTTCGGACGACTCCTGAGGGAACTCGGCATTCCGCAGCCCCGCAACGGCACGGCCCGATCGCCGCAAGAGGCCTGCCTGGTGGCGGCTGAAATCGGCTACCCCATCCTCGTGCGGCCTTCCTATGTCCTCGGCGGCCGGGCGATGCAGATCGTGTATAACGAGGAATCCCTCTCCCGTTATATGACGACTGCGGTGCAGGCCTCTCCGGAACATCCCGTGCTGATCGACGAATTTCTGGAAGATGCATTCGAGTATGATGTCGACGCTCTGTGCGACGGAGAGCGTGTGGTCATTGCGGGCGTCATGGAGCATGTCGAGGAGGCCGGGATCCACAGCGGTGACAGCACGTGCGTCTTGCCGCCCATCATGATCGAACCGGATCTTCTGGTGCGCATGAAAGACCTCACACGCCGGCTTGGGCTGACGCTGGGCGTGGTCGGTTTGATGAATATTCAGTTCGCGGTCAAAAACCGCGTGGTTTACGTGCTCGAGGTCAATCCGCGCGCCTCCCGGACGGTTCCCTATGTCAGCAAGTCGACCGGTGTCCCGCTCGCCAAAATTGCTGCGCGCCTGATGGTGGGAGAAAAACTGAAGGACCTGGCACTCGGGGACGAACTGCAGGTGCAACACTGCTTTGTAAAGTCGCCCGTCTTCCCATTTAATAACTTTCTCGGCGTCGACACGATCCTGGGCCCGGAGATGAAGTCGACAGGCGAAGTGATGGGCGTGGCCGCAAGCTTTGGCGTTGCGTTCGCCAAGGCTCAGATCTCTGCCGGTTCGCCGCTGCCGCGCCGGGGCACGGTTTTTCTCAGCGTGAACGACAATGACAAGGAAACTCTGCTCCCCATCGCCCGGGAATTTGCGGCTCTCGGTTTCCGCCTGATTGCCACTGCCGGAACTCAGAAGTTCCTGCAGTCGCGCGGCCTGGAAACCGGCTTCGTTTTCAAGGCCGGCGAGGGAATCCCGAACGTGGTGGATGCCATCAAGAATCGCGAAGTCGATCTGGTCATCAATACGCCGCTCGGTTCCCAGTCGAGGTTCGATGAAAAGGCCATCCGGCGGACATCGACTCAGTATCTTGTTCCCTGCATTACTACCCTCTCCGGCGCCAGGGCGGCCGCAAATGCCATCCGCGCCATACAGGGAGAAGCCCTTACCGTGCGCAGTCTCCAGGAATACCACGCCTGAGATAAGGAGGACGACTTGGATTCAGTGAACGGCCAACTCGAGAACTCTTCCCCGGTGAACCAGGAAACGTCGGCAGCACGGCCTGGGATTACCCCGGCGATGATGCTCTATCTGAAGCAAACGAAACCCTGGGTGCGCTTCATCTCCGTTATGCTATTCATTGGGACCGTTCTGGTGTTTCTCCTTGGGCTGGTGTTGATATTGGGCGCGGGTTTGCTGTCCTCCCTTAGCAGGACTGTTTTTGGAGGCGCTCCGCTGGGGCTGCTCGGGTTTATATATGCGGCGATGGCGTGCCTTTACTTTTTTCCTGCGTTGTACCTCTGCCGGTATGCGAGCGGAATCCGGAATGCTATTACCAAGGACCAGGTGGGCGGGGTGGAGGAGGCCCTCAAAAATCAGCGGTCCTTCTGGCGTTTTCTAGGCATTATTTTGCTGATTGTTCTCATCCTTCAAATAGCTGCGATCCTGTTCTTCGTCTTTTTTGCCCTCAGGCTTGGGACACGCGCCGGCTTGTGATAAATCCCTCAACCTTTTGGTCAAAGGCCATCACTCTCTTATTTGAGATCCGCGTCTCCGGCCCGGGGTGTCTCGATGATTCCTTCTGCCGCTTCCTCTGAAGCCCAATCGGCTTCAGCAAGAGGCCGGGCCGCAGCCTTTTTCTCGCCAGGCATGCCGATGGCGGGGAAGAGGTCGAAGACCTGATCCTGATCGACGAGATGGGCTCCTTCCGAATAGAGACGGATAAAGTGGGTGCAATATTTCCGCTGATCCCCGCCGATGCAGTGATCGACGCAAAACAAGTCAGTGTCGGTACAATTGACACATTCACCCAATGAAACGCAGACCTTCGGAACCGTGATGTGGCAGGTATTGCAGATGGTGAAGAGGTTTTCACTCTGGACGTAGTGCGGGCAACTCTCGAGAGTGGTGCTCTCACGGAAGCCGTAAATGCGGCAGCCCATGAAGATGTGAGAGCCATTCGTCTTGTCTGCTTCGATTTGTTCCAGGCTTTCATCGATCCAGTTGATGCAGTTATGGCAGTAGATCATCCGGTTTGTTTGGACTCCTTCCGGCGTCGCACCCAATCTTCTTTAACGGTCTGTCGTGACCGCGCAATTCCCAGCGCTCCGGGCGGGACATCCTCAGTGATACAACTTCCTGCCGCGACATACGCCCCACGTCCAATCCGCACGGGCGCGACCAGCTGCGAATCAGTACCGATAAAAGCTTCATCCTCAATGATGGTAGCATGTTTGTGGGCGCCGTCATAATTGCAGGTGATCACTCCGGCTCCGACATTTACGTTGCGGCCAATCGTGGCATCCCCGAGGTACGCCAGGTGGGCTGCCTTCGTGCCATCACCCAGGGTGCTCTTCTTGATCTCGACAAAGTTGCCGATCCGGCATTTCCGGCCAATCACGGCGTGCCCGCGCAGATGAGCGCAGGGGCCAACCGCAGTTCCCGGGCCGACCTCGGAGTCGGTAATCAGGCAGGAATCCAGGATTTCAACTTCGGGTCCGATGACTGAATTGGCGATGCGTGTCCCCGAATGGATGATGCTCCCCTCGCCGATGCGCGTCGCCCCCTCCAGGGTTACCATGGGGTGAATGGTGACATCCTTCTGGATA
>JBGQNR010000009.1:0-63866 GCA_041501225.1 Acidobacteriota bacterium
GCCGTCGCTCAGGTCCATCATGCAGCGCACGAAGCCGCTCCTCGCCAGCCACATCCCTTCTTTACACCGGGGGCTGGGCATGCGGTGTGACCTCAAAGCACGACGTTCAGGGAGATTTTTCCCCTCTCTCCGGCCGCGCTGCAACAGAGCAAGGCCGGCGGCGGCCTTGCCCAGCACTCCTGTGACATAAAGGATGTCTCCGGGGCGGCCGCCTGACCGCAAAACAGCTTTTTGCGAGGTTGTGCCAATCGCTGTGATCGTAACCTGGATGCCGGCAGGTGAACGCGACAGATCTCCGCCGATCAGAGTCGCTCCATGCTGCCGGGCAAGTTTTGTCATCCCCTGGTAAAACGACTCGATCCATTTTTCCGTGATACCCGGCGGCAGGGCGAGGGCGGCCGCGTAGAAGCGCGGTCTGGCGCCCATTGCGGCCAAATCACTCAAGTTGACCGCGAGTGATTTGTGACCCAACTGAGCGGGGGTGACCCATCGTCTGCGAAAATCCACATCTTCCAGGATCATATCTGTGGTGATCACCCAATACTCGCTGGAGCCCCGTGGGCGCAATACGGCGGCATCGTCGCCGATCCCATGCAAGAGTCCGGCGCTGGTTCCTCCGAAGAGCTTCCGGATTCGCCGCACAATCTGGTTTTCGTCCATCAACCACACCGACAGCAAGTAATCCCCGGCCCGCGGAGGAGGCCTGGGGGCTAATCATTGCGAAGCACGGGCGCCGTCCGGCGGCCGGCGCCCACTTTGGGAAGATGCATGGTCAGACTAGCGCGAGGCGGAGCACTTCGGTCAAACGATCCACCAGAATCACTTTGAATTCCTGGCGCACCTCTTTGGGGATTTCCTCGAGATCCTTTTTGTTCCTGCGGGGGAGAATCACGGTGTCGACCTTCTCGCGGTGCGCGGCGAGAACTTTCTCCTTGATTCCTCCCACGGGCAGTACGTTGCCACTCAAGGTGATCTCGCCCGTCATGGCAATGGACTTATTCAGCGGTCGTCCGGTGCAGGCAGAGACCAGGGCGGAGGTGAGGGTGACGCCTGCGGACGGCCCGTCCTTTGGAATGGAGCCGGCCGGAATATGAATGTGAAAATCGTGCGACGAGAAAAAGCCCTCCGGGATGCTGTACGTTGCGGCGTGGGCCCGGGTGTAACTCATGGCGGCCTGCGCCGATTCTTTCATCACATCCCCCATTTGGCCCGTGAGAATCAGGGCGCCTTTGCCGTCCATCGCCTGAGCCTCGACATACAGAATCTCGCCTCCGACCGGTGTCCAGGCCAGCCCCGTGGCGACGCCGACCTGATTGCGTTTCAGATGTTCGTCGGCCAGGATCCTTTGTGCACCGAGATATCGATGGAGGCTGGTGCGGGTCAGAGACACGCGTTTGCGATCGCCCAAGGCGAATTTCATCGCGACCTTCCGGCAGATGCCCGCGATCTCCCGTTCGAGGTTGCGCAAGCCTGCTTCCCTGGTGTAGCCGCGGATGATCTCGACAATCACATCATCAGGAAAAGCGATGTCGTCGGATTTCAGGCCGTGGGCTTCCACCTGCTTCGGGATCAGGTGCCGTTTCGAGATCTCGAGTTTCTCGAGCTCGGTATAGCCCGAGAGTGCAATGACCTCCATGCGATCGCGAAACGCAGGTTGGATCGTGTCGAGCACGTTCGCCGTAGTGACGAACAAAACGTCCGAGAGATCGAAGGGAACTCCGAGATAGTTGTCGCGGAATGAATCATTCTGCTCGGGATCCAGCACTTCGAGAAGGGCCGAGGATGGATCGCTGCGAAAGTCGGCTCCGATCTTGTCCACTTCGTCCATCATAAAGACCGGATTCTTGGTCCCAGCCTGGTGTAGGCTCTGGATGATCCTGCCGGGCAAGGCGCCGACATAGGTGCGCCGGTGCCCCCGGATTTCGGCTTCGTCGTGCATGCCGCCGAGGCTCAAGCGCACGAATTTTCTCCCCAACGCGCGCGCGATCGATTTGCCCAGGGAAGTCTTCCCGGTTCCAGGCGGTCCGACAAAACAGAGGATGGGTCCCTTGGTATCCTGCTTGAGTTTGCGCACCGCAAGGTGTTCGAGGATGCGCTCCTTGATTTTTTCGAGCCCGCAATGATCTTCGTTCAGGATCTTGCGCGCCTTGCGCAGGTTGAGGTTGTCCTCGGTCTGAAAGCTCCATGGCAATCCGACCATCCAGTCCAGGTAGGTGCGCAGCGTAGCCGTTTCGGCGGATTCCGGATTCATGCGCTCGAGCCTGCGCACCTGCATATTGAACTCATCGCGCGCGTCCTTGGGCATTTTGATTTCATCGGCCTTCTTCAGGTAACGCGCAACTTCTTCGGCAAGCTCGTTGCCTTCGCCCAATTCACTCTGGATGGCTTTGAGCTGTTGGCGCAGGTAGTATTCCCGCTGCCCTTTTTCAATCTCATCCTTTGCCTGAATGTTGATTTTCTGCTGGACCGTGAGGAGTTCGATCTCGCGGGTGAGCAGATCGTTGATGCGCCGCAGTCTCTTCGCCGGATCGAGAATAGCAAGAACCTCCTGAGCATCTTCGATCTTGAGCGCGAGGTTGGAAGCGACGAGGTCGGCCAGGCGCCCGGGATCGCTCATGTTGGAGGAGATGGCCAGAATCTCCGGGGCGATGTTTTTCCCCAGCGCAGCCATTTTTTCCATCGCCTCTTTGACATTGCGGGTGAGAGCCTCGATCTCGAGGCTGGTCGCTTCGGGAGCGACCTCTTCACGCACCTTGATTTTCGCCTGCAAAAAGGACAAGCCTTCCGCCCAGCCTTCCACTTGGGCGCGCGCAATTCCCTGAACAAGGACGCGTACCCCCTGATCCGGCATTTTGAGCATGCGGATCACCATGCCGACGGTGCCGAATTCGTATAGTTCCGCCGGCGTCGGGCTTTCCACCTCCGGACTGCGCTGGGTCAGAAGGAGGATCATGCGGTTCTGCGTCAGAGCGTGATCTACCGCATGAATGGCCTTATCGAGCGACACCAGCAGAGGCAGGATCATGTACGGAAACGTAACGACATCCTTCAAGGGCAATACCGGAAGCTGGTCCGGCACCTGGAGCCGCTCGTCCTGTTCGGCATCCGCTGTTTTCACTACTGCATCTTGTTTCACATCCGCTGTCGGCATGATCGATTCGAGATCCTTTCGCCTAATGTCGATCCGGATTCAGTGGCCGAGTTTCACTTTTGTTTCCCGGTAATGGGAATCTCAAAGATTGTGCCGCGCCGATTTTCGATCCGGGGTATCTGGATAGTAAGGATGCCGTTCGCCAGCGTGGCTTGAGATCGTCCGGCATCCACGACCCAATCGATAGCGATCTGCCTGTCGAACTTGCCGTATCTTCTCTCGAGACAATAGTAGGACAGGCGTGCACGCACGGCCGCCGGCTCCTGTTTCGTACCCTGGACCCGAAGTACGTTGCCCTGGATAGTGAGCCGGATATCGGCGGGTTCGATGCCCGGAAGCTCCACGCGGATCAATACGGCATCCGCGGTTTCGCAGATATCGACGCTGGGAATCCAATTACCGACCGCGAGGCGATCCAGGATTTCTCCCGCCTCCAGCATCAGGGTGGATTGCACTTCCTCGTAGGGGTTTCGCTTGCGCGATTTCGACATGGGTGACCCGGAATGCCGGCCCAGCAAGCTCCCGCTGCGGCTGCGGCGATGCAGCGCGGGCTTACGACGGCTTTTTTTCAAACAGCTCGTTGATTTCGGTCATGAACTCATTTACATCTTCGAATTCGAGATAGACCGATGCAAAACGCAAATATGCGACCTTATCCAGAAGCCTCAGCTCCGACAGCAGAATTCTGCCGATAGCCACAGTTTCAAGCTCACGTTCGGGGCTTTCCTGTACCCGGAGCTCGACCTGATCCACGATTTTTTCGAGTTGGGTGAGGCTCACGGGCCTCTTCTCGCACGCTTTCAGCAGACCAGTCAGGATTTTACCCCGATCGAATTTCTCCCTGCCGCCATCTTTTTTCACCACCATGTAAGGGATTTCATCAATCCGTTCATAGCTGGTGAATCGTTGCGAACACTGCAGGCACTGGCGGCGCCGCCGGATCGAGTCCCCGTCACGACTTTCCCTGGAATCCACTACGCGATCTTTGCTGTGTCCACAAAAAGGGCATTTCATTCTTTCGAACCCGGTCTCGGATGGCGGAGACCCAAATCCCCGCTGTCCGTCTAAATCCTTCAAGTTCTCTATTTCAAAGACGTTAGAGATATAAGTATACATTCTACCAAAAGGTCAAGCAGAAACCAACAGCTGCCGGATGGAAGTTCCTGATTAAGTCCCCGTGGGGGAAAGGCAGCCACGAATCGCGGGAAGCGGTCAGCAGTCGCATTTGGGAAAGACCGCGGGTCTCATGCTGCAGAAATCATTCGAAAACAAGAAAATGTAGCCTCGAGTCACGCTCTTGAAATACAATTCCTTGTCTGATCCAAAGCGTCCTGTCGAATTTAGGATTTCCGCGCCGGGTTTCACGGCGGCATTTTGATTTTTTGAACTTTGCCTTGCCCCCCTGCGTTAATCGGGGCAGGAGATAAGGAGTGACGATTGCTCCCGGGCGATGAAAAAATGGTAGAGCGCTGTCTCCAGGGAGATGACGCCGCCTGGGAGACGGTTGTAAATTCGTATGCCAAACGGATCTACAACCTTACCTATCGTTACACGAGTCGCCGGGACGAAGCGGAGGATTTAACTCAGGAAATATTCATCCGGGTTTATCAGAATCTTAAAAGCTTCCGCTCTGATTACGGCAGCTTCCAGAGTTGGATCATGAAAGTCGGGCGCAACCTGATTATCGATCATTATCGGCGGACGCGGCGTTTCCAGCAAGTCGCAGGGACTGAGGAAATGGAAACCATGAACCTCAAGGATGACAAGGTCCTCAATCCCCAGCGCAGCGTCGAACAATCGGAAGCTTCCTTGTTTCTCAGTGAAGGGCTGCAAGCTCTGTCCCCCGAGCTCAAAGAGGCCATTATTCTGCGTGATCTGGAGGGCATGGCCTACCTGGAGATCGCAGAGCTTCTGGGGATTCCCGAGGGTACCGTGAAGAGCCGGATCAATCGGGCGCGTCTGGAGCTGGCGAAGTTGCTGACCAAGCGCCGGGCGCAGGCAGGGATGCAGGTCTAGGGGGTTCATATGAAGTGCGGATTCATTGAAGAACGCTTGAGCGAATATGTCGAGCGCACCTTGCCGCACGAGGAAATGGTGCAGGTGGCCGAGCACCTCCAGGAGTGTCCCCGCTGTCTGGGGCTGATGGAGGAGATCCGATCGATTCTGGTCACCTGCCAGGCGTTTCCCACCTATGAGGTGGATGCGGCTCTGTTCGACAGGATTTTGCTCCGAACCTCGGGGCGGCCGCGGACGCGCCCGCTCAGGGAACGTCTCAAGGCGTACTTTTTGCAGCCCGCGCTGACGCCGCGCTTCGCAGTTGGAGTCGGTCTGATATTGCTCTTCGTGGCTTTGTCCGTGGATTTGATGATGCCGCGCGCCAATCTGGTGGCTTCGGTTCTTTCGCCTAAGGGCCTGTTCCTGCAGATGGACCGCGGCGTGCAGCAAATCTACAGCGAAGGGCTGAAGCTGTACAACGCGAAGAACGAGTGGCAAATCCAATTCGCATTTTTTAAGAACAATATGCTGAGCAAGCTCGGCTTCATGATCGAGCAGCTGGATGTGCCGGTGGAAGGTAAGAAAAAACCCGCCGAGCAGAAGCAGCAGGAGAAAAACCCGGGCCAGAACGGTCAGAAAAGCAGCGTTTGGCTGTTTCCCGCTTAGCCAGGGCAGGCAGTCAGCCTGGAAGGAGATGACGCATGAAATGCTCTTATCATTCTACGGTGGAATCCCAGGAATTCTGCGGCACGTGCAGCAGGGCCCTGTGCTCCGAATGTTCGCACCAGATCAAAGGCAAGATCTACTGCCAGGATTGCCTGGTGCGCGGAGCGGAATGGGCCGCGGCTGTTAAAGATCTGCGCATTCCCACCGATGCGCCCAAGCGCGCCGCGGCGCTCTCGTTGATCCCCGGCATGGGGGCGGTCTACAACGGCGATTACCAGAAGGCCATCACCCAGTTTGCCGTCTTTGCGGCGCTCAGCATCATGGGGGATAGCATCCACGGCGTTTTCGGTTTCGGGGCTTTCGTTTTCCTCATCTTCACCATGTTCGATTCTTACCGCACGGCAGAAGTCAAACTGCGGACGCGCATGGCGCAGCCATCGGAGCCGCAGGGTCCCGCCAAAGACCAGACCGTGGCGGCCTGGGGAATTCTGCTGATCGGCCTGGGCTGCATTTTCCTGCTCAAGAACTTTATTCATTTCGATTTCATCAACAAACTTTGGCCGCTTGTCTTTATCGCTTTGGGAGCCTACCTCGTCTACCGCTATGTGAGCGACCGCGAAGATGACGCGGTTGCCAAGCGCACCGCAGCAGTGAACGAGCGTAAGGAATAGGTTTGGGAGGGTCTCATGTCTGCTGGTTCCCGGAAGGGCGCATTGATTTTCGGGCTGATCCTGATCGGCATTGGCCTGGCCTTCTTTCTTTCCAACTGGTTCTCGACCCTCACAGCGTGGCAATTGCTCGCCCGCTACTGGCCGGTCCTGTTGATCCTGGTCGGGGCGAAAAAGCTCTATGGTTACTTCACCTATCCGGAAGAGCCAGTACCTGCCGATCCCACAGCCAAGCGCCCGCGCAGGTGCTGCCCCTCGATGCTTGCGGGTCTGATCTGGATAGGGCTCGGCGTCATGTTCCTGCTCAAAAATTTCGGCATCGGGCCGGATCTCTGGGCGATGGCACGCAGCTATTGGCCGATCCTCCTCATTCTCCTCGGGCTCGGCAAAGTCCTCGACTACTTCCGGCAGAAACAGGGAATATCCCTCAGGATCGGTGAGGTCTTCGGCATACTATTTATCACCATCATCGGTCTGGCGTTTTCGCAAATCCGCGGCAGCGCTCTCCCGGATCTCATCAACAGTTCCATCAATATCGGCGGTACCGACATCAGCCTGGCAACGGCTCACGAATATACCCAGGAGTACACCTATCCCATCTCTGCCGGCATGCCGGTACGGGTCGAGAATTCCAACGGGCTGGTGACTGTTTCCGCCGGAACCGAAGGTGAGGTTCGCGTCCACTTGCGCAAGAAGGTCTTCGAAGACGATGAAGTGCGCGCCAAACAGATCGGCGATGAGATCAAAGTGGAGAGCGGGGAAGAGGGCAAGGCGGAGGCTGCGGTCCTGGTAGTGAAAACCAATCGAGAAGATCTGTCCGCCAAGAATTATCATTTCAATACCGACATGGAGATCTTTGTTCCGAAGAGAGTGCAATTGGAAATCAAGAATGCCTTCGGAGGGGTGAACGTCTCAGGCCTCGATGGCAAGCTGAATGTCCAAACCACCCACCAGCCTCTGGATGTGCATGACTGCAGCGGCAGTTTTGTGATTGCGAACCGCTATGGCTCGTCGAGGCTGACCAATCTGACGGGAAATGTCACGGTCGATGCCCGCGGGCGGGTTACCGTCGAGACCGTCAAGGGCGACGTCGATGTCCGGAACGATAACTCGGGGGTGTCGATTAAAGACGTCGAAGGTAAGGCCACAATAACGAACACCGATGGCAACATCACGGTGGACCATGTTACCAAGCCCGTGACCATCGATGCGCGTGGCACCCGGGTAAACGTGAGCAACCTGGAGGACAGCCTGAAAATCACCGGCAGCTATCAGCCCATCCAGATCACCGATGTGGCGGGCAACGTGGTGGTTTCCAGCCAGTATGCCAGGACCGTCTCGATCAAAAAGGTCAAGGGGAATGTCGACATTGACTCCAACACCGACAACCGGATTACGCTGGATGACATCGGCGGCTACGTAAAGGCCGTGGCACAAGGATCCTCTGTGCGGGTGAACAAATCGGGCGGCCCGGTCGAAATCAACACGACCCTGCGCGACGTGAGTGTGAGCAATGCCGGCAAGGGCTGCAAGGTGACGAACGATCGAGGCGACATCTCCGTGTCCTTGGATTCCCTGGGCAAGGACGGGATCAACCTCAAGAACAGCAACGGCGACATCACGCTCAATCTGCCGCCGGACGCTGCCTTCCAGATCAGCGCCAGCGCGCGCAACGGCCATATCCGGTCCGATTTCCCCGGCTTGGAACCGGCCGAAGCCGGAGATGTCACGACCATCAAGGGGAAGCTGAAGACCGGAGGGCCCCAGATTGTTCTCGAGACCGAAAACAAAGACATCTACGTGCGAGTTCGCACCGTCGAGGTGGAACGCCGGGACCGAAATTAGTTATTGGCGAGGAGAAGTCCGATGAGAAGCACCTTCTGGAAAGCGAGTATGGCAGCGGCGATTTTGCTCTCAGGCTGCAACGTGGATCAGCGTGTTGCGGTCGAAATGGCCCGGATGGAGCAGAGCCGCCCTATCGGCAACGAGACTTCTCTCCAGGCAGTAGTCGGTGTGGATGTCGGCTCCCTGGAGATCCAGGGGGAAAGCACATCCAACCTGTATGCGCTCGACCTCGAATACGACAAGGCCAGCTATCAACCCGAGCTCAATTATGATCCCACGGGCGCGCGTCTCAATTTCAAGCTCGAAAGCACCCACAGAGGCGGGATACGCACGGAGCCCCGCGCCAACCGGCTGCAGCTTAACCTCACGGAATCCCTGCCCGTCAATCTCAAAGTCAATACCGGCGTGGGCGACGTCCGCATCTCCCTGTCGCGCATGCGCGTAAGCCGTCTCGATGTCGAGGGCGGCGTGGGCGGCACCAGGATTTCCAGCTACGATCCTAATCCCGTGGTTTGCGACGAGGTCCGCCTGCGCAGCGGCGTGGGCAGCCTTGATGCCGTTGGCCTGGGCAATCTCAATTTCCGCACGCTGGATTTCGAAAGCGGTGTGGGCGGCGCCAATCTCGATCTTTCGGGGGCATGGAAACAGGATGCCGAGGTCCGGATCCAGGTGGGTGTCGGGGGGGTGAACTTACGCATGCCCCGCGACGTGGGCGTCAGGGTGACAGCCGAAAAGCACTTCCTGAGCGGTCTTCAGCTCGACAATTTCCACAGAGACGGCAGCGGCGACGATTACTACAGCGAGAACTACAACAAATGCAAGATCCGCGTTACCGTCGTGGTCAAGACCGGCATCGGCGGTTTCAGGATCACCTGGATTTGACGCGATTCCTAGGACTGCGCTCCACTGACGGCAGGGGCGAGGTCGACCACCCGAGCGGGCTCCCGCTGCAGATCTTCAGGCACCACCACCACGATACCGCTCTCCGTGACGTGAAAACGCCTGCGATCCTCTTCCGGATCGAAACCGATCACCGTTCTTTCCGGCAGCACTACTCCTTTGTCGATAATCGCCCTGGAAATGCGCGCATGACGGCCGACTTCGACGTGCTGGAAGAGGATGCTATGGTCGACATCGCAATAGCTGTTGATGCGCACGCCCGGTGAGAGCACCGAGCTTACCGCTCTGCCTCCGCTGATGATGCATCCTCCCGACACGATCGAGTCGAGAGCGATTCCCATGCGCTGGTCCTTCTGCGCAAAGACAAACTTGGCCGGAGGGTACTGAGCCTGAAAAGTTCGGATCGGCCATTCCTTGTCGTAGAGATTAAAATGCGGGCTGACCGCAACCAGGTCCATGTTGGCCCCGTAGTAGGCCTCGAGCGTTCCGACATCCAGCCAGTACTGGCCTTCCTTCTTGTTTTCGTCGACGAAGTGGTGCGCATAAACATTGTATTGATGGATCATCTTCGGGAGGATGTCGCGGCCAAAGTCGTGAGTGGAGTTCGGATTCGCGGCATCTTTCTCGAGGACCTCGGCCAGCAGCGTCTTGTTGAAGACATAGATTCCCATCGAGGCGAATACCTTGCCGGCAGCGGTGTCTGAGGGCGGGAGCACGCAAGGTTTCTCCTGGAAACCTCGGACCTGGCCCGAATCATCCACCCGCATTATCCCGAACATGTGCGCTTTTTCCTTGGGAATTTCGATGGCGCCGATCGTCACATCCGCCTGCTTTTCGACGTGTTGCCTCAGCATGCGGAAGTAGTTCATCTTATAAATGTGGTCGCCCGACAGGATCATGACGAAGTTGATCCGATCTACGCTGTTGATGGAATAGAGATTCTGCCAGACGGCATCTGCCGTTCCCATGTACCAGTTGTCGCCGACCCTCATTTGCGGGGGGACCACTTCGATGAACTCGTCCAGATCCTTGGCGACCACGTTGTACCAACCGTGCCGGATGTGTCGGTGCAACGACAGGGACTTGTACTGAGTGAGAATGAACACCCTGCGCAGGCCCGAGTTGATGCAATTGCTGAGCGTGACATCGATAATCCGATAGATGCCGCCGAAGGGAACTGCCGGCTTGGCCCGGTGCCGTGTAAGAGGGAAAAGGCGCTCACCCGCGCCGCCGGCTAGAAGAATGCCCAGAGTCTTGCCCATTAAGATGCTCATCTTTTTTCACTCCTCCATCAAAAAGCCCCCGACCGGCCGAAGGTCGAGTCAATCCAACGCCCTGCTTCTGTGGCACCGGAAACTCCCGATGGGTGAACATGGGGAATTGACACCCCCACCATATTCTAGCAGCACCGGCGCGAAATGGCTTTTTGTTTTGTTATTAACCTTCGTGTGGATGAAAATGAGGTCGGCAAAGTGGGCGCCGGGCGCCGCGCGGCGCTCCCCAGCAGCCGCCATCTTAGGTGCAATCGCGAAACACACGAAACGTGCATTTCATGGTTCCTGCAGCAGCCAACACGTCGATCTACATTTTCAGAACTCAGGAATCGGGCATTGCTGCTGAATTTCCTGTAAAATGGCTGGTGCTGACGGCGGGCGGCCGCTGACATCCCTTGATGTTTCATGATATCCAACGCGGGAGTCTAAAATGTTGGGATCTTGCTCCTCGTCTCTGTGTGCCGGACTAGGATTGGCATTTTCTTTGTTTGCACTCTGTCCCATGGCCTTGGGTCAGAAGCGGCCGCGTGAGTTGGGCATCATACCGGGAGTGTTGCAGCCCGGCCCGCTCAACGCGATCACGGATGTCAGCGGTGTGGCCGTGGGCCACGTCACTTTGTGGCAAGGCGAAAACGTCCGAACCGGCGTCACCGCCATCCTTCCACATGCCGGCAATCTCTTCCAGCAGAAGGTTCCGGCTGCCGTCTTCGTGGGGAATGCCTTCGGCAAGCTCGCCGGCAGCACCCAGGTGGAAGAGTTGGGAAATCTCGAGACGCCAATCATCCTGACCAACACCCTCAGCGTGGCCGAAGGCATCGCAGGGATTGTGGAATATACGCTGGCGCAGCCGGGCAACGAGCGGGTGCAATCCGTGAACGCGGTCGTGGGCGAAACCAACGACGGCACGCTCAACGATATCCGTGGCCGCCACGTGACCAAGGAACACGTGCTCGAGGCGATCCGCTCCGCAAAGGGCGGCCCAGTCCCGGAAGGTGCCGTCGGCGCCGCCACCGGCACGGTCTGTTTCAGTTTCAAAGGCGGCATCGGCACCTCCTCTCGCGTGCTCTCCGCCGCCCAGGGCGGGTTTATCGTGGGCGTCCTGGTTCAAACCAATTTCGGGGGCGTGCTCGAAATCAATGGCGCGCCCGTAGGACAGGAACTGGCAAAGGGGCGCAGCGGAAACTCGCTGGGTTCGCCGGACGGCTCTTGCATGGTGATCGTGGCCACAGACGCTCCTCTCGATGCGCGGAACCTGAAACGGCTTGCGGCGCGCGCCATGCTGGGCTTGGCGAAAACGGGATCCTACAGCAGCAACGGCAGCGGAGATTATGTCATCGCTTTCTCCACCGCTGCCGAGGCACGGGTCCCCGCGAATTCCAGGACGCGGACACTTTCTCCACCGGTTCTGACCAATGATGCCGTCTCGCCGCTCTTCCAGGCGGTAAAGGAGGCCACGGAAGAAGCCGTTTATAATTCGCTGTTCATGGCGAAGACCACCATCGGTGTCGGCGGGCGCACCGTCGAAGCATTGCCTGTCGATCGTGTCCTGGAGATTTGTCGCAAGTTCAATGCTCTGCGGGAAACGAAATGAGAGCTTACGGCTGGCTGGGGCTTGGGCTCCTCCTCATCTCCGAGTACTGCCTGTTCCGGAAGATCGAACCGTTCCATTCCTGGTTCTATTGTTTTGCGTGGTGGTCCTACATCCTGCTCGCCGACAACTTCCTGCTCAGATTGCGCGGCCGCTCGCTGCTCTGCGGCCGCCGAGTTGAACTATGGCGCATGCTTCCGCTCTCCGTCTTTATCTGGCTTATCTTTGAAGCTTACAACCTGACGCTGGCCAACTGGGCTTACAGCAGTGTTCCTGCGCAGATGTGGATCCGTTGGCTCGGGTACGCGGTGGCTTTCGCCACCGTACTTCCTGGCGTTTTCATTACCGCGGACATCCTCGAGTGCCTCCTCTTCGGGCATCGAGAAGCGCCGTTTGCGTCAGAACATGAGCAAGGCACCGCGACTCCACGCGGCGCTATTTCTTTCCCCCTCGTGCTGCTCGGGATTTGCCTGAGCGCGGCGCCGCTGCTCTGGCCCCGCTACTTTTTTCCCGCGGTATGGCTGGGTCCGATATTCCTCTTCTACCCCTTGCTCGGGCGGTTCGGGGACCAGAGCCTCTGGCCCCGAAGGGCAACGGGCGCTGGGCGCAGGATCTGGAGTCTCCTCATCGGAGGTCTTGCCTGCGGTCTGATGTGGGAGTTCTGGAATTTCTGGGCGGCTTCCAAATGGGTTTATTCGATTCCCTTTTTTAGCGGGTGGAGGGTCTTTGAGATGCCGATCCTGGGTTTCCTCGGTTTCCCGCCCTTCGCCCTGGAGTGTTGGATCCTCTATCATCTCAGCGCGCAGGTGCTGCGCCGTTGCGGGCGCCTGCAGGTAATCGTCTGGCTCGGCATCGCCTTGTACTGCGCTATCCTATTTCATGCGATCGACAATCACACGGTGCTCCACTTCGTGTCGGATCTTCACGGGAGAATCCCAATATGGCCCTTCGTCTGATCTTTGCTTTTCTCCTTTTGCCCCTGAGTTGGCAGCAAACCGAGCCCGCAGCGCAGAAGAATACCGGCGCGAAATCTCCTTACATAGAGAAAAGCGAAAAGGAATTCGCCTTTTACCCCGGAGGGAAACTCGAAATTGCGGCCGCGGCACCCGGCAGTTTTACGATCGCCGGCTGGGATAAGTCTTTGGTCCGCGTGGAAATGGAAAAGATCTTTTATTACCTGTCGCCCGACGAAGCGCGGGCGCTTGCCCAGCGCTTTCCCATTCGCGTCACCTACACGGCGACCTCGGCCCGGATCAGCACCGCCGGCGCGCAGCCGCGCGCCACCATGGAAAACAACATCAAGGTCTTTGTGCCCAGAGATCGGACCGATCTAGGCATCAAGATAAATAAAGGCGACCTTTCCATTTCATCATTGCGAGGCTCGGTTGAAGCCACGTTGGAAGAGGGAAACATCGAGGCAAGGGATCTCGCGGGCTATTTCTCGCTGGTGACCAAGCGCGGCGATTTGAATGTCGAGTTGTTCGGGCCACGCTGGACCGGCTATGGGTTTTGGGGAAAAACTTCGCAGGGATCCATAGAGTTGCGGCTGCCGGTCGATTTCTCCGCCGCCTTGCAGCTGGGCACCAAGAATGGAAAAATCTCGGTCGATTATCCTGAGCAAATGGTGCAAGGGGAATCCGTCCCGCTGAAGATTCTCGAAAAGAAGAAAGCCGCCTCCGTCAGCACACCGGTCGGCACCGGCGGGGCGCCGATCAACCTCATGACCTACTCCGGCAACATCGTCTTCCAGGGGAAAAAATAGGGGGTCTCATCTGCAATGTGGAAGATTGGCATATCTTTTGACGATTGCAGGTGGGACATCCCCCAAATTATTCCGTGATCCTCAGGTGTAGTTCTTTCAGGTGCTTGGATTCGATTTCCGCGGGGGCGTTGAACATCAAATCGCTGCCGCTGGCGGTCTTCGGGAAGGCGATGACTTCGCGGATATTCGGTTCATCGGCCAGCAGCATGACCAGGCGATCGATCCCAGGCGCCATGCCTCCGTGGGGCGGCGCGCCATACTCAAAGGCCTCGAGCATGTGCCCGAATCGCTTGTACGCCTCCTCTTCGCTATAGCCGAGCCGCTTGAAAATAAGCGCTTGCACATCGCGACGATGGATACGGATGCTGCCGCTCGACAGCTCATAGCCGTTACACACCAGGTCGTAGGCATTGCTCAACACGGAGCCGGGATCGCTCTCGAGCTTATCCAGATGTTCCTCTTTGGGCATGGTGAACGGGTGATGCGTGAAACTCCACTCCTTGGCTTCCTCGTCCCATTGGAACATGGGGAAATCGACTACCCAGGCGAAGGCCAGCAGGTCCGGCGGGGCCAGCTTCAGCCGATCGCGAAATTCCAGGCGCAGGTTGCCGAGCGCCTTATTGACCAGCGCCGTCTTTTCCGCAACCAGGCAGACGAGGTCCCCTTCTCCCACATCCATTCTGCGTGCGAGCTCCGCTGCGTGGATTTCTCCGATCGATTTGGCAATGCTCCCCTTTAATCCCGAGGAGGTCCAGCCAAGCGTCGCCAGGCCTTTCGCGCCCCATCCCTTGACCAGGTCGGTCAGAACATCGAGATCTTTGCGCGAAAAGGAAGCGCACCCTGCGGCTTTAATCCCCTTGACGGCCTGTCCGGTCCGGGCAGCCTCCGCGAAGAGTTTGAACGCGGAGTCGCGGAACATGTCGGTGACATCGACTAGCTCCATGCCGAAACGCATGTCAGGTTTATCCGTGCCGAACCGCGACATCGCTTCGTCAAAAGTGAGTTTGGGAAAGGGATCGAAGAGGCGCTTGTGGGGTGTCACTGCGGGGACAAGCCCTTTGACCAGCCCTTCGACGACGTCGAGCACATCCTCCCGGTTCACGAACGACATCTCCAGGTCGAGCTGTGTGAACTCGGGCTGGCGGTCACCGCGCAGGTCCTCGTCGCGCATGCAGCGGGCGATCTGGAAGTAACGCTCAAACCCGGCCACCATGAGGAGCTGCTTGAGCTGCTGCGGGCTTTGCGGCAACGCATAGAATTTGCCTGGCTGCACGCGGCTGGGCACGACATAATCGCGCGCTCCCTCCGGAGTCGCCTTAATCATGATCGGCGTCTCGATTTCATAGAAGCCCTGCTGGTCGAGGTAGTCGCGGATGAACTTGACGGTCTTGTGCCGAATCGCGATATTTTTCTGCAGCCGGGCCCGCCTGAGATCAAGATAGCGGTATTTCAGGCGCAGGCTTTCCTCGGTCTTATAACCATCGTCATCCACCGGGATGGGAAGCGGCTTAGAAGGATTCAGAATCTCTAGGGACTGCGCCAGCACTTCAATCGCGCCCGTGGGCATGTTCGCATTGACCATCCCTTCGGGCCGGGCGCGCACTCGCCCTGCGCACTTGATGACGAATTCATTGCGTAATTTCTCGGCGACGGCGGTGCCAGCGCCGGAATCCTGGTCTACGGTGATCTGGACCAGGCCCGACCGGTCGCGCAGATCAATGAAGATCAACCCGCCGAGATCACGACGCCGGTGCACCCACCCGGCCAGCGCAACCGTCTTTCCTATGTCAGAAGCCCGCAATTCCCCGCACTGATGTGTCTTGAGCATAGTCCCTGCTTCCAGTCATGGATGTTGATAAGTTCAAAACATTAGTCAGGAGCCATCCCCGCTCGTCCACAAAACTCAATTTTGGGCATAGTGGGACTCAATGTATTGATCCAGGATCTTGATGAAATCCGCGACGATGGCGTCGCCGCGCAAAGTGGTGGTCAAGCGGCCATCGACGTACACGGGCGCCTTCGGTTCTTCGCCCGAGCCGGGCAGGGAAATTCCTATGTGGGCGTGTTTGGATTCGCCCGGGCCATTCACGACGCATCCCATCACCGCCACCTTAAGCTCTTCGACGCCCCGGTATTGTTTCTGCCACACCGGCATCTGCGCCCTGATGTAATGCTCGATTTGATCGGCCATTTCCTGGAAAAAGGTGGAGGTGGTCCTGCCGCAGCCCGGACAAGCGGATACCTGCGGAACGAAGCTCCGGATCTCGAGCGATTGCAGGATCTGCTGCGCCACCCGGACTTCTTCCGACCGATCCCCGCCGGGGGCTGGAGTGAGCGATACCCGTATGGTATCGCCAATTCCTTCCTGCAGCAGCACTGCGAGTGCCGAGGTGGAAGCCACGATTCCTTTGGCGCCCATGCCCGCTTCGGTCAGGCCGAGGTGGAGCGCGTAGTCGCTCTCTGCCGCCAGCTTCCGGTATACGAGGATCAAATCCTGAACTCCGGAGAGCTTCGCGCTCAGAATGATGTGATCCCGAGCCAACCCATAATCCTCGGCCATGTGCGCCGATTCAAGCGCGCTCAACGTCATGGCATCGATCATGACGTTGCGGGCGGGACGGGGTGCGGTGCTCGCCAGGTTCTGGTCCATGAGCCGTGCCAACAGCGCCTGATCGAGCGAACCCCAGTTGACACCAATGCGCACTGCTTTGTCGTTCTCGATTGCTACCGCGATCATCTGACGGAAGTTCTGGTCGTGATGCCTGCCCGCTCCCACGTTGCCGGGATTGATGCGATACTTCGCCAGCAGCCGCGCGCACTCCCGGTGCTGAGAAAGCAGAAGATGCCCGTTGTAGTGGAAGTCGCCGATCACCGGCACCTCGACCCCGAGATCCGAAAGCCGTTGAATGATTTCCGGAACCGCCCGCGCAGCTTCATGGGTGTTGACCGTCATCCTGACTAATTCGGAACCGGCGGCAACCAGCGCTGCCACCTGACGCGCCGTCGCCTGCGCATCCGCGGTGTCGGTGTTGGTCATCGATTGCACGACGATGGGCGCATCGCCGCCCACCCAGACCTGGCCGACACGGATCGGTACGGACTTCCTTCTCATTTGCATGGCAATGTCACCCACAGCTTCACGGCCTCACTACCCTCCGCGGAAGAAAAATGTAGTCCATCGTGCCTGCCTCATCAAGCGCTATCGCTAATCCCGTGCAACGGATGGCGACTCCGCCGAGACTCGGGGGAGCCGAGATAACGCTGCCGGCCAGCGAGTCGCGGCCTTTGCGGCTTCGCGGTTTGGCACCTTTTGTGATAAAGAATATCTTTCCACTTGTTTGTGGATTTGTGTGTCTTCGAACATTTTGCTTCGGAGCGAGTTTTGGGAAGGGAGGGTTTGTGGCTGTCGATTGGTACCGCCATTTGAATGAAGGGCTCGGCCCGGTTTTGCTGGACGCGGAAACGATTCAAAAACGGGTATGGGAACTTGGCCGCCAGATCACCGCAGCCTTTGAAGGAAGGGCTCCCCACCTGATCGGCATACTCAAGGGGGCAACCATTTTTCACGCCGACCTGGTGCGCGCCATCGGCATGGGTGTCTCTTTCGATTTCATGGCGGTCGGGAGCTATGGATCCGGCGTCAAGAGCAGCGGGGAAGTGCGCATCCTGAAGGACTTGGATGAGAGCCTGGAGGGAAAGGATGTCCTGCTCGTCGAAGACATCCTCGACACCGGCCTGACGCTTCATTACCTGATGGAAAACCTGCAATCCCGCAATCCGCGATCTCTTCGGGTCGTCACCCTGCTCAGCAAGCCGTCGCGGCGGCACATCAACGTGCACGCCGATTTCGTCGGCTTCGAGATACCGGATAAGTTTGTCGTGGGCTATGGATTGGATTTCGACCAGCGCTATCGCAATCTGCCGTACATCTGCGAGCTGATTCTTCCTCCCGGCGCTATTGTAGATCCTTGAGGAAGGATGTGCCCGTAGGCAGCCGGAGGCCGAAATTCTCCGCGATGGTCTGACCGATGTCTGCCAGAGAACTGCGCGTGCCCAGATCCACGCCGCCAACCAGCTTGGGGCTGAAGACGAGAATCGGCGTGTATTCGCGCGTGTGGTCCGTTCCCGGCGCCGCCGGATCACAGCCGTGATCTGCGGTAATGATCAGGCAGTCGTCCTTTCCCAGAGCCGCGCATAATTCGGGCAGCCTACGGTCGAAGGCCTCGAGACCGCGCGCGAACCCGCGGCAGTCGTTGCGGTGACCCCAGAGAGTGTCGAAATCCCCGAAATTGCTGAAAATCATCCCCGCAGGCATACGCGCGAGCGCAGCGATGGTTGCGTTCATGGATTCGTCGTTGCCGTGGACCGGCAGATCTTCCGTGATGCCGCTGCCGTCGAAGATCGACGCCAGCTTGCCCACACCGATCACGGCCAGGCCCTCACGCTTCAGGAGGTCAAGCAGCGACTCTTCGGGCGGCTGGACCGCAAAATCCCTGCGGTTCGCAGTGCGGCGGTATTCGCCTGAGGCCCCGATGAACGGCCGCGCGATCACGCGCGCGACGCGGTCCTGCCCGTTGAGCAGTTTGCGGGCGATGGTGCAGATCCTGTACAGCTCCTCGAGCGGAATGACCTCTTCATGCGCCGCAATCTGAAAAACCGAATCCGCCGACGTGTAGACAATCGGCCTGCCCGTGCGCACGTGTTCATCGCCGAGCTCTTTGATGATTTCAGTTCCTGAGGCCGCCCGATTGCCGAGTGCTGCCCGCCCGATCGCTATCTCAAACGGTTCCAGGATCCGGGGCGGAAAGCCTTGCGGATAGGTCGGAAACGGCACCATGCTGAGGATTCCCGCCATTTCCCAGTGTCCCACGGTGGTGTCTTTACCGTTGGACCGAATCGCCGCTTTGCCAAAGCAGCCTCGAGCTGGTCCGCGCAGCGCCAGGGTGGCAAACGGCCGAATCGCAGGCAGCCCCATATCGGCGAGATGAGGAAGCTGCGGCCGTTCTGCGGCGATTACGTGGCCGAGAGTGTCACTGCCGGCATCGCCCCAGCGAGCGGCGTCAGGCATTTCCCCGATACCCACCCCGTCCAGAACAACCAGGACCATGCGGTCAAATCTGCGCATCGTGTAACCTCTCCTTCTCCTCCCTCCCCTGCCTAATTCTCCGGCTGAGCCGGTCTGCTTTTTTTCTGCGCATCTTTGGGCCCTGGGAGCCCCCATCTCGAAGGCTGCAGACACAAAGACCGCAACAGAATAAAAGATACTCCCTGAGACAAAAAAAGCCATCAGGCCGATCCTTCATCCCGGACCGGTCCCGATAGCTTTCAATACCGTTTGTGGTGGCAGCCCACCAGAATCAGCGCGTTAGCCGCGCATGCCGCGCATCTTCTTGCGCAGCCGCTTGCGGGCGAGTGCCTGCTTGATCCGCTTCCTTTCGCCGGGCTTCAGGTAGAACGAGTGTTTCTTGACGTCCTTGATGATATCTTCCTGCTGAACCTTGCGTTTGAAGCGCCGAAGTGCGCTCTCTAGAGACTCGCCTTCGTTGACGATGACTTCCGCCAAGCCTAAACACCTCCTCTCAGTAACGACGGCATACCTTACTCCCCCCGCAGGGGACTGTCAAGCCACAAGTAATTCAACCCATTAATTATACGTCGCTTTCGCGCATATTTTTTGCTGCCACTTCAGCGCATTCCGTATTTTGGGTTTTGGATTGCGGATTATGGATTGATCCTGACCGTGTGATGCGATCAATCCATAATCCGCAATCCAAAATCTAAAATCTTTTCTTGGTGGGTGTCGCGCCTGATTTTTTGGCTGCGCCGGTCGCGCTATCGCTCGCTCGGGGCTGTTCCCAATTCAATGAGCCCGTTCGTTCCACTTCCTTGCGCTTCTTGGTCAGGCGCTCGACTTCTTTGAGGATAAACTTCTCATTCTCCGGAGTTTTATCCAACATGCGGATCGTCTCGATGGCCTTGTCGAAATCCAGGAGATTCTCATACGTTTCCGCCAGGTTCATGATCGCGCGCTGCCGGCATTCCTGACAGTTCGAAGCGAGAACTTTGCGAAACGGTTCGATCGCCTCCGAGAATCTTTTCTCTACCTGATAGATGTCCCCGATTTTCAGCGCCACTTGCGCCGCCAGGCGCCCGCTGATGCCGGAATCTTCCAGGCTGCTCAATGCGCGCAGCGCCCGGCCATATTCCCCTTTTTTAAAATAAGCATCGGCGCGCTGGAGTTCGATTTCCGCTCGATCGGCAAGGTCGTTGGAATCGAGCAGCCGGTCGTACTGGGCGATCGCCTGGTCCAGATCACGAATGACCTCTTCATTGGTATAGATGGAAGCCAGCTGCCGTCGCGCCTGTAGCGCCTCGGGGGTATCAGGAAACTCCTGCGTGAGCTTGTCGTAAAACTCGATCGCCCCCTTGAGCTGACGCAGATTGAGGTAGTAGATGTTGCCGATGTTCAGGAGCGCGCGGGCCGCATACTTGCCGTGCCCATCGCGCTGGTAGAGGTCCTGGTTGGCCTGTATTGCTTCTTCGTAGTTGCCTTTGCGCCAGCTTGTTTCCGCCTGATCCAGCAGCCGCTGGGAGTCTGAGCTGCAGGCGGCAGCCAGCGCGGCCAGGACAAGCAGCCATGCAACCAGGGAGCGGCGCCGATCAGGAAGGAGCGCTCTCATCGCCGGGCTCCTCCGCCGCCGGCTCCTCGCCGGCCACCACGGTCACGCTGGCTACGTAATCCCCTTCCTCGAGGTCGATGCATTTGACCCCCAGCGCGGCCCGGGTCTGAGTGTTGCGGATCTGGTCAACGTAAAGCTTGATCAGTTTTCCCTGGGCGGTAATAAGCATCACGCAGGCGTCTTCGCGCACGTGGCAGGTGTTGACGACTTCGCCGTTTTTCTTCCCGACCCGGATATTGATCACACCCGACCCGCCGCGCCCCTGCCGCGGGTACTCTTCCACTCCGGTGCGCTTGCCAAATCCTTTTTCCGTGACGGTCAGGAACTGCCCTTCGCCGCTGAGAGCCGACATCGCCACCACGTGATCGCCTTCACCCAGCCGGATTCCGATCACGCCGCGAGCGGTTCGTCCCATGTCGCGAACCTCTATTTCAAAAAATCGGATCGACTTGCCTTTGCGCGTCGCGAGCAGGATGTCATACGATCCATCGGTCAGCTGGCATCCGATCAGTTCGTCTTCTTCCGGCACGGTGATGGCGATGATGCCCGCACTGCGTGGGTTGGAGAATTCGCTCAGGGCCGTCTTCTTGACTATGCCGTCGCGCGTCGCCATCACCACATAGCGGTCGGTCTCAAAGTCCTTGACGGAGATGATGTCTGCGATCTTTTCTTCCTTGGACATGTTGACGAGATTGACAATCGCCTTGCCTTTGCCCGCAGTGCCGACATCAGGGATTTCGTAGACCTTGAGCCAGTACACGCGTCCCTGGTTGGTATAGATGAGCAGATAGCTGTGCGTCGAGGCCACGAAGACGTGATCAATGAAGTCCTCTTCGCGCGTCGTCATGCCGATCCGGCCCTTGCCTCCCCTCCCCTGGGAATGGTAGAGCGAGGCATTGGTGCGTTTGATGTAGCCGGAGTGCGTGACGGTAATCACGACATCTTCCACGGCAATGAGGTCTTCGAGCGTAATCTCGACTTCCTCGTCCACGATCTCGGTGCGGCGCTCATCCCCGTAAGTCTTCTGCAGCTCCTTGAGCTCTTCGACGATCACTCCCTTGAGGACCTGCTCACTGGCCAAAATTTCCTTGAGGCGGGCGATGAGCTTCAGCGTCTCTTCATACTCGGCGTAAATCTTCTCTCGCTCCAGCCCGGTCAACCGCTGCAGGCGCATTTCGAGGATCGCCTGCGCCTGGAGCTCGCTGAACTGCATTTGCGTCATCAGGCCCTGCTTGGCAATGGCGGGTTCCTTGGACGAACGGATCAGGGTGATGATGGCATCGATCATGTCGAGCGCGCGCCGCAGGCCGTCCAGAATGTGAAGACGCGCCTCTGCCTTCCCAAGTTCGAAGATCGTCCGGCGCCGGACCACGTCCTTGCGGTGGTCGATGAAGCATTTCAGTGCGTCCACCAGCGACAGGATGCGCGGCTGATTGTTGACGATCGCCAGCAGGATGATGCCGAAGCTGGACTGCATCGGCGTCATCTTGTACAGGTTGTTCAGCACCACCTGGGCCGGCTGATCTTTCTTAATCTCGATGACAATGCGCATCCCTTCGCGGTCGGATTCGTCCCTGAGATCGGAAATGCCTTCCAGTCTTTTATCCCGAACCAGTTCGGCGATGCGTTCGATGAGCTTGGCCTTGTTTGTCTGGAACGGGATTTCGGTGACGATGATCGCCTCGCGATCACGCCCCAGGCGCTCGATGGCAGCCCGGGCCCGCATGAGGATGATGCCGCGCCCGCTCTGATACGCGGACCGGATGCCCGAGCGTCCGTAGATGAAGCCTGCCGTGGGGAAGTCCGGTCCCGGCACCAGGGCCATGATCTCTTCGAGGGTCGCTTGCGGGTTCTCGATCAACAGGATGGTGGCGTTGATGATCTCGGACAGGTTGTGGGGCGGAATGTTGGTCGCCATGCCGACGGCGATCCCCGAGGACCCGTTGACCATAAGGTTGGGGAACTTGGCGGGCAGCACCAGCGGTTCCGAGAGGGCGCCATCGTAGTTGGGGCCGAAATCGACGGTCTCCTTTTCGATGTCGGCGAGCAGCTCGTCCGCAATGCGCGCCATGCGAATCTCGGTATAGCGCATGGCGGCGGCGTTGTCGCCATCGACCGAACCGAAATTGCCCTGGCCGTCGATCAAGGGGTACCGGATCGAAAAGTCCTGAACCAGCCGCACGATCGTGTCGTACACCGCGGTGTCGCCGTGCGGGTGGTACTTGCCGATGACATCGCCGACGATGCGCGCGGATTTTTTGTAAGCCTTATTGTAGGTGTTGCCCAGATCGTGCATCGCGTACAGGACGCGGCGATGCACGGGTTTGAGCCCGTCGCGAACATCGGGAAGGGCTCTGCCGATGATGACGCTCATCGCATAGTCCAGGTAGGACTTGCGCATCTCGTCGATCAGATTTACCGGTACCTGCTCCAGCGCTGGATTCATAGGCGGAATCAAATATCCAGGTTGCGAACGTTGAGGGCGTTCTCTTCGATGAAGCGTCGCCTGGGCTCGACGGCATCGCCCATCAGGATTGTGAAGATGGCATCAGTCTGCACGGCATCGTCGATCGTGACCTTCATCAGCGTGCGGGATTCCGGATTCATGGTGGTGCTCCAGAGCTGTTCCGGATTCATCTCGCCAAGGCCCTTATAGCGTTGGATGGTAAGGTCTTTTTTGCCGAGCGCGAGAATGTGCTCGAGCAAGAGCTCGCGGGAGCCGATGGCGATCTTGCTGCCGTTCTGTCTGACCATGAAGGGAGGCTTGTCGAAAGGCGCCATTTCGGAATAGAGCTGAAAGAGGCGCTGCCATTCGACCGAGGACAGGAAATCCCAGTTGATCGTGAGCTTGCTGCCGTTGCCGTCCTTCTGAATCACCAGCGAGTGCAGTCCGTGCTCCTCATCCAGCAGCGTGGTGCACTGGTATCCGATCCCCTGCAGGATCTGACCAAGTGTCTCCAGCAGCTCCTTTTGTTGAAAGAGCTCCTTTAGAGTGAAGCCCTGTTGCAGCAAGGCCCCTTCGCCGGCAACGAAAAGCAGCAGCCGGTCAAGCAGCTCGGCATTCTCCAGGCGCCGGTTGAGCTTGGCGTAAATCGACCCGCGTTCGTTGATTCCGTTCAACAGCTTCACAAGCTGCTCGCCGCTGAACTGCATGCCGCTTTTCTCGACCGTGACCACGACATCCTGCGTGGCGCGCTGCATCAGATACTCTTCCATCTCGCGTTCGGCGCGCAGGTACTTCATGGTCTTGCCGTGCTTTACCGAGTACAGCGGCGGTTGCGCAATGTAGATATGGCCGCCCTCCACCAGCTCGGGCATTTGCCGGTAGAAGAAAGTCAGAAGCAGCGTCCGGATGTGCGCGCCGTCCACATCGGCGTCTGTCATGATGATGATCCGGTCGTAGCGAAGCTTGTCGAGGGCGAAATCTTCCTTGCCGATGCCGGTACCGATCGCCGAAATCATGGTGATGATTTCCTGGTTGCTCAGCATCTTGTCGAAGCGCGCCTTCTCTACGTTCAGAATTTTCCCTTTAATGGGAAGGATCGCCTGGAACTTGCGGTCTCGTCCCTGCTTGGCGGAGCCGCCGGCGCTATCCCCCTCGACGATGTAGATCTCACAAAACTTCGGGTCGCGCTCCTGGCAGTCGGCGAGCTTGCCTGGGAGCAGGCCGCTGTCGAGGGCACCTTTCCGTCTCGTCAGGTCGCGTGCCTTGCGCGCCGCCTCGCGCGCGCGCGCTGCCTCGACTGCCTTCATGAGGATCTTGCGCGACCATTGCGGATTTTCTTCGAAGAACGCTCCCAGGTTTTCGTTAACAGCCGTCTCCACGATCCCTTTGATTTCGCTGTTACCCAGCTTGGTTTTGGTCTGACCTTCGAATTGCGGGCTTCTCAGCTTCACGCTGACCACGGCCACCAATCCTTCCCGCGCATCTTCCCCGGTCGGATTTTCCTTGAGATCCTTGAGCAGATCGTGGGCTTGCGCGTAGGAGTTCAGCGTGCGCGTGAGCGCCGATTTGAAGCCGATCAGGTGCGTTCCGCCTTCGTGGGTGTTGATGTTGTTGGCGAATGAGAAGATGGTTTCGCTGTAGCCGTCGTTGTACTGCATCGCGACTTCGACGACCACATCCTCTTTACGAGTCTCGAAGTAGATCGGCGCGGGATGGAGCGTGTTCTTGTTCGCGTTCAGATGCTCGATGAACGAGGAGATTCCTCCCTCATACTTAAACTCCACCCGCCGGTCGGAGCGCAGATCCTCGAGCACGATTTCCAGCCCGCGGTTGAGAAACGACAGTTCGCGCAGGCGGCCGGCTATCGTGTCGTAATTGAAATCCAGCGTCTCGAAAATCGTGCCGTCAGGCTTGAAGGTGATTTTCGTGCCGCGCCGTTTGGTCGTTCCTGTTTCCTTGAAGTCGCTGACCGGCTTGCCCCGCTCGTAGCTTTGTTCATAGACTTTGCCGCCGCGCCAGATCTCCAGGTCCAGACGCTGGCTCAAAGCGTTGACGACCGACACCCCGACCCCATGCAAACCGCCGGAAACCTTGTAGGAGTCGTTGTCGAATTTGCCGCCCGAGTGGAGGACCGTCATCACCACTTCCGCCGCCGATTTCTGCGCCTGCTGATGAAAGTCGGTCGGGATGCCGCGTCCGTTGTCGATGACGGTGATGCTGTTGTCGATGTGGATGGTAACTTCGATCCGCGAGCAAAAACCATTGAGCGCTTCGTCGACGGAATTGTCTACCACCTCGTAGACCAGGTGATGCAGTCCGTCCCCGGAGGTGGAACCGACATACATCGCCGGCCGCATGCGCACGGCTTCCAGCCCTTCCAGCACCTTGATCTGGTCGGCGCCGTAAGCCTGTTCCGCCACGTTTCCACCGGTCGGCACACCGGTTTCCGGTTGACCGTCTGCCGGTACAGTTTGATCCCCGTCCTGCATGCTCAAATTCTCTTCCTGAACCCGGTTGGAAGTTAATTGAAACCTTTTTGTTTATAATGACTTATTGCCCAAAAACTCAACCCTGAATTCTACCATGAAGTGGGCAAAGAACTGCTCAAAAAGTGCATGGAAAAGGGCGCAAAATTGAAGTTTTATCTTATTTAAAATCTATGGCTTACAATGACCGAGACGTTCGACCTGGCCGGCACTCACGTGGAAGCGGAGCGCGTCGGCTCCGAGCGGGGGCAGAAACTGCTCCTTGGCGGTCGTCAGGAACGTCTGGGTTCGAAGCGCCAGGTGCTCCAGGAACGCCTGCAAACGCTGGCTGTCCAGCTCGGCTTCGACATCATCCATGAGAAAGACCGGATAAAAACCGCACGTCTTGCGATGGATTTCCATCTGGGCGAAATAGAGCGCCAGCAGGCAACTGCGCTGCTGGCCGGCTGAGCCGAAATCCGCCAGCGACTTCCCGTTCAGCAGCAGCCTAAGATCGTCCCGGTGCGGGCCGACGGTGGTGAATCCTTTTCTCTCATCGATGTTCCGCGCTTCCCGGAGTCGTCGCCGGAACTCGCCTTCGATCTCTGTGTCCCCGGTGTCAGCGGTAGCGACCAGCGATGAGTATCGGATCTCGAGGTTCTCACTGCTGCAGAGGGGGTTGACGAATTCTTCCTTCATTTCCGCGACGTAGTTCCGGCGGTTCCGGAGAATCCGGCCGCCTTCCTGGATCAGCTTCTCATCCCAACAGTCGAGCAGTTCCCGGTCCATTCGTCCGCTGCTTCCCAGTGCGGCTCCAAGCAGGTGATTTCGCTGCTTTAGTGCCCGCCCGTAGGCCGCCAGGCGCTGCATGTGGCCCGGATATGCCGTAATCATGGCGCGATCGAGAAAGGCCCGCCGCTCGGCAGGCCCGCCGCGAACCACTTTGAGATGTTCCTGGGTAAAAGCCAGCGTGTGGAAAT
This sequence comes from Acidobacteriota bacterium, assembly GCA_041501225.1. Lineage (GTDB taxonomy): Bacteria > Acidobacteriota > UBA6911 > UBA6911 > UBA6911 > JAFNAG01. The sequence goes on from JBGQNR010000009.1 coordinate 26,421, forward strand.
TTCCGATGAACTCCGCCAGCCCCACAGCCTTGTGGTGGAGCGAGAGTTTCTTTTCTTCCGCCTGCGAAATGGAAATCCCCAGCTCGCGAATCATCGTGCCGTGTTCGATCTTCCCTTCGAGCCGGCATTCCTCGCGGCCATGCTGGATGCAATCTCTGGGGGATACGCTGCGGAAGCTCCTGCCATAGCCCAGCAGGTAGATAGCCTCCAGGAGGTTCGTCTTGCCTTGCCCGTTCCGCCCGCAAAAGAGATTCGTGCCCGGACAGAACTCCATTTCCTGCTGGCAGAAGTTGCGGTACTGATATAGACGGAGTTTGAGTACCTGCACACCTAGAACTTCATGGGCATGACGACATAACGGTAATCCAACTCGGCAGGGCCGACAGGGCTGAGCATTCCCTGGGTCTCGGCATCCTTCACCAGAATACTCACAGAGTCCGCGCCGCACACCGCCAGGAAATCGAGCAGGTACTGGGGATTGAATCCGATGCTCACGCCGACGCCTTCATATTCAACCTCCACTACCTCGCGTGCCTCTCCCGCCTCGGCGCTGCTGGCGGTGATCTCGGCGGTCCCGGGGCCGAAGGCCAGACGAACTGCGCGCAATTTCTCGTCGGACATCACCGCTGCCCTGCGGATTCCCTCCGCAAGAGCGCGGCTCGAGGCCACGACGCGCTTGTCGTTGTCGCGCGGCACCACCATCTCGTAGTTCGGGAACTGACCGGCGAGAACCCTGGAGATGAGTTTTTTGCCGCCAACCGAGAAGAAGATGTGATTTTCGTCCCTGCCGAATTCCACCATCATATCCTGTTCCCCGATCAGCCTCAGGATTTCCACCAGGGTCTTGCGCGGGATCAGAGCTCGCATCTCGCCATCGACGCCCTCGATGTCAATGGTCTTGGCCACCAGCGCCAACCGGTGTCCATCCGTCGCGACCATGCGCATTTCATGCGGCCCCAGAACTAACAGAGCTCCATTCAGCGAGTAGCGGGACTCTTCCTGTGTAATGGCAAACATGGTGCGCAGGATCATGGCTCTCAGGTCGTTTCCCGGAAGAGATATGCCGCCGGCGGGGGCTTGCGGGACGGAGGGAAAATTCTCTCGCGGCAGCCCGACCACCTTGTAATCGGATTTTCCCGCTCGCAGTTTTACCCAGTCGTTTTCAAGCAGCTTGCAGTGGATTTCGGATTCTTCCGGAAGCAGGCGCACGATATCGAACATCCGCCGCGCGGACACGGTCAGAGTTCCAGGAGCATGCACCTCCGCAGAGCAGCCGCAGCAGATGCTCACATCCAGATCGGTGGCCGTAATCCCGAGTGCATCTCCCGATGCTTCCAAAAGAATGTTGGAAAGGATCGGGATCGTGCTCTTTTTCTCAATCACTCCCTGAACAAGGTTCAACTCGTTCAACAGCAAATTTCTTTTTACCGTAAATTCCATGAGATCCTGCTCCTTGGAGATGAAACTGCGAAGGAGGTGATTATAAACAAAACCCTCCGATTCCGCGACGGCGAAGTTAACTCCCGGCCCTCATTTTTTCTTTTTCTGAAGAATAATAGATTACATCTTTCCTAGAAGAAATAGTAGCACCGGTGAATTTGTTGAAAAGCCGGGTAAGACGAAATCTGCGAACGTGCTGGGGCTTGGATAAAAAATAGAAGAGATTTGGAAATCGGGCCGGCCGTGTGGAAAAAGGGACAGCGTGCTGAGATCCACAGGATTTTCGTCGATCGATCTGTGCATAACCGATCCTATCCCCCTGGTTTGTAGCCATTGTCCTGTTGATCCACCTGTGAGTAAAGGAAGTTTTTTCAATTGTGCTTTCTCTGCGGCCTCTGCGCTGTGGCGTTGAGGTTTCTTGCCGCTTTGCCAAACCGTGATTTCCGACGGAGGTAATGGAGAGATGGCTTTCAGCGGAAGGAGGGCAGGAGTTTTGAGATTGCCGCAGCGATCTCAGAGTCCCTTTTGCGCATCCCATCAATCTTGCGAACGGAATGCAGCACCGTCGTGTGATGTTTGCCGCCGAAATCCTTGCCGATCTGGGGAAGAGACAATCCTGTCACTTCCTTGCAGATGTACATGGCAATCTGCCTCGGTTGCGCAATCCGCCGGGAGTTGTTCTTGGACTTGAGTTGCGCCGGCTTCAGCCCGTAGTAACCCGCGACTGCGCGGATGATCATCTCGGAGGAGATCGAGCGACGATCGTCCACGACCAGATCCTTGAGAACCTCCTTGGCGTAGCCGATGTCGATCTCCGACGGATCCATGCCGTCGAGCGAGGCGCGCGCGGTGAGGCGGATCAGGGCACCCTCGAGTTCCCTGATATTGGAGCGAATACTGTTGGCAACATAGACCGCGACCGAATCCGGCAGCGTTAAAAGATCCGCCTCTGCCTTCTTTTTGAGAATCGCGATCTTGGTTTCGAGATCCGGCGGCTGGATGTCGGCAATGAGACCCCACTCGAAGCGGGAGTGCAGCCGCTCTTCAATCGTGGGGATTTCCCGCGGCGGGCAATCGCTGGAGATCACGATCTGTTTCTGGGCGTCGTAGAGCGCGTTGAAGGTGTGGAAAAACTCCTCTTGCGTCCTCTCCTTGCCCGCAAGGAACTGGATGTCATCCATCAGGAGGATATCGATGTTGCGGTACTTCTCCCTGAACTGGTTGGTGCGGTCATAACGAATCGAGTTGACGAGCTCGTTCATGAACCGTTCCGACGACATGTAGGTCAGGCGCAGCCTGGGGCTCTTTTTCAGGATGGCGTGGCCGATGGCATGCATCAGGTGGGTTTTGCCCAGCCCGACTCCCCCGTAAAGGTATAACGGGTTATACGCCTTCGAAGGCTGCTCCGCCACAGCCAGGGCAGCAGCGCGCGCAAATTGATTGCTGGAACCCACTACAAACGAATCAAAGGTGTATTTGGGGTTGAGGAGAGCCGGGGTGTTTTGGGTGTCACTCACCGGATTCGGCCCCTGAGAAGGGTCATTCGACAAAGGAGTTCCAACAGAGATTTTCAACTGGAGAGAAGAATGTGTCGCTTCCCGCACTGCATCGCGCAGCAGGTCGGAGTAGTGCTCGAGCAGCCACTTCTTGAAACTCTCGTTGGGAACCGTCAGGTGCAGCACCTGATTGTCGCGGTGGTCGAACACGATCGGGCGAAACCAGGTATCAAAACACTGGCGGTTCACCTTCTTGCCGACGCTTGATAGTACCTGGGCCCAAACTTCCATACGACGTTCTTCTGAGAACCGATGCACAATTTGAAATCTGGGCGATCTCCGCTGGCCGTGCCAAGTTTTCCACAGAATATTGCACAGCTGTGGAAAACGCACCACCCCGTCGTGCAGTAGGTACTTCTTGACTTCCTACTGCCCCGAGACATCAAATTCGGGGGATTTCAATTTGCCATTCCTATCGGAGTGGCGCGAAGCATTTCGACCCTATGACGCGCGTGAAAGTAACATACAGGTTTGATGCTTTCAACCAAAAAAAACAAAAATAAAATTTTGATATGATGGCTCTGAAACCCGCGACTGGCAAGGGTTTTCACGCACTCATGCCTCCGGAGGTCCAAGGGATGCGGGTGCGGAAATGGTACTGGTTTTGCACTTTCGATTTGACATTTTTTTACAAGATCTTTCCAATCGATTGCACTGGAACGAGGTGCGGAAGAACGGCGCGCAACCGGCAACGAGGCCAAAAGGGGGGATCGCGGGCGGATATTTTTCGACGGCCCAAAGTGACAACCGCATGTGAGGACCGATACGCGCACGATCCCGGTTGTTTTTGCGTTGCATTTGCGCGCCGCCATTCATTTTTCAGGCCCCGTATCCTCCGGATACCGATCAGAATTTGACAAACCACTTGAATCGATACATCCCCCAGGCCAGGCCGGCCATTGCGCATTCGTCGAACTACCTGCCGGCAATCGCCTGGAGCAATGAGTAGAAAGTCGCGCGCATGTCTGCAGGACCGATCACCCCGAATACAGTGGGGCGCAGCATCGGCGGATTCAGCGGCGCGCGCAGCAGCCACGAGAGATCAACGGCAGTGACTCCCAGGCCTCATTCCGGCAGGAACCAGAAAATGTAGCCGCAGCGCGTGCAGATATAATTGACGGCCTGTGCATTCGCCCAATCGAATTTGAAGAAGGTGGCAAGACGCGTATTCAGCAACGAGTCACGTTCGTGAAAAGTTGCGTTTCCGCACACAACGCAGGACAATTTCCGGCCGAAAACCTCTACTTCGATGCTGCCATCCGTTTGGGGCAGCTCCTGCAATGCAACGGCAGGAGGTTGGTCACCTTCGGATACTGGAGATGAACCGGCCCGCGCGCCCTGGCAGTTCCAGCAGACTTCGAAGTGATCGTCTACAGTCTCACCGCAACCGGGACATTTCCACATAGGACTTGCCTCCTCATACGCATCGATTCAGGTTTGTTCGCAATTGCGGAAATAGGGCAGCAGCCGCTGGTAGGTCCTGGGAAGGTCCTCAGGCAGAACCCGGGTTTCGGAGACGACGGAAAGGAAATTTGCGTCTCCGGTCCAGCGGGGCAGCACGTGCATGTGCAGGTGATGGGCGACCCCTGCGCCCGCCATCCGGCCCAGGTTGAAGCCCATGTTGAAACCTTCGGGATGATACTCGCTTTGCAGCGCAGCCTCGCAGTGCTGGGCGGTTTCGAGGAAGCTGTGGAGCTCTGGTTTTGCGGCTTCGCCCAGGGAGGAAATATGCCGGTTGGCAGCGAGAAGCAGGTGCCCGCTCGTGTACGGGAACAGGTTCAGAAGAACAAACAGCACTCTCCCGCGAAAAAGGACGAAGTTCTCTTCGTCCTTTTCGGGTTCGGCGAGGATCCGGCAGAAGACACAACGGGTATCTGCGGGATCGATCCTGCTTATGTAGTCATAGCGCCAGGGCGTCCACAAACGGTCCATTAGACGTTGATCAGGTCCTTGATTTCCTTGCCGGGCTTGAAATAAGGGACCTTCTTGGCCGGAACCGTGACGCCGCTGCCGGTCTTGGGATTCCGACCCTGGCGGGAAGCCCGGTTGCGGATGCGGAAGGAACCGAAGCCCCGGAGCTCGACCTTTTCACCTTTCTGCAACGATTCGGTGATGCTGTCCAGAACGGTCTGCACGATCACTTCAGCGTCTTTCTTGGTCAGGTCCGACTGGCTGGCGACTTCTTCAACCAATTCTGCTTTTGTCATTACGATTTGTCTCCAAGGTTTATTTCCAAAGGTATTGAAATCGTATGTGCGACTCGGAACGATCCGGATTCAAATTGAGTACCGTACGGGCATCGCCCAATAGTATATCCAAAAGAGAGATCTTTTTCTTCGGTGGCGTGACAATCCTGGGCTCGCCGATGATTCCGGCCATCTTGCCTGCGGCTGCGACGGCGTCCTGCAGCGCGCCCAAATCGTCGACCAGGCCGTTGTTCTTTGCCTCCAGGCCGGTAAAAACACGGCCATCGGCCAGCTTGCGCACGTCGTCCTCGCTCATCTTGCGACTGACGGCGACGTCTTTGACGAACTGGCCGAACATATTTTGAATCAGGTTTTGAAAATACGCCTTTTCTGCATCCGTGAGCGGGCGCGAAGGAGAACCGGTGTCCTTGAACTCACCGCTCTTAAATACGACGTCCTGCAGCTTGGCCCACTTCAGCAGGTCGGCGTAGTTGTACCATTCGGCGATCACGCCAATGCTGCCGGTGATGCTGCCGGGATTGGCATAGATTTTGTCGGCGGCGCATGCGACATAATAGCCGCCGGACGCGGCCACGGAAGCCATGCTGACCACCACCTTTTTGTGCGTGTCGGCGCGGAACTTGCGCACCGCCTCGTACATCTCCTGCGAGGCCGCCACGCCGCCGCCGGGGCTGTTAATGCGCAAAACAACAGCCCTGACTCCCGGAGATCCGCCGATGTCTTTGAGTTCCTGCGCGAATTCCCTGGAATCGAGAATGATTCCTTCCAGGTCGATCACTGCGACCGCGTTGCTGGAGAAGGAGAAAGACGGGCTTGTGCTGCTGGAAGAATACAGGGCGAGCGCAAGGAGGGAGAGGGCAAAGAACAACAGCCCACCTCCCCCCACTACCAGCCACAGCAACAAATTGGATCGCCGCTCAGGCATGGGTTTGAGTCCTGCCGACAGGAGATCAGTCGGTGCTGGGTTTCTTCAAGCGCTGCAATTGTTCGCCGAGACGCTCTCCCATGGAAGCATTGCCGGAATCGGCCGATGCCATATAGGAGGTAAACTCGAGCCGCGGCTCCTCCTCTTTCATCGCTTTCAAACTCAGCCCGATCTTCTTTTCCGCGAGATTGAGCTTGATGATGCGCATTTCGACTTCCTGCCCGACGTTGAGGAATTCCGTCGGTTTTTCCACGTGCTTGTCGTCCAGCTCGGAGACATGGCACAGGCCTTCGATGCCTTCCTCGAGCTCGACGAAGGCGCCAAAGTTGGTCATGCGGGCAATCTTGCCTTTAACGGCCTGACCCAGCTGATGGCGGCTGAACCAGTCTTCCCAACGATCCGGCTCGAGCTGCTTGATGCCGAGGCTGAGCTTCTGGTTGCCGGCGTCGATGCTCAGAATGACCGCCTGGACTTCATCGCCTTTCTTAAGCATTTCCGACGGGTGCTTGATGCGCTTGGTCCACGACATATCGGACACATGGACCAGTCCGTCGATGCCCTCTTCGACTTCGACAAATGCGCCAAAGTCGGTCACGTTGCGCACCTTTCCGGTAATGACGGTGCCCGGGGCATACCGCGCTTCAATGACATCCCACGGATTCGGCTCGGTCTGCTTCAGGCCGAGAGAGATTCTCCGCGCTTCGATGTCGATGTCCAGGACGACGACTTCGACCATATCCCCGACATTTACGATCTTCGAGGGGTGCTTCACGCGCTTGTTCCAGGTCATTTCCGAGATGTGAATCAGGCCTTCAATCCCGGGCTCGAGTTCCACGAACGCACCATAGTCCGTTAAGCTGACGACCTTGCCCTGGATACGGATGTTCTTGGGGTAACGCATGTCGGCGTGCAGCCAGGGATCTTCCGTGAGCTGTTTGTAGCCCAACGAGACGCGGCCGTCCTCGCGATTGAACTTGACGACCTTCACCTTCAGCTTGTCGCCCACGTTGAAAAGCTCGGAAGGATGATTGACGCGGCCCCAGGACATGTCGGTGATGTGGAGCAAGCCGTCCACGCCGCCGAGGTCGATGAAGGCGCCGTAGTCTGTGATGTTCTTGACGATGCCTTCCATCACCTTGCCGTCCTCAAGCACTTCGAGGGTCTTGGCCTTCTCTTCCTTCATGGATTCTTCCAGCACAGCTTTGCGGGACAGGACGATGTTGCCGCGCTTCTTGTTGACCTTGATCACGCGCATCTCAAATTCTTCACCGCGCAGGCTGTCCAGATTCCGGACCGGCCGCAGGTCGATCTGCGAGCCAGGCAAAAACGCGCGCACTCCGATGTCGACCGCCAGGCCGCCCTTGATGCGCTCGATGACCCTGCCCTTCACTGTGGTGCCTTCGCGATAGGCGCGCTCGATCTCGTCCCAGATCTTCATCCGTTCCGCTTTTTCGCGCGAAAGCACTACGTAGCCTTCGGAATCCTCCGTCTGTTCCAGAAACACATCCACCGGATCGCCGACCTTGATGCCTACACGGCCCTGTTCGTCCGTGAACTGCGCGATCGGGATGATGCCTTCCGATTTGAATCCTACGTCGACAATGACCCCGCCGCCGGTGATGGCGATGACTTTGCCTCGGATTACCTCTCCTTCAGAGAAGCTCTGGGTTCTTCCCTCGTGTGCCGCGAGAAGGGCTTCAAAGCTGTTGTCTTCATGCTGATCGGCACCCTTGTGAGACTGGGGCCGGGATGGGGCGCTTTCCTCCGCAGAACCTCCTGCGGCTGTCTGCGCGTCGTTGATGTCAAATGGCATTCTCTCCTCCTAAATATACCCTTACCGGCTTTTACGATACCGGCTCGGAACCTTTTCAATTACTATAATTGCAATGTGATCTGGCGGGAATAGAAGCGGATTACCCGAAGGGTTTAGGTTCCAAGCATGCTGCAAATCCAAGGTTTATCATTCCTTCGATCACAAGAAGTATAGGCGTCGATTTATACCCCGCGGCCTAAACATTGTCAAGTACAAGCTTTAATGCAAGTTAGCGGAACAGCTCTTCCACAAAGTGGGCGCCGGTCGCCGGACGGCGCTCCTGCACCCAATGATCGGACATCAAGCTCCGCCCCGCGAGACACTCTCAAAACCCATGCCGAATGACAAAGGAGCGCCTGCAGCCAGAGGGGGTGGGCTGAAGACCGTAGAAGCGCCTGCAGCCCTGAGGAGGCGCAGACAGCAGCCGCGGGTGAGCGCAAGAGGCTGGCAAAGTGCGTGAGCCCTGAAGAGGCGACAGAAAACATCAGAAAATAAAGGGTTTCTGTCGCCTCCCAGGGCTCTTTGAAAACCTGCCTTGGATCCGGGGTCTGGCGCCCCTGGCTGCTGTCTTGCGCCCCTCCGCGGCTAATTTAGGGCAAGACGATCACACCACGGTGATGCGCCTTGAGTCTGTTTCATCGCCTGGGTCCCGCCGCCGCTGCAAGCCCTGGAATGAGAGGTCTTCTGGTGTCAAAATTAAGTACGTGGATTTATGGGAGGTTTTGGTATAATGGCAGTTTTTGTGAGGGCAATATGAAAAAGGATATACACCCGCAATACCATAAAGTGATGGTGAGTTGCGCCTGCGGGAACCAGTTTGAGACCCGTTCCACGAAGAAAGAAATCCGCCTGGAAATCTGCTCTGCTTGCCACCCGTTTTTCACTGGGAAGCAGAAGCTGATCGATACCGCCGGCCGCATCGAACGTTTCCAGAAAAAGTACGCCAAGAAATAGCAGCTCCGCCCGGATAAGGACCAAACCCATGCCAGGCAGCGGCAAAAAAGGCTCTCCCGAAGACATTCTTGTCGGCGGGCAGGCAGTGATCGAGGGCGTCATGATGCGCACTCCGTACGCGTATGCCGTAGCGGTGCGGCGTGCGGATGGCTCAATGGCGATCAAGAAGGAACCCGTGCGCCGGCTGGCTGACGTCTGGAAGCCACTAACCTGGCCTGTGGTGCGCGGCTTTGCGGTCCTGCTGCAATCGCTGGTGCTGGGCATCCGCACCCTCAATTTCTCCTTCAATGCGGCGATGGCCGATGCCGACCCGAAACCGGGCGCTGCCGAGAAAACAGCCGCCGGCGAGGCCGCTCAGGATAGTGGTTGGCTTCCGGTGGCATTGTCGATGGGCGCGGCCGCAGTTGCTGCGGTGGTGATTTTCATTCTGGCGCCGCTATGGCTTACCACCTGGTTGAAGAACTACTTTGCCGCCATTCACAATTGGTTCGTCTTCAACCTTGTCGACGGCGTGATCCGGGTCGTCTTCTTCCTCGCCTATATCCTGCTGATCAGCAGGATGAAGGATATCAAACGAGTCTTTCAGTATCATGGCGCCGAGCACAAAGTGGTCTACACCTGGGAGGCCAAGGAAGAATTAACGGTCGAGAACGCGCGCAAAAAGTCGACCTTGCACCCGCGCTGCGGCACCAGTTTCCTGTTGTTCGTGATGGTGGTGAGCATCGTGGTTTTCTCCATCTTCAAGTTTCATGCCTTCTGGGCCATCTTCCTTTCGCGCGTGATCCTGATTCCGGTCATTTCGGGGCTATCCTATGAGCTGATTCGTTTTTCCGCCCCCCGCTGCCGTCAGGGATTCTTCCGTCTGGTCGTCCTGCCCGGCCTTTCCCTGCAGCGGATCACGACCAAGGAACCCAGCGACGATCAGCTCGAAGTTGCGATCCGCGCACTGCAGGAAGCTCTCGCCCTCGACAGCATCAAAGCACGTGAGGCACAGGCTGCAGCTTAGCGGGCCTTTCAAGCGCACTCCGTCTCTGGCCCAGGCCAGGGGTTTATCCTTTATTTTCGGTTCATAATCCCATGATCGACAAACTGAACGAACTCGAGAAAAAATTCGAAGAACTCAACCGGCAGCTGGCCGATCCCGCAATCATCGCCAACCCGACCGCGTACCAGAAGTACGCCAAGGCACACCGGGAATTGAGCGAAATCGTCGACCGATTCCGTGAGTATAAGGATCTCCTGCGCGGCGTCGAGGACACCAAGACCCTGCTGCGCACGGAAACGGATCCGGAGATGAAGAATCTGGCGGAAGAGGAGCTGGCAACTCTGGAACAACGCGCGGAGGCCTGCCAGAAGGATCTTCAACTTCTGCTCATGCCAAAAGATCCCCACGATGAAAAGAACGTCCTGCTCGAGATCCGCGCGGGAACGGGAGGCGATGAGGCGACGCTGTTTGCCGCCGAGTTGTTCCGCATGTACGTGCGCTATGCGGAGGAGTGCGGCTGGCGTGTGGAGGTTACGGAAGACCATGTCTCTGAGGTGGGAGGATACAAGGAGATCATCGCCATCATTGAAGGGGATCGTGTCTACAGCAAGCTCAAGTACGAGAGCGGAGTCCACCGCGTCCAGCGGGTTCCCTCCACGGAGGCCAGCGGTCGGATCCACACTTCCGCGGTCACGGTCGCGGTCCTGCCCGAGGCCGATGACGTCGAGATTGTGGTTGATCCCAAGGACATCCGCATCGATACCTTCTGCTCATCAGGGCCTGGAGGTCAGTCCGTGAACACGACCTACTCCGCGGTGCGCATCACGCACCTGCCGACGGGGCTCGTGGTTTCATGCCAGGATGAGAAGTCACAGATCAAGAACCGGGCCAAGGCGATGCGCGTGCTGCGCTCGCGGCTCTATGACATCGCCTTGCAGGAGCAGCAGAAGTCCATCGCCGAGAACCGGCGCAGCCAGGTGGGCAGCGGCGACCGCAGCGAAAAGATCCGGACCTACAATTTCCCTCAGAACCGCGTGACCGACCACCGGATCGGATTGACCATGCACAATCTCACAGGCGTCCTCGACGGCTCCATCGGTTCCATCATCGAAGCCTTGATCACTCATTTCCAGGCCGAGAAGTTGAAGCAGGCGGTCGTAGTTCCTGTCCCCGACGCCAATGAACGAAGAGCCTGATGCATGAATCAAAGAGAGGAGATATGAGCCCAACCGTAGAACATCCTGAAAAATACCCACTCGTTTCCTCAGAGCAAGCCTAACCAGGCGCTTCATCGGAGGAGCGTGTAATGCAGGCCGAAACCGTGGGATCTGCCATCGTTTGGGCGGTTGGCGAGCTGCGGGCAGCGCAGGTGGATTCTCCCCGGCTGGCGGCAGAGGCACTCCTGGCACATGTCCTGAAGTGGGAACGCGCACGCATCATTGGACATACTCACGATCCGTTGGGAGCCGGGCCTTGGGCAAGATTTCAAGTTTTGGTGCGCCGTAGTGCGAGGGGCGAGCCGCTGCATTATTTGACTGGAGAAAGGGAATTCTATGGGCTTCCCTTCCTGGTGACGCCGGACGTTTTAATACCCCGGCCCGAAACCGAAATCCTGGTGGAAAAGGCTGTCGAGTTGGCGCACACGCGGGCCGGAGCTTTGCGCTTTGTGGACGTCGGGACAGGATCGGGATGTATCGCGGTGTCGGTAGCGCATCAGTTGCCGGACGCGCGCGGTTGGGCGACGGATCTCTCGCAGCACGCTCTGGCGGTTGCCCGGGAGAATGCGTGTCGTCTTGGCGTGGAAGGGCGCCTCGAATTTGTCTGCAGTGATCTGCTGGAGTGCTTTCCTGCACAGCCCTTATTCGACTTCATTCTGAGCAATCCGCCCTACATCCCCGGTGCAGAGATGGCGGATCTGCCTCGCATGATCCGTGAGCACGAGCCCCGCCAGGCGTTAGACGGCGGCGAGTCCGGCCTCGAGGTTTACCGCCGCCTGATTCCGCAGGCCGCGTGCCGTCTGGCAGAGGCAGGCTGCCTGCTTTTGGAGCTTGGCGCCGGTCAGGTGAACGAGGTGGCAAAACTGGTCAGCGAGGCCGGATTGACCTTGACCGAGACCCTACAGGACCTGCAGAGTATTCCACGTTGCCTGGTGGCACGTAAGAACTAGTGACAAGGGGACAAAATGGACAAGATTCGCATAACGGGCGGGACTCCGCTGGCGGGTCGCGTCGAGATCAGCGGTGCCAAGAACGCGGCTCTGCCTGCCATGGCGGCTTCGCTGCTCACGCCGGAGACCGTTGAGCTCGAAAGCCTCCCGCGGGTGCAGGACATTTTCACGGCCCGCCGCTTGCTGGCCGAAATGGGCGTCGAGGCGGAAATCAATCCCGCAGGCGTGGCGCGACTGAAGGCGGATCATCAACTCACCTCCCGCGAGGCACCCTATGAACTTGTAAAGACCATGCGCGCATCGATCCTGGTCCTCGGCCCGCTGATGGGACGGTTCGGATTCGCGCGCGTCTCGCTCCCGGGAGGCTGCGCCATCGGCGCCCGCCCGGTCAATCTTCATCTCATGGGGCTGGAGAAGATGGGGGCGAAATGCGAGATCGTACACGGCTACGTGGAAGCCAGCTGCAGCAGGCTGGTAGGCGCGGAAATCCTGATGGATACGGTAACGGTGACCGGCACAGAGAACCTGATGATGGCGGCATGTCTGGCGCGCGGCGAGACCGTGCTCGACAACGCAGCCTGCGAACCGGAGGTTGTCGACCTTGCGGAGCTTCTAAGAAAAATGGGAGCGCGCATCGAAGGGGACGGCACACGTACGATCCGGATCCAGGGCGTGGAGGGACTGCATGGCTGCCGGCACCGAATTATACCCGACCGCATCGAGGCGGGCACGTTCGCCACGGCGGCGGCGATCACACGCGGGGATGTAGAGATCGCCGGGGGCCGGCCGGATCATATGGGCGCACTCCTTTCCCAGCTCACGCGCACGGGCGCCGAGATCGAGATTACGGGGCCGGAGTCGGTTCGAGTGCGCGGCCATGAACCTATCCGGTCACAAGACGTGACCACGCTCCCCTATCCCGGCTTCGCCACCGACATGCAGGCGCAATATATGGCCTTGATGACGCAAGGGGACGGAGCCGCCATCATTACGGAGACGATATTTGAAAACCGCTTCATGCATGCGCAGGAACTGGTCCGCATGGGCGCAGACATCAGCATCGATGGCCGGCGCGCCCTCGTCAAAGGGGGCAAGCCTCTGACCGGCGCCAAAGTGCTGGCGTCGGATCTGCGTGCGAGCGCCTCCCTGATCCTCGCAGGATTGGTTGCGTCCGGGGAAACAGTCATAGACCGCGTCTACCATCTGGACCGCGGTTATGACCACATCGAGGTGAAGCTGGCCGCGCTTGGGGCCGTCATCGAGCGATTAAAATGATTCCGTCGGCGGTCAGGCGGCTGCTGATTCATCTGTATGGGAAAGTCATGATGAGCGCTTCCGGGTGCCTTTTATGCAAAATCATCGCGCGCGAAATACCGGCGACTCTGGTCTATGCAGATGACCGTTGTATTGTCATCGAAGACATCCATCCGCAGGCGCCGGTCCACCTGCTCGTCATTCCTCACCGGCACCTCGCGACCCTGGCGGAGGCCGCCGAGGAAGACGAAGGGCTGATGGGACATCTGCTTCTTGTTGCCGCGCGCGTGGCGCAAGAAAAGGGTATCCACAGCTTCCGCACGGTAATCAATACCAACGCCGAGGCCGGACAAACAATCTATCACCTGCATGTTCACGTACTGGGCGGCAGAATTTTGCGCTGGCCCCCAGGATAGAGGGAAGGACGATGGACGAATGACGATTGACGATTACGAATGATGATAGTTGATCGACTTCGTGGGCTTTTCAATAGTCCATCGTCAATTGTCGGAGGGAGTCACCATGACCGTGGAAGAAAGACCATTGCAGATCATTGCCGACTATTCGAAGAGCTCGCCCCGCGTATATGCGAATTACGTGCAGGTGAGTATCTCACCTATCGACTGCACGCTGACTTTTTGCGACGTGGTCGGCCCCCTGAATGACGAAGAGGGCTTGCGCATGCAAAAGACCGGAACCTTGCCGGCGCCGGTACGAACGGTTCTGGTGATTCCGAATCAGATCGTCGACGGCTTGATTCAGGCGCTGCAGGCACAACGCGACAAGCAGGTGGGAATGGGCAAACCCACCGGCACCACCGTCCAGTAGCCGCAAACCGCGAAATACGCGATAAAACGGTTTCGTGCATTTCGCGATATGAGAGTTTTTAGAGCATCGGGATGTCGACGTTTTTGCGGCGCGCGAACTCTTTGGCTTCCTCATACCCCGCGTCGACATGGCGCGCGATGCCAATGCCGGGATCATTCGTGAGCACGCGTTCGATCCTGCGCGCCATCTCCTTGGTTCCGTCGGCCACAGTCACCTGGCCCGCATGCATTGAGTAGCCGATGCCCACGCCGCCGCCGTCGTGAAAGGATACCCAGGATGCGCCGCTGGCGGTGTTGAGCAGGGCATTCAGGATGGGCCAATCCGCCACAGCATCTGAAGTATCCTTCATCGACTCTGTTTCGCGGTAGGGGGACGCGACCGAGCCGCAATCGAGATGGTCTCTTCCGATTACGATCGGTGCCTTGATTTTCCCGCGCGCCACCAGCTCGTTCATGCGCAGCCCGAAAGCTGCGCGCTCCCCATAGCCCAGCCAGCAGATGCGAGCAGGAAAGCCCTGGAACCGGATCCTCTCCCGTGCGAGCCGGATCCAATTGCAGAGGGCTTCGTTCTCCGGGAACATCTCGAGGACTAGATCATCGGTCACCGCAATGTCGGCCGGGTCGCCCGAGAGTGCCGCCCAGCGGAACGGGCCGCGCCCTTCGCAGAAGAGCGGCCGGACGTAAGCCGGCACGAATCCAGGAATATCGAGGGCATTGGCAACTCCGGCCTTGAGCGCATGGCCGCGGATATTATTGCCGTAGTCGAAAGTGATCGCGCCGCGCTTCTGCATCTCGAGCATGGCGCGCACATGGGTGGCGATCGAATCCATGCTGCGCCGCACGTATTCGTCAGGATTATCGCGGCGCAATCGAGCTGCTTCCTCCAAGGTAATACCTGCGGGCACGTAGCCATTGAGCGGATCGTGTGCGCTGGTCTGGTCGGTTAAGGCATCGGGTGTGAAACCCCGGCGCACCAGTTCCGGGAGCACCTCGGCGCAGTTGCCGACCAGGCCCACCGAAATGGCTTCCCCTTTGCGTGCCGCGCCTTGCACCAAGGCCAACGCTTCGTCCAGATCGTACGAAATGCGCTGGCAATACTCGGTTCGCAGCCGCTTCTGGATTCTTTCCGGATCCACGTCAATGCCGAGGAAGGCGGCCCCAAGCATGGTGGCGGCCAACGGCTGGGCGCCACCCATCCCGCCGAGCCCGCCGGAGACGAGGATCTTGCCGCGCAGGCTGCCGCCGAAATGCCTGCGCGCCATCGACGCAAAGGTCTCGTAGGTGCCCTGAACGATCCCCTGGCTGCCGATATAGATCCAGCTTCCTGCCGTCATCTGCCCGTACATCATCAACCCGAGTGCTTCGAGCCGGCGGAATTCGGTCCAGTTGTCCCAGTTTCCCACCAGGTTGGCGTTGGCGATCAGAACGCGGGGAGCATACTCGTGGGTGCGAAAGACACCGACAGGCTTGCCGGACTGCACCAGGAGCGTCTCGTCGTTTTCCAGCCTCTGCAGAGATGCGACAATCGCATGATAACATTCCCAGTTACGAGCGGCCTTGCCGCTGCCGCCGTAAATGATCAGGTCTTCAGGCCGCTCGCCGACCTCTTCGTCGAGGTTGTTCATCAGCATGCGCATCGCGGCTTCCTGATGCCAGCCCTTGCAGGTCAGATTGGACCCCCTGGGCGCCCGTATTTTCGGTTTCGATTCGTTATTCTGCATCATGGCCTCCTGCAACAAATTAACGCTTCATTCCGGGAGCAACTCCGCATGCTAGTACATTTACCCGCCTTCATCAAGTGAGCCAATTTCGGCCCCGATCCGGATGCGCCCGAGCGCCACCAATCGCTTGAAAATTAATGGTCTTTTAAAGGCAGCCACGAATGACACGAATTGGTGCGAAGCACCGCCCTTCCGGGCCAGCAAAAATTCGTACTATTTGTGTCATTCGTGGCTGCCTTTGCAGTTTTGAGGCGAGTTATTTTAGGAACAGCCACTAAAATCCTGACATTTGGTATAATAGGCTCAACTTGAGACGGGGCTTTGACCTGCCGGCCGCAAGATAAGGAACAGAAGCAGCAGAAGTGGGAACATCGAAGCACATGAGGAGAAAGGCGACAGTGGCAATCCTGTGGTAGCAGGACTGCCGGCCATGGGATTTGGCAGACGGAGGCGGGTTCGTGGGGCTGGCAAGAAAAGAAGTTCTGGAAAAGCAGGAGCGCTTCCTTTTCCCCTCGATCATTACGTACTATTCCGAGCCGCTGGTGGTAGCACGCGGCAAGGACCTCCACCTTTACGATACGGAGGGCCGGGAGTACCTCGACTTCTTCGGCGGCATACTCACGGTGATCGCGGGACACTGCAATGACAGGATAACGGACGCTCTGGTGGAGCAGGCGCGCACGCTGCAGCATACGTCGACCCTGTTTCCAACCGCGCCCCAGGTGGAACTGGCGGAAAAACTTGCCGCTATCACGCCGGGACGCCTGCAGAAGAGCTATTTCACCAACAGCGGCACCGAAGCCAATGAAACGGCCATTCAGATCGCGCGCGCGTATACGGGACGCCATGAAGTCGTAGCCTTGCGCCACGCCTACAGCGGCCGGTCGGCTCTGGCCATGAGCATCACGGGCCAATACGCCTGGCGGACAGGAGGCCCGGGACTTCCAGGGGTTGTGCACGCGCACAGCGCCTATTGTTATCGCTGCCCATTCGAGAAGACCTATCCCGACTGCGAGCTGGTGTGCGCCCGGGATATGGAGGAGTTGATTCGCACGGCTACCAGCGGGCAGCTGGCGGCCTTTATTGCTGAGCCGATACAGGGTGTGGGTGGCTTCATCACCCCGCCCAAGGAGTATTTTCCGATCGTAGCGGAGATCATCCGCAGATATGGCGGGATTTTCATCAGCGATGAAGTGCAGACGGGATTGGGCCGGACCGGCGGGAAGTGGTTCGGCATCGAGCACTGGGGCATCCAGCCTGACATCATGACTATGGCCAAAGGGCTGGCCAACGGATTCCCGTCCGGGGCCACCATTGCAGCTCCTGAAATCGCTGATTCACTTAAGGGTTTGACCATTTCCACGTTCGGCGGCAACCCGGTCGCTGCCCGCGCGGCAAAGGCCACGATTGATTTCATCGAGTCGGAGGGCCTGCTGGAGAACGCTCGGGTCACGGGTCAATACTTGAGGGGGTGCCTCGAGGAACTGCAGGACAAGCACCCCATCATAGGCGAGGTTCGAGGCATGGGCCTTATGCAGGGCGTGGAGTTGGTACGGGATCGCAAGACCAAACAACCGGCGGCCGAGGAAATGCGCCGGTTGATGGACCTGGCAAAGAACAACGGCTTGATTCTTGGCAAGGGGGGGCTATACGGAAACGTAATCCGTATCTCCCCGGCTCTGACGTGCACCAGGAGGGACGTAGACGACGCCATGGGCTTGTTGGACCGCTCTTTGAGTCAGCTCCAACAGGCATAGTTCGAGCGTTCTCTTGCCTTGTCGGCCGTTGAGACGTCCGCCGGCATTGCGCCGCAAACCCGCTGCCGTATTGTGCGTACCTGCCTTCGATCTTTTCCTAGAACTGGAGAGCCTATGACGACCTTGATCAAGAACGGGACTGTCATCACGGCCACGGATATGTACAAGGCGGACATCCTGGTCAAAAACGGCATCATTTCCGAGATTGGAAAGGAGATTTCAAAGATCGCCAGCGAGATCATCGACGCAGCCGACAAGTGGATCCTGCCCGGCGGAGTTGACATCCACACCCAGCTCGACGCCCAAGTCGATGGCATGACTACCGTGGACGACTTCGAGACCGGCACGGCGGCCGCAGCGGCGGGCGGAACCACGACCGTCGTCGATTTCGCCCAGCAGACGCCCGGATCCACGCTGGCGCAAACCCTGGAAACCTGGAAAGCCAAAGCCGAGACGCGCGCCGTCGTCGATTACGGATTCCATATTGCGCTGTCCGAGGTGAACGACGCGCTCTTGAGCGAAATCCCCGCGCTGGTTGAATCCGGGGTCACGAGTTTCAAGATATCGCTCGAGGGAACCGGCCCGCGGCGCATCAGCGATGCCGCCATAGTCGAGTTTCTTCAGCGGGTAACAGAGGCAGGCGCCCTGCCGTGCATCCATGCAGAAAACGGAGAGGTCATCGATCTGCTATGGCGGCGCCTGTCTGCAGAGGGGAAGAGTTCCGCGAAATACATCCCGGCAGTCCGCCCGCCGGAAGTGGAGGCCGAGGCAGTTGGCAGGGTCCTCGCTCTTGCCGATCTGGCGCGCACCCCTGTTTGTTTTATCAACCTGTCCTCTGCGCACGCGCTCGAAAAGATCAAAGCGGCGCGCGATCGCGGACAGCCGGTCTATGCTGAGACTTGTCCGCACTACCTGCTCCTGAACAGCGAGCGGTATGAAGAAAATGAAGCCGTAAAGTACTACGTTGCCCCGCCGCTACGCCCTGCCTGGCATCAGGAAATACTCTGGAAGGCCGTGAACTCAGGCGATATCCAGGTCGTCGGCAGCGACCACTCCGCCTTCAGCTATGCCGGGCAGAAGGATTTGGGTAAAGACAATTTCGTCCAGGCTCCGCGCGGTTTCTCCGGGGTGCAGGAACGCCTGGCAGCCATCGGCTCGGCAGGCGTTCACAGCGGCAAGGTCTCGATGCATCGCCTGGTGGACCTGCTCAGCACCGCGCCGGCCAGGCTGTTCGGCCTTTTTCCCCGCAAGGGAACCATCGCGGTGGGCAGTGACGCAGACCTGGTGGTCTACGATCCCAGGACGGATCTGATTCTCTCCAAGGCGATCGCGCTCTCTCGTGTCGATTACTGCGCGTACGAAGGAATACGAACCCATGGCTCTCCGTGGTTGGTTGTCCAGCGGGGCAAAATCATCGCCCGCGAAGGAAAAGTAATGGGCCGGCCCGGTGGAGGCGAATTCCTACCGCGCAGTAAATCCGGAATCTTTTAGCTGGGATTCAGAAGGCAGGAGGCAGAATTCAGAATCCGGAAGAGGACCCGACCGGTGGCGGGACGCAAATCTTTGTTGGTATCCTCAGGGCTTGAAAGCTCCGCCTATTCTAAATTCTGGATTCTGTATTCTAATTCCCGGCTCCTACTTATCCGTCTCGAGGATGAAGGTCATTTGTTTGCCGCGCAGGACATAGCACAAGTGCTGTTCCCACAGCTTTCGTAAGAAACGGCAAGCTGGAAACCGGTGGTCGAGATTGACCAGGGCCTGGATCCCCAGCGCCTTCCAAATGGAGGCCAGTTCCACTTCTCTCCTCTTGATGCGAAAGCGGGCCGTCGAGTAGTAGTTGGTGGCATACGTGGACTCGAAGTAGCTGAAAGAGAACGAGTTCAAGTGCCACTTGTGGCTGGGATCCTGCCAGGAGATTGCGTCGCTGTGATGGGGCGTGATGATGGTCACGCGGGCATGCGGCTTGGTGATCCGGTGGATCTCCTCCATCACCGCCAGGATGGAGTCCAGGTGTTCGATCACGTGGAGGGCGTAGACCTCATCGAAGGTGTTATCTTCGAACGGATACGGGCGCTGGTTTAAATCGTGGACGACATCCACGCCGGGCAAGCCAATCCGATCGATCCCTACCGCGTTGGCGTGCTTGACTCGGCCGCAGCCGAGTTCCAGAACTTTGGGCTGGGTGCGTGCGTCCGCGCGCGCCACGGTCTCATCCCCCGTCATTTCAAGCATCCCCTGCCGTCGATCTTCCAGCCATTTGCTTCACCGATGTGAGCCGGGTGTGCTATTTTAGCTCCGATGAAAAAGTGCTCCGAGTGCCGCAATTATTATCCGGATTCCTTTGAGCATTGCCCCGTGGATCACGCCGAACTTCAGTCGGCGCCCAACGGAAAGGCGGCAACGGCAGCGTACCCCGCCGAGCCGGCGCAAATCAAGGTCAGAACACTGCTGCTCAGCATAGGGATTCTCTTTCTAACCGGGATGATCTGCTTCGTCTCCGTATTCTCCTATCTATATTTGAAGCCGAAATATGGCGGCCTGGTGGTGAAGACGACGCCTCCCGGAGCCACGATTATCCTGGATGGCAAGACGCGCGGCACCTCCCCGATCACCATGGGAGATCTGAGGTCGGGAGGGCATCAGGTGAAAGCGGCCAAGGATGGCTATGAGGAGTTTATCCAAGAGGTGGAAGTAGTGCCGTATTCTACGGAAAACGTGCACCTGGAGCTCAAGCCTCTGGTCGCAAATCTGACGAATGAGCAGCTGGCTGAGATCGAATCCCTGAAAAAGAAGCTGGACAGCGCACAGCAGGAGAACATCCTGCTGCCGCCGCCGGACGACTACAATGTGCTTTATTTCGCCGACAGGATTCTGGCGATTGATCCCGCGAATGCGTACGCGGCGGAGATGAAGGCAAAACTGGCGGAGACGGTGCGGCAGAAAGCCGATCTTGCCTACGCGCGCGAGGACTGGCTTGCGGCAGAGAACGAGTACAAGAGCCTGGCCGTCATCTTCCCCAATGATATCGCGATTAATGAACGCCTGGCCGATATCTCGGCCAAGATCGATGCCAGCATACAGGATCGGGAAAAGCAGATTGAGGATTGGAAGGCCAAAGCCGAAGCGGCGCTGAAGGCCGGAACGCTGCTGCCCCCGGATAAGGATAATGCCTGGGATGCGCTGCGCAGCATCCTGCGCCTCGACAAGAAAAATGTATACGCGCAGGGCGCCGTGGCACACCTTCTTGAATTGCTGCAGAACCGCGGCGATACGAAGCTCAGCAGCGGAGATCTGCAAGGATCGCGAGCAGACTTCAAGCTGACTCTGCAGTACTTTCCGGACGACAAATACAGTGCATCACGCCTGGCGGCCATTGATGCCAAGCTGGCCGAGGTTGCGCGGTCGGAGCAGCAACGGCAGCAGCGCCAGCAGGAAGAACAGCAGCAGTCCCGCGAGAAACCGATCAACCTGCGCAACTCGGCCATCACCGCCTATCGCACCGGTTCTTATGATAAGGCTCTGTCGGAGTGGCAGGAGTATCTGAAGCTGGAACCCAACAGCGATGAAGCCTATTTCTACCTGGGCGCCACGAATCTCGAGCGGAAGCAACTCGACACCGCGATCCTGAATTTAGAAAAATGCATATCGCTGAATCCGAACAACGCCTACGCTCATCTCAACCTCGGAATTCTCTACGACCGACACCGCAGCGATTTCAAGCAGGCGATAGATCATCTGGAGAGAGCTAAGGCTCTGGGGGGCGTCGACAAATACAGTCCCGACCGGATTCAGAGCATGATCCAGGATCTGCAGGATCGCATCCAGCTGAACGCAATGAAAACGATCCCGTTCGCCGTGGAACACAAACACATCATCTCCAGCTGCAAGGGCACCCTGCGCATCACGGATGACGGTATCGAGTTTAAAACCACAGAGACGGATCACAGCTTTTTTGAAGCCTACTCCAGCCTGCAGGGTTTTTCCGTTGCGGGCGATGAGGTTTCGATCCGCACCCGGAATAATAAGAAATACAATTTTCGCCTTCTCAAGCCGAGCGATGCGAATATGGTGAAACGGCTGGTGTCGCTCCACATCAAAACCAACAATTAACCTGCTTGGCGAGGCTGTAGCTTTTTAGGCTGTAGGCTGTTAGCCACAGCATCGAGGGCCAACGCCTGTTGATGCACATTCTGCCTGACTGTCGTCAAGGTCTCCCGGCCGAGCGCACGAGAGCATAAAACTGATGATCATTGTGGCCAGTAAGAGTCAGTCTTTCCGGCCGTCGCTAACAGCCTACAGCCTAATCTGCTACAGCCTTGGCTGCAGGTCCGGGAGCAATCCTCTTACAGCTGTTTCTTGCCTGCGTAGGAATCGGGCGCGGCATGGATCTTCGCCGGGCTTGTATGCCTTACGCGCCGGAACAGGCCGGTGATGAGCATCAGCAGCGCTCCGACCACGGCTCCAAGAGCCAGGGAGATCGGTTGCAGGTAGTTGCGCACCTGCCGCACCAGGTTGGAAGATAGGACCACCTGCTCCGTTTGTGTCAGAGGAATTTCATCGCCGTTTTTGTTGACCAAGCGTGCAAGCAAGACCAGGCGGCTGTCGTGCGCGCCGCGATTGCTGAGGCGCCAGCGCCAGGCAGCGCGGTCCCTCTCACCGATCTCCTGCAGCGATTCTTGCTTCTCAGGCTTTATTTCCATTGAATCGGATCGGGAAATGAGGTTCACGCGCAGCTTCAGACGTTCGCCGAGGGATTGCCGAATGAGCCGCTCGGTGGCGGTCAACCGCACATTATCGATCGATTCGGTCGCAAAATTCGCCTCTGCGCTCGTTTCCTCGTTGGCATTCAGGCGCTCAGGAAGCCGCCATGCGAGTTCACCCAGCAGGTTGTTGCCAAGGAAGACGTTGATTTTGCCGGACTGGATGCCGGCCTCGGTCTTTTCATCCACGACGCGTGTGTTGAGGTTGGAGATCGAGAGCGCGATGTTCTCGAGATTGTCTTTCGCCTGTCGGAGCAGGAAGTACTGGTGGGCGAGGGAATCCTCCTTCGACGTCAGGGTTTTGATCGTGTCGTCCTTCTGCCGGACCGCGGTTTGCAGGTCCTGGATCTCGCCCGCACGCCTGTTGTTTTCTGTCTGCTCCTTTTCGAGATTGGTGTGCAGTGACCCGTTCTCGCCCTGCAGGTCGTCGTTCTCTTTTTGTATTTTCTGCATTACCTGCCCAAGCTCGGCAATCTGGGCCGCGAGATCCCGGCTGGCATCGATCTTGATCTTGAGCGACCGCTGCAGATTGGCCAGTTCGCGCTGGTAGCTTTGCGAGACGCCTTTTGCGCTGCGCAGGTCGTCGCCGAGTTTTGACAACTGTGAGGCGGAGCTGTCGATCTTCTCCTGCAGGCTTGACGCCTGAGCGCGCGACCGCGCGATCTCCGCCTGCTGGCTCTTGGATTCCGATTCCAGTTTCCTGTTCTCGGCCTGGGACCGCTCGACCTGCTTGGTCAGATCCTGATTCCGGTTCTGAAGGTTTTCGATCTCATGGGTCTGATCCTGGTAGGCCGGGAGCAAAGGCGCGACATATTTCAGGACGGTTTCACGGTTGGTGCCTGACGTGGTCGCGATGTCGCGCGCCGCGCGATCGAATTCCTGCTCGATGAAGGACCTCTTGGCATCTTCGAGCTCTGTGTACTTCAACCCCTCCGTGAACGTCGCCGCCAGAGCTTTGTCGAAGACCCCGCTGTTGGGAAAATTCTCCTGCAGGGGACTGTCGAACTTGAAAATGATCTCCACCATGCCGGTGCCGGCGATAGGCCCGAGCTTGAACTTGATCTCATCGCCGCCAAAATCGATGCCGAGCACACGCAGCTGGTCGCCCACCTTGAATCGCGGAGTTCCCGAAGGCACCTGATCATGCCGGAAGTTCTGCCCGGCGATGTACACGTACTGCTTCTCAAAAAAAATCGGCTCCTTCAGGAAGAGCGCCCTGTTTTCGTAATTGCTGCGATATCGTTCCTGGATTACGCGGCTGACGCCTGCATAGGGGAAGGAGTACATCCCCACGGCGCACAGGAACGCTGCGAACATAACAATTTTTACTTGAGAATGCCTCAACCTCATAAAGGGGCCTTCATGATCTGGCAGATTCGTGAACCGCGTCCAACCAAAAATAATAGCATAGAAGCACAACCCTCAACCCCGGCAATATCATGGTCTTTGGGTTTTGTCCCTCTTGCCGGCCACTTCTTCGCAACCGATTCCCGATCCCTTATCATGGTTTCGACTGCAGGAGATGCCGAAGAGGGGTGCCCGAGGTTTTACGATCCGCAGACCTCAAGCTTGATGCAACTGTTTGACAGTGCTATAAATTCAGTTTTAAATTCAAGTAGGCCTGATAGGTGAAATTTGCAGATCCAATTCGGCAGCCATACCAGCCAGGGAAGAGTCAGAACCTCGAATGAAGATTCTCTCGTGGCCAATCCGGAGACCAGGCTGATGCTGGTGGCGGACGGCATGGGTGGTCACGCGGCAGGCGAAATCGCCAGTCAATTGGCAGCCTCCACGATCAACGATTGGGTTACGTCGCACAGCGCTACCGTCGAGAGTGTCGGAGAGATGCTGCGGCTGGGTGCGCTTGAGGCCAATACCCGGGTGTACGAAGCCCAGCGTCAGGACCGAACCCTGGCCGGCATGGGAAGCACCCTGACCGCTATGCTTTTTCAGGGCAGTCGTTATTACATCGCGCATGTGGGTGATTCACGTGCCTATCGACTGCGCGACGGCGGGCTGGAACAACTTACCCGCGATCATTCGCTCGTCTGGCACCTTTACGAAAACGGCGTGCTAGAAAAAACCGATCTTTCCAAGCACCCGCAAAAGAATCTGATCACGCGCTCGATTGGATCCCATCCCCAAGTCGACATCGATCTTGAAGAAGGAGAAGGCCGGATCGGTGACGTCTATCTTCTCTGCTCTGACGGCCTGACGGATGGGGTTACCGAGGAAAGCCTGCGCCAGGCACTGTCCGATACAAAAAAATCGCCCCAGGAGATAGCGGAATACCTCGTCGAAGCTGCCAACGAGGCTGGTGGTCCGGACAATATCACGGTGGTCGTCATCAGGCTGGCAGAGGACGACACTCCGGTCCGAACGACATCCAAGTCGCGGCAGCGTTAAGCGAGCCTCGCCCCCGGCGCATCGGAAACCGCCCAACGTACAAATGAAACGAGACTGGTCCAGCGTCCTCCCTGGTTGCGTTCGGTTGCGGCATCGAGTCTGCGCGCTGATCTCCGCGAGAACATTTTCCTGATACAATGAATAACGGCCATGAAAGTTAATGAAATCTTCTACAGCGTTCAAGGGGAGTCGAGTTTCCTGGGCTGGCCGTGTGCGTTCATCCGCCTCACCGCCTGCAACCTGCGCTGCTCTTATTGCGACACGGAGTATGCGTTCACGGAAGGCCAGGAAATGTCTATTTCCGCGATACTCGCGGCCATCGCCTCGTTTCCCACGAAACTGGTTCTGGTCACCGGCGGCGAACCGCTGCTCCAGCAGGACGTGAGCAGCCTCTTCCAGGCCTTGCTCGAGAGCGGATATACGGTCTGCGTCGAAACCGGCGGACAGGTTTCTGTCCAAGGGCTGGATCCGCGGGTGCACAAGATCATGGATGTGAAATGCCCCTCGAGCGGCATGCATCAGCACAACCGATACGAAAACATCGAACACCTGACCCGGAACGATGAGGTGAAATTCGTAGTGGGAAACCGGGCGGATTTCGATTGGGCATGCGAGGTGGTCACCCGGTACGGCTTGCCGTCGAAAGCCGGAGTTGTCTTTTTCTCCCCTGTGTTCAACGTGCTTCCCTACGACGAACTGGCACGCTGGGTCCTGGAATGCGGTCTGCCGGTGCGCATGCAGCTGCAATTGCACAAGATCATCTGGCCCGGCATCGTGCGCGGAGTCTGACATGGCCATGAACTCCTGGGATATTCTTTCTCAGGTGCGCCAGCGCGCGAGCGCGGAGACGGGGGCGATTCGTGCGCAGGCGCCGCTCCGCGTCGCCCTCTGCTACCCCAGCCAGTATGCCGTCGGCATGAGCTCGCTCGGCTTCCAAACCATCTATCGCGAGATCCATCTGCATGCCGGAGCGGCGGCTGAGCGCGCTTTCCTGCCCGACAACCCTGAAGACTACCGTCGACTGCGTCACCCCGTGTTTACCTATGAGAGCGAAACACCGCTGGCGGATTTCCCCGTGATCGCATTCTCCGTTTCCTACGAGCTCGAGCTCACAGGCCTGCTGGAGCTTCTCGATCTCAGCGGCATTCCGCTATTGCGGCAAGAGCGCACCTGCAGGCACCCTTTGATTGTTGCCGGCGGCCCGCTGACCTACTCCAATCCCCTGCCGCTGGCGCCCTTCGTAGATTTGATCCTCCTCGGCGAAGCAGAGGAGTCCATACACGTTTTCCTCGATGCCGCCGCATCCATGGGGCGTGATGCGCTGCTCAGCCACTTTGCCCAGCTGCCCGGGTGCTATGTGCCTGGCCGGACCCTCGACCTGCCTGCGATCGCGAGAGCGCAGGACGACCGCCTGCCGGCGCATTCACAGGTCATTACCAAGAACACCGTGCTGAGTTCGATGTTCCTGATCGAGCCTGAGCGTGGCTGTTCAAGGGGCTGCACGTATTGCGTCATGCGGCGCACCACCAACGGCGGGATGCGCATCGTCCCACCCGAAAAGGTCTTGTCCCTGGTTCCCGAGGAGGCCAGGCGCGTTGGCCTGGTGGGTGCAGCGGTTACCGATCACCCGCGCATCAAGGATGTTGTGCGCATGATAGTGGAGGGCGGGCGCGAAGTCGGCATCTCGAGCCTGCGCGCAGATCGCCTGGATCAAGATCTGGTGCAGCTCCTGTGCCAGGGCGGATATCGGACGCTGACGACCGCTTCCGACGGTGCGTCGCAACGATTGCGCACCGCGATCCAACGCCGGACCAGCGAACAACATCTGATCCGCGCCGCCGAACTGGCCCGGAAGTTTCATCTCGAGCGCCTGAAACTCTACGAAATGATCGGTCTGCCGGAGGAAACCCTCGAAGATATCGACGAGCTGGTGCGCTTCGCCCTGGAGTTGGCTCGCATCATTCCTCTGTCCATCGCCATCTCTCCTTTTGTTGCCAAGCGCAACACGCCGCTCGATGCGGAGCCCTTCGAGCCGATCCCCTCCCTTGAAAACAAGATTGCTAAATTGAGGGCGGGATTGAAGCAGAAAGCCGACATTCGCTCGGTCTCGGCACGCTGGGCTTGGGTCGAATACATGCTCGCGCAAGGCGGAGAAGAAGCGGGCCTGGCTGCTCTCGCGGCTTGGCGCGCCGGCGGCCGTTTCGCCGACTGGAAACGATCTTTTCTAAGTACTGAATACTGAGTGCTGAGTACTGAAGAAACGCGGCCGATGCGTCTCCGACCGACTCCGATCCCACGAGCATTCCCCTGTTAACCACTCAGTACTCAGCACTTTCTTAAAAGCGGACTTTGACATCGTGATGCTCGAGATGGACCGAGTCGATAAACCGGATCTTGCGCGACTCGAAGGTCATGATCAGGGTGTGCGTGCGCGCGCCGCCGCCGAAGAATCGCACTCCTTTGAGCAGGGTCCCATCCGTCACGCCGCAGGCGGCGAAGATCATCTTTCTTCCGGGGGCGAGATCCTCGGTTTGGTATACCCGTTTGAGGTCATCGATTCCCATTTCCTTGAGGCGTCTCTCATGATCGGGTCTGGCCGGAACCAGTCGTCCCTGCATTTCACCGTGCAGGCAACGCAGCGCCGCGGCGGTCAGGACTCCTTCCGGGGCGCCGCCGATGCCCATGACTGCGTGCACCCCCGTACCCACCACGGCGGCTGAGATACCGGCCGACAGGTCGCCGTCGCCGATCAGGCGGATGCGCGCGCCCGCTGCACGGATGTCCCGGATCAAATCTTCATGCCGCGGCCGATCCATGACCACCACGACCAGATCTTCCACCTCGCGATCCAACCGCTTGGCAATGGCCTTCAGGTTATCCTTCACGGGTGCATCGATGTCGATGGCCCCGCGACTCGAGGGTCCAACGATGATCTTCTGCATATAGCAGTCCGGGGCGTGCAGCAAGCCCCCCTTCTCCGAAGCCGCCAGCACGGCGATCGCGTTGTTGGTCCCCAACGCACAGAGATTGGTGCCTTCCAGCGGATCGACGGCGATATCCACGACCGGGTGCTCGTGCATTGTGTCCCCGGGGCCGCGGCCAACCTTTTCGCCGATGAACAGCATCGGTGCTTCGTCGCGCTCCCCTTCGCCGATGACTATGGTGCCGTCCATGGGAAGGTTGTGCATCGCCTCGCGCATGGTTTCGGTCGCCACCTTGTCGGAGTAGTTCCGGTCGCCGAGTCCCATGGTGCGTGCGCAGGCTATGGCTGCCTTTTCCACGACATCTACGAATTGGTGCCCGAGCATTTCTTCCATGGTCTTCCTCCTCAGTGTGTTTATGTCATATATTATTCTTGGTGGCAACGAGGATCCCATGATCATGCGCGCAGGATGCAGATGTTTCACCGCTGTGACGACGATGGCCTTTGTTTGGCTTACATTCGGGGGAACGCCGCAGAAAGGTCCGAAGGTCTCACGCCAGGAAGGCGAGTACAAGATATTCGCGTCCGGCAAGGAGATCGGCGCCGAGAAGTACGCGGTGGTTGCCTCTGCAGGCGCTGTGACGAGCACCTCAACCCTGGAATTTCGCAATCCCGGGGGCGGTCCTCAAAAGATCCTGCTGGAAACAAAACTGGAGATGGATGGGAACTACGTGCCGCGCAGCTATGAGCTCAAGAGCGAGGTGGACGGACAGAAAGGAAGCATTCTCGGCCAGTTCGCTCCTAATCAGGTGATTTTCGAGTACAGCGGCGGCGGCCGTTCCATCCGCAACGGGCTGCTGTTGGGCAACCGGTTCACGATCCTCGACACCAACGTATTTCACCACTTCATCTTTCTGGCACGCCTCTTCAAATATAACGGCGGGGCGAATCCGCAGACCTTCGAGGTTGTCATCCCCCAGGAAAAGGACACGGGAACCCTGAAGATCAGGGAACTTAACAAAGAGACCATTCTCATCAAAGGGAAGAAGGTCAATACCGTCCACCTGCTGGTTGACTCGGGTGCACTGCAGATACACCTGTGGGTAGACAGCGAGCGCGTACCGCGCAAGATCGCGGTTCCGGACAAGGGGATCGAGGTGCAGCACAGCAATTGAGATCGAGTTGCAGGCGCCAGCCATGCCCTTGTCCCAGAACGGGCGCGACCCCGGCTGGACCGCCTGCCATTCTCTACTTCTGCTTCGGATTAATGAAATCTCTGGGATAGACACTGCCGTAAGGGGAATACTTGCGCAGCGTCAGCCAATACCCTTCTTCGGTTCCAACCAGGCCGTGCTCGGTGGTGTTCAACTCGATCACCCGCGTCTTGTAGGGCGGCAGCATGGCCTTTGGACCCGCGTGCCAGGAGTTGATGAACCTCTCATCGAACAGTTGTTTCGCCGCGGTAAAGGCGGCCTCATCGGCGACCTTGTTCTGCAACTGCATGCTGAAGGCTTCGTCGAACTCCTTGGGGTGAAGCCGCATATAAAGCGTCTTGAAGGCAATCCTCAATGGATACGCTCCGAAAACGGTTTTGAATTTTTCCTGCACAGCTTCCGGAGCTTCAATGTTGATTGTGCCCTCGCCCAGGACCATCAAGACTGTGACACCCGCCTCCGTCCGGCCGAGCGCTGCAAATCCTTTGGGAGATTCAAATCTGGCAAAATCCCCGGTGAACTTCAGGTTGCTGTAGCTGTAGATCTCATCTTTGCTGACTTGAACATCGTAGAATTGAGCCGGCTTGGTGTCTTGCGCGCCCAGCAGACCCAAGGAGAGTAGAATCACCAATGCAACGGCCGGGGAACGATAGGTAAAATAACGTAGTTCAGGCATCATCTTCGCCTCCTCCTGCTCCGGCCGGATGATCTGGCTGGAGGTTCCATCCGGAAGGCCAGAAAACCTGGCAAGAAAAACAAAGAACAAACGTAATGCCTAACCAGTTGCATTTATGCCAAGTTACTCAAATCCTCCCGCCCTGTAAAGCACAATCTGTGCTCCCCACAGCGTGGCGCTAGCGGTAATAGACTTTGTGGGCCAAACGGTCTGGATCTTTTAGGTAGGACGCAAGCCGCTCGATCACGGAATCACTGCCGCCGGCCTCGTCCACGTCGACAAAGTTCAGACGCTTGCGGTTTGCAGACAGCCAGCGCGCCACAATCTCGGTTTCCCATTCCACTCTTGGCGCGGACTTGCGGCATCGCGTCCCGAAATAAACGGACCGGATCCTGGCACAGAGTTTTTTCGTAGGTGCGGAGCCCAACGCAACCGATAGTCGGGCAACAAACGATCCGTCCTTTAAGAAGTAGATCTCGGCTTTTTCACCCGAAGGAACCAGGATCACCAGGTTGCGGTCGTGCCCGTATCTGGCCGGCCGTTCGTGGACTTCTTCCTGGAGATTGATCGCGGGACGGAAATCCCGGATCATGCGCATCTCCAGCAGGAGCGCATCAACCTCCGTGGCGCAGGTTAGAATCTCGAAGGCATAGAGCTGGTTGTGGATTCTGGCTGTTTTGGGGTCTTTCAGCGCACGTGCTGTGAAATAAGAACGCACGCGCCTCCGCAGGTTGCCGGATTTGCCGACGTAGATAACCTCACCCGCCCGATCCCGCATCAGGTAGACGCCGGGGGAGTCGGGAGTGCGCGCGATAAAGTCGCGACCAAACGCAAACCTGGAAAAATCGACCCGGGCGCTCCCGGCGTCGATCCAGCGTGCAAGCTCCGCCGGGCTGGCGCGATGCGCGGCGGGGACGAGGTCGAGCAGGATCTGGTAGGTTGCCGCCAGGAATCGGGCCATGGCAGCAGGCAACTCAGTATCCGGGGGAGCCAGCCCCAAGAGCGGAGCAAGGTCCTCCACCGCACGGCATGAAGACGCCCGTGAGATCATTCGGGCGGCAAGCTCGCTCACCGCAATGGTTTGACCCCGCCATTGCGGAAATCCTGCCAAACGCAGGAGCCGGTTCCACAGCCGCAGTTCTCTGCCGCTCCAGACCAGCAAAACGCAGTTTTCAGCCCGCTGCCGTGCCTCCTGCAACGCTTCCAGGTACGGGGCTTTCAGGGCATCCGTGGGCAGGAATTCCCAGGACGTGCAACCTGCGGAGGTATGTACGGCACCTCGGAAAGATCGAGGATAGCTGGCGCCGATCTGGAGGTCGAGAGCGGCGGGCTCGACCGGGCGCGGAGTTGCGCGTGTCGTCAGGTGCCAGAGGCCTTGTCGGTGGTGAAAGCGGGCGTCCTTCCCCAGGATGCCCCTCAAAACCCTTTCGGCCGCAAAAGCATTGGGAGAACGGATGTTAAGGACCTCGCGCAGAATCTGCTCGGCCGGCAGTGCCCGTCCGGCGAGTTCCATATAGCCGGCAATCTTGTCTCGCATGTCGCGCCCACGCCGCAGTATAACATGTTGACGCAGATCCTCCGGCTCGAGCTTCTCTCAGGAGCGCCTGGGCAATGGAAACGCCGGCGCCAGCCGCTTGGAACTCTTAATTATGTTTGGAACTAAAGGCGGGCAATCACGTAGAATGTTAGGCAGAGCAACAGGTGAGCGGAGGTGTTGACATGACCTATGAACCCCGTGCGGGAAGTATTTCAAGGCATTTGGTTTCCTTCTTTGTAGTCCTTTTCGTTCTTAGCCTGGGCATCGGGATAGGAACGTTGATATCCCACCAGGTTGTAGCGGTGGGACCCGGGGACAGCCAGCTCAAAATCCAAAGCGGCAGCTCGCCATCATCGGCAAGCGCGGCCATCCAGGCGTTGTCTACGGCGTTCGAGGATGTGGCAAAACGCGTCGGCCCGGCGGTAGTCAATATCAATACCGAGGAGGTCATCCGGACAGGCGCTCGCTCGGGTCGCGGCCGCAGCAACCAACAACTGCCCGACATCTTCCAACAGATGCTGCCTGACCAGCCGCAGGTGTTCACCCAAAACAGCCTCGGGTCCGGAATTCTTGTGGATCCCAAGGGTTACATCATTACGAATAATCACGTGGTGCAGGGCGCACAGGGCTCACCCAAGATTAAAGTGAACGTCAAGGACGGCAAGGAATACAATGCCCGGGTCATCGCGGGCGATGAGTATTCGGATATTGCGGTCATCAAGATCGAGGGCGACAAGGACTTCCCTTACGTCAAGATCGGCGACGCGAAAGCGATGAACGTCGGAGACTGGGTCATTGCCATCGGCAGCCCCTTCGGGCTGGAACAGACGGTTACAGCCGGCATCATTTCTGCCACCGGGCGCGTCTTCGCCGAAGGTACGACGCAGATGCTGTTCAATGATTACCTGCAAACTGACGCAGCCATCAATCCCGGCAACAGCGGCGGGCCGCTGGTCAATATGAACGGCGAGGTCATCGGCATCAACAGCTTCATCAGCACTGCCAGTCGTTCAACTGCCAACGCCGGCGTCGGTTTCGCCGTCCCCTCGCACATCTTCGTCAATGTGTATAACCAGATCCTCGAGAAAGGCAAAGTAAATCGCGGATATCTGGGCGTGAACATGAACGTGCAATTTCCTTTCACTCCTGCAATGGCCGAATTCTTCGGGGTAAAACAGGGGAGCGGCGTGCTCATTACCGGTTTCCCCAATGCGAATGGACCCGCAGCTAAAGCCGGCATCAAGGCGGAAGACGTGATCATTGAGTTTGACGGCAAGAAGATCACCGAGGTCCAGGATCTCCGCCTTGCCGCCGCCAACACCCCCCCGGGACGGACCGTCAAGGTCAAGGCTGTCCGCTTCGGGACCGTGATGGACTTTTCCATTACCCTGGGCGAAAGGCCGCCGGACACGATTCTGCCGAAACAGGGTTTCAGCTTTGATGAGACATCGGAACCCAAGCCCGAGATCGGCATGCGCATCGATAATGTACCGCAGCGGCTTGCACGCGAACTTGAAATCACGGGGGGCGCACTGGTCGTCTCGGTCAGTCCTGGAAGCCTGGCGGAAGACGCCGGCATCCGGGGACAGCAGGATCAGGCGGGCGTTTTCGACATCATCCTGACCGCCAACGGCAAGAAGATCGAGGTGTACCAGGATATGGTGAACATCCTCAAGGACCTGAAGAGCGGCCAGTCCGTCGTCATCAAGCTCGCTCGCTTCGCCGTCGACCCGCAGTCCGGCCGCCTTGTCATGGACACGCAGACCGGCAAAATCAGCCAGAGCGTCGGCTATACCAGTCTGGTCAAACCCTAAAGCCAGGCTCTTCCGAAACCGCAGCGCCGGGACGGGCTTCAACCCGTCCCGGCGTGCCTCACTGATGCCCAGCCAATAATCCGAGAAGATCTCACCGCGAAGCCCTCAAGGACCGCGAAGCGTCCAATGCGATTCTTCACGCCCGAAAGCAGCCCCCGGGCGAGCCTTGGACTCAGCTTGGCGGTCTTTGTGGTCTTCGCGGTGAAATGATGGTCCATTTCTGCTTTCCATGCCTACCGGCTGAATCGCAGGCATCTTCTCTCGTGATTTGAAATTGGCCTATGAAAGGTCTATGCTGGTCGCCTTGAGTGCCCACCGGGCCATCACAGTTGCACGTAACAAAAAGGGGGATTCCTGATGATCCAACCGGCAGAGCGAACTCATAAGATCGAATATGCGATTCGCGATATTTTGAAAATAGCAGACGAAGCGAAGGCCGCCGGTAAGCAGCTTCTCTATCTTAACATCGGCGACCCGATGGTGTTCGATTACCGGACGCCCAAGCACATGATCGATGCGTGCTACCAGGCGCTGATCGATAATCACACCGGCTATGCGAATTCATCAGGTTTGCTGGAAGCGCGCGAAGCGATCGGGAACTCGGTCCGGCGCAAGGGCATCAAATCCTGGCTCGACCTCTTCGTAACCTCCGGCGCCTCCGAAGCCATCGAACTGTGCTTGACCGCGCTGGTGAACCCGGGAGAGGAAGTCCTTACCCCATCGCCCGGCTACCCACTTTACTCGGCAGTCTTGGGCAAGATCCAGGCACAGAACGTCCCCTATTATCTAGAGGAAGAGAACAACTGGGAGCCCGATGTCGCGGACATCAAAAAAAAGATTACACCGAAAACCCGCGCCCTGGTTTTGATCAACCCCAACAACCCTACCGGCTCGCAGTATTCGCGGCAGGTTCTGGAGGAGATCATCAAGCTCAGCCTCGAGCACAACATCGTGATTTTTTCCGATGAGATCTATGACAAGCTCGTGCTTGACGGCGAAGACAGCATCTCGATCGCGTCGCTCTCCGACGAAGCGCCGATCATTACCATGAACGGACTCTCGAAGAGCTACCTCGTTCCAGGATTCCGCATCGGTTGGGCAGTGGTAACAGGAAAGAAGCAGATGATGGCGGAGTACATCGAAGCAGTCAACAAGTGCCTCCGCGCCAGGCTCTGTGCCGTGACCCCGCTTCAATATGCGATCAAACCCGCTCTTGAAGGGCCTCAGGACCACATCGCCGAAGTGAAAGCCAAGCTGCGGCGCCGGCGCGACATCACCTACAACCGCTTGAATGCGATCCCGGGAATTTCATGTGTCAAGCCCGCAGCGGCTTTCTATGCCTTCCCGCGGCTCCACATCGATCAACCGGATTCTCAGTTCGTCGCCGATCTGATCCGTGAGACCGGAGTTGTGGTCGTGCACGGCGACGGCTTCGGACAGCGTCCGGGGACACGGCACATGCGGGTCGTCTTCCTGCCGCAGGAAGAAATCCTGGAAGAAGCCTTCAATCGTCTGGAAAAGTTCATGGCCAAACGATCCTGCACTTGCGCCAAGGCCGGCAATTAGGGGACGAATAATAGGGGCGCGTGACCAAAGCAATACGGTAACGCGTCGGGCGACCACTGTTTTGGAGGGGGTATGAAGACTCTGCTGCTGTCGCGAAAAGAGATTGAGAGCTTTTTCACGATGAAGATGTGCATGGAGGCGGTAGAGATGGCATTCGCCGGTCTTGCCCAAGGGAATGCCAACATGCCTCAACGCACGCCTATCCCGCTGCCCGACAAATCCGGGCTGGCGCTCTTCATGCCGGCATACATCAAAAACCTCAAGGCGCTCGGAGCCAAAGTAGTCTCGGTTTATCACGAAAATGTCCGCAAGCATAACCTGCCTGCCGTTCTCGGCACCATCCTTCTCCTGGACGAAGATACCGGGTTCCCGGTTGCGATCATGGACGGGGGATTTCTCACCGCCATGCGTACCGGCGCGTCCAGTGGTGTCGCCACCAAATGCATGGCCAGGCCGGATGCCGATATCGCCACCATCTTCGGCGCCGGGGTGCAGGCGTTTACCCAGGTTCTGGCCATTCACGAGGCGCGGCCGCTCCGCAAGCTGATGATCTGGTCCGTCGACACAGAGGCCGCCCGCCGGACGTTCGCCGATAAAATCACGGCAAAAATCGGGATTCCGGTTGAACTGGCGACCGATCCTGCCGCAGCGGTGCGCGCGGCCGACATCGTCGTGCTGGCAACCAGCGCTGCCGAACCCATCGTTGACGGATCCTGGTTCAAGCCGGGGACACACATCAACGGCATCGGCTCCCATACCGCGAAGATGCGGGAGCTCGATACCCTCACCGTTCAAAGGAGCCGGGTGGTGTGCGATCTAACGGAAGCCTGCAAGGCAGAGGCCGGCGACTTCATCCTGCCGGCCGCGAACGGGGACTGGGCCTGGGAACGGGTTGCAGGAAATCTCGGTGATGTAATCCTCGGCCGGGTTTCCGGACGAACTTCAGCCGACGAGATCACTCTATTCAAATCCGTCGGCCTGGCGATACAAGATATGTCGGCGGCCAAGGCAGTCTTTGACGAGGCCATCAAGCGCGGCATTGGCACGGAGTTCCAGTTCTGATTCGCGGTAACTGCCACTCACGCAGGGGAAAAAGCCTGGTTACGAAGAGCACAATTTTGCCTTCTCCGCATGGGCGGAAAAACCCCTAGTAATCCGTGTATCCTTATTGTTTTCTGGGTGATATCGGCGATAATTGCTCTAGAGTCTTTTGGTTGCTATGGTGAGGATTATGGTAATTCCCGGCTGTCTGACCTGAAGCGCAGAGCGCAGTAAGGGCTTAATTGATTTTGACTTGCGGCATATTATAATGTTCATGTGAGGTGAGTGGACGCGCTCCTGGCTGAACCGGGAAAATTCTGGCAAATAGAAATCGGTCAAGTATTTATGGATGCCAAGACAGGCGTGACTCTCGATGAGAGATCCCGCGAAATCCTGCAGTGGGCCATCTCCACCTTCATCTCCACCGGCAAGCCGGTGGGCTCGCGAACCATAGCCCGCCGCAGCCATGAGCACCTGAGCGCCGCAACCGTTCGCAATATCATGGCGGACTTGGAGGAAATGGGCTATCTGCGCCAGCCCCACCGTTCCGCCGGACGGGTGCCGACGGACAAGGCTTATCGGCTGTATGTCGACTCCATGCTGGAAAAGCGCGAGATCACTCCCCGTGAGCGCCAGCTGATCGATCACGGCCTGAGATCGGAGGACAATCCGGAACTGCTGATGGCGCGTACGAGCCAGATTCTTTCGTCCGTGTCTCAGAATCTCGGGATCGTGGTTTCGCCACCTATAAGCCAGGTGGCCCTCCAGCATATCCAGTTCATCAAGCTTTCGGAGAACCGCCTCCTGGTGGTGCTCGTATCCCGATCGGGCATCGTTCAGAATCGGGTCATCCACCCCAACGAGGAATACAGCCAGACAGATTTGGATCAGGCCGCGCGCTATATCGTTGAGCATTTCAAGGAGAGAACCCTCACGGAAATCAAGACGTTGCTGTCGAAGATGATCGGCGAGGAGAGGGCTCTGTACGATCAGTTTGTACGCCGCGTGATCATGTTGAGCAATCAGGCTTTCTCTGAGGCCACGGAAGAAAGCGAGTCGGAGATCTATCTGGAGGGCGCTTCGAACCTAATAAAGAATCCTGAGTTCTCCGATATTACTAGGATGAGAGTGTTATTTGAGACGATCGAACACAGGAGCCGACTGGCATCCCTCATCTCCGAATGCATCCACGGCGATGCCCAGGAAGTACGTATTACTATCGGTGCCGAAAATGCCCTGCCTGGAATCGAGGACTGTACCCTCATTGCTTCGCGCTACGTCGTAGACGAGAAGACGATAGGTTCCCTGGGAATTCTCGGTCCCACCCGCATGGAGTATGCCCGAGCCATTTCCCTGGTCGAATATGTCGCCAGGATTTTCGGACAAGTGCTCGGCAGTGAAGGAACGAAAGCATGACTTTGAATACCACGCACAACCCTTCGGATCCCCAAGATTTCACTATCGAAGAGCAGTCAATCGACAAGGATGAATCACCAGGGGCGGCCAAAGCGTCCGAGGTGGACCCGCATGCCAGGCTGGCCGCGGACCTCGATGCGTCCAGGGCGGAATCGGAACAGTGGCGCGACCGGTTTTTGCGAAAGGCCGCCGAATTCGAGAATTTCCGCAAGCGCTCGGAGCGTGAACGCGCTGAATCCGCGACGCTGACAAAGAGCACGGTGTTGATCGAATTCCTTCCGATCATGGATGCCTGCGAGCGCGCACTCAAGAGTTTTTCTGAGAGGGATGATCAACCGGGGCGGCTGCAATCCTACCGTGAGGGAGTGGAGCTTTTGTACAAGCAGTTGGGAGACACATTGGCACGCCTGGGAGTGATCGCCCTCGAAGCCAAAGGCCGCAAGTTCGATCCACATATGCATGAAGCCCTGGTGCATCTGGAGACTCC
>JBGQNR010000010.1:0-62939 GCA_041501225.1 Acidobacteriota bacterium
ATGAGATTCGTGCCTCCTGATCCCGCTCATAGATTTACCGTAGGGGAGCATTCACTGCGGATCGTCGAGCACCTGGAAAGTCTGCGCTCGGGACAGGAGCCCTCCGAGCAGCGTTTTTCCGAGCTCATAGCGCAGTGCTCCCACTTCGATGTGCTTTGCCTGGCGGCTTTGGTCCATGATGCCGGCAAGCTGATCTCTGATCGGGAGCACAGCGAACTGTCGCTGGCAATCTCCGCATCCGTCGCCGAGCGGCTCAAACTTGCCCCGGAAAAGAAAGAGCTGCTCGACCTCATCGTCGGGCAACATCTTCTGCTCGTGCGCACCGGACGGCTTCATGATTTGAAAACGCCCGCAGTCATTCAGGCGGTTGCCGAGAAAATTACGAACGTCGATGCCTTGCGGCATCTTTACGTTTTTTCTTACGTCGACACGCGCGCCGTCGCCAAGAAGAACTGGACCTCGATGGATCATCGCGATCTCGAGGAGCTCTTCCGCAAGGTGCAGGACCACCTGATGGGGCGGTCTCAGGAAGAAAGCGCCGCCGATGTCGTCGAAGGGCGGGTCAGCGAGATTCGCCACAGCATCGCTCGTTCGGGCGAGCCGCAATCCGACGAGGCCGTGCGGCGGCACTGCGATTCCATGCCCGCGAGCTACATTCTTAATACTACACTCGATGAGATTGCGCTCCACATCAAGCTCCTGGCGGGGCTCGAGACCGAAAATGTGGTATTGGATCTCTACAACCGTCCCGGTGACGATTATTCGGAACTCACCGTTTGTGCCTACGACGATCCGCAACCCGGGATGCTGGCAAAGATCACCGGCGTACTCTACGCCTGCGATGCCGACATTCAGAAGGCGCAGGTGTTCACGAGGCGCACCGAGCGGCCCGTCGTGCTGGATACGCTCTGGATCCGCTCGTCGGGAACGCAGGTATCGGAAGCGCGTGCGCGCAGGATTCTATCGCTGCTCAAGGAGGTCCTCACCGGCAGCCGTACGCTGGAGAAGCTTCTCGGCGGCATGGGAAAGCATCCGCCGGCCGGGATCCCCCTCGACAGCGTGGATCTGCGCAACGACATCTCCGAAGAGCATACCGTGGTGCATGTCATCGCCCGCGACCTGCAAGGGCTGCTGTATTTGATGACGCGGGCACTGTCGCGGTCGGGATTGTATATCCACTCCGCCCGCGTGGCGACCTGGGCGGCGCGCGGGGAAAACAACTTCTATGTCACCAACCTCGATGGGCGCCAGATCCCGGCCGAGGACCTGCCGCATTGGCAGGAGAGCCTGGAACGGGCTCTGTGCGGATTAGACGAAGTTTAACTTCTCAACGCAGAGGGCGCAGAGAACCTGCTTATTCAAAAAACTTGTCCCTGCGTCCTCTGCGTTAAGATTTTTCAATCATGTCATTTACCGACCAGCTGAAAAATCTCGAGATCGTCTCGCCGGTGATGCGCGACGCGCTGCGGCGTCACCCGGAATGGGTGGAATGGCTGAAGCTACGGGTTGAGGAGCGCCATCGATCGGAGCTTGCTCAGGATTGGGCGGAATGGATGGCACAGTCGGGCACTCCTGCAGACGTGGCGACATGGCTGCGCGCGTTCAAGTGCCGGGAATACATCGATATCGCATTGCGTGATATCGCAGGGATGGCTTCCTTTGAAGAGACGGTCTCACGGTTGAGCGGTCTCGCCGATTGGGTGATTTCGGTCATGCTGGCCGCTGCTTGGGAGGAGACGGTCGCGAAAATGCCTGTCCCCGTGAAAGGCCGTGACGGGTTCGGGGTCATCGCCATGGGGAAACTGGGCGCACGGGAACTTAACTACAGTTCCGATGTGGACCTGGTTTTTTGCCGGCGCGCCTCCGACGATGAACAGGAAACGCGCTTTTTCACCCGTCTCGGCGAGCGCCTGGTTCATCTCCTAGGGCATCCGGGGCCGGAGGGATTTCTCTACCGGGTGGATATGCGTCTGAGGCCGCACGGCGGAACCGGTCCGCTCGTGCCGACCATGGACAGCCTGGAAAACTACTACGAATCCTGGGGAGAGGCGTGGGAGCGGCAGGCGCTGATCAAGGCTCGGCCGGTATGCGGTGATGAAGACCTCGCCCGGCGCTTCGAGCAGTTTGTGAGCAACTTTGTATTCGCACGCCAGATGGACGACTCGTCGCTGGAGGAGATCAAACAGGTCAAGCATCGCTCAGAGAAGGAGTATGCGCGCGCTGGAGACCGCATCCATATTAAGCAGGGACCGGGGGGCATACGGGACATCGAGTTTTATGTCCAATATCTGCAATTGACGGCGGGGAGCCTGCATCAGGCGGTTCGAGTCCCTTCGACCCTGCAGGCATTGATGCAGCTGGGTCGAATCAAGGCGCTGCTTGAGGGCGAGGAGGAACAGCTTTCCCTGGCCTATATGTTTCTGCGCACAGTGGAGCACAGACTGCAGTTGCGCATGCTCACTCCTCAGGCTTTGATCCCGGATCAGCGCGGAGACTTAGAACTCCTGGCAGGGGGCTTGGGCTTTGGTTCGATCGAGCATCCTGAAGTTGACGCTTTCCTGGCCACATTGCGCAGTTATCGGTCCGGTGTGCGTTCGATCCTGGAGAGAATCTATCTCACGCCTGGCCAGCTGCGGCCGCGCGAAAGGGAAGAGGAGTTTGCCCAGCTGTTGAGCGAACGCACGCCCAAGGAACGCGTGCGTGAGATCCTCGACAATTACGGCTTTAAGGATGTCGACAAAGCTTGGCAGAATATCCGGCTGATGGCACTCGGGCCTGCGGGCCGGTTGCTGCCTCCCGGCGAGCGCAGGGCTTTCCTGGAGATCGTCTTCCCCATGCTCGAAGTGCTGCGCGCATCCTACGACCCCGATCAGGCGCTGCATCACCTCGAGAGTTTTGCTGCCGCCAGCGGCAACCGCGTTTCTTTTCTGCGCGCGCTGGCATCTCGACGTCCTCATCTGGCCCGGATCGCCAACCTGCTCGCGCTGAGCAATCTCGGGCACCAGGTGTTGACTCGGCACCCCGAGTACTTCGACAGTCTGGCGCGCGGCATTCATCTGCACGAGGGACGAGCTTGTTCCGAGATGCTCGCGGAAATCGAGGACCGGTTAAAAGGCGCACCGGGCGGCAGCGCAAGTTTGGCGCTCCGCAGATATCGGCAGCGGGAAATGATCCGGATTGCGTATCGGGATTTGGCTGAGCTGGCCGGACCGATGGAGATCAGCAGGGAATTGAGCGACTTGGCCGAAGCTTGCCTGCACGCCTCTGCGAGGCAGATCCTGGGCGCAGGGGGGCCGGAGGGGCCAAATTCACAGCTGTGGATGGTTGCCCTGGGCAAGCTCGGCAGCCGGCAGATGCATTATTCGTCGGATCTCGATCTGATGTTCCTCTACGACGATCCGGTTGAGGGCGCGAATGCGCAGCTCGCGCAGGACGAGCGCGCGGAGAACCTGCTCGATTTCCTGTCGGGAGTCACTGCGGAAGGCGTAGCCTATAAAATCGATCTGCGGCTTCGACCCGAGGGGACGAGCGGATTACTCGCGAGGTCGTGGTCGAGCTTTCTCGAGCACGCGCGCCGCTATATGCAACCGTGGGAACGCCTGGCCCTCGTGCGGTCCCGGACCCTCTGCGCAGCAGGGCACCGCCCGGCGGACAGCGCCCAGGACAATAAAGAGGTGGAAGCCCCGGCCGGCGGCCGGGGCCTACCTGCGGAGGATCACCCTTGTTCGGCGCAGGTCGAGTGTAGATGGGCCCAGGTTCTGGATGAGGTCGTATACGGCTTCCGTTGGGATGGGGAAGCCATTGGTGAAGTCCGGCATCTCAAGCGCAGGATTGAAACCGAGATCAATAAGGAAAGCCGCATATACCTCGACTTCAAGTTCGGCGCCGGGGGAATCGCGGACCTCGAATTCCTGGTACAGCTACTCCAGGCTCTGCACGGTAAAGATCATCCCGGAATTCGTGCTCCGAATACCTTCGATGCCCTTCATGCGCTTCGAGATGCAGGCATCCTGCCCGATCAAGCCGCCGCGGATTTGCTGGCGGCACTACAATTTCAGCGCCGCGTCGAGAACCACTACCAACTCATCGAGGAATGGACATCTCGGGAAGTTTCCCGCGAGTCCGCGGTCATCGAGCGCCTCGCGCGCAGCCTGGGATATCACGGAGAAGCCCGAAAGCCCTTCATCGCCGACTGGCATCGCACCGCCCGCCAAGTCCGTACCCACGTCGATAAGTACTTTTACGGCAATTAGTTTCCTAAGATTTTTGGTACTACTTACGGACATAGTATTGCCGTAGGGCAAAGAAAAGCAAAAGATCAACGCAGAGGTCGCAGATTATTTGGAAAATAAAAGGTCTCTGCGCTCTCTGCTCCCTCTGTAACCTCTGCGTTGAGGTTTTTGGATGCCAATATGCCGCGTCAAGCGATTCGTGGCAGCTTTTGATTTTAGAACATTGACAATGTTTGACTCACATTTTATATAAAGAAGGCGCTAATGGCGCGGCACTGATTGCTGAAGGTACACGGAATACGGGATGAGGAACGAAAGGTTAAGGAGGCGAAGCTAAATGAGCAAAATCATTGGAATTGACCTGGGCACCACCAACTCGGTGGTTGCAGTCATGGAGGGGGGCGAGCCCAAGGTGATCACAAATCCGGAAGGGAGCCGGCTCACGCCGTCCGTTGCGGCCGTTGGCAAGGGTGGTGAGCGATTTGTAGGCCAGCTTGCCAAGCGCCAGGCGATCACCAATCCGGAAAACACGATCTTCTCGATCAAGAGATTCATGGGGCGGAAATTCGGCGAGGTGCAGGAGGAGATCAAGCTCGTCCCGTACAAGGTGATAGAGGCGTCCAACGGCGATGCCAACGTGAACATGGGCGATCGCGCCTACGCCCCACCTGAGATCTCGGCGATGATTCTGCAGAAGATGCGCTCTGCCGCTGAAGAATACTTGGGCGAAAAGGTGGAAAAGGCCGTCATCACCGTGCCGGCGTACTTCAACGACAGCCAGCGCCAGGCGACCAAGGATGCAGGCAAAATCGCCGGGCTGGATGTGGTCCGTATTGTCAACGAGCCGACGGCAGCCGCGCTTGCGTACGGCCTGGACAAGAAGAAAGACGAAACCATTGCCGTATTCGATTTCGGCGGCGGCACCTTCGACATCTCGATCCTCGAAGTCGGCGAAGGCGTGGTCGAGGTCAAGTCCACAAACGGCGACACCCATCTGGGCGGCGACAACATCGACCAGCGCCTGATGGATTGGATCATCAACGACTTCAAGCGTGAACAGGGCATCGATCTATCCAAGGACAAGATGGCACTGCAGCGCCTGCGCGAGGCCTCGGAAAAAGCCAAAATGGAACTTTCCACGGTGATGGAAACGGAAGTTAATCTCCCCTTCGTCACCGCCGACGCCAGTGGGCCCAAGCACCTGAACATGAAGCTGACGCGCGCGAAGTTCGAGCAGATGGTGGAAGACATTCTGCAGCGGGCCGTTCCGCCGACCAAGCAGGCTCTGGCGGACGCGGGCATAAAACCTGATGCGATCGACGAAGTGGTGCTGGTCGGCGGCTCCACGCGCATCCCGCGAGTACAACAGATTGTCCGCGAGTTCTTCGGCAAGGAACCTCACAAGGGGGTCAACCCGGACGAGGTCGTGGCCGTGGGCGCAGCGGTCCAGGCGGGCGTGCTGGGAGGCGAGGTCAAGGACCTTCTGTTATTGGATGTGACTCCACTCTCGCTGGGCATTGAGACCCTGGGCGGTGTCTCCACCAAGTTGATCGAGCGCAACACCACGATTCCTACGCGCAAGTCCGAGATCTTTTCGACGGCGGCCGACAGCCAGACCTCGGTCGAAATCCATGTGCTTCAGGGCGAGCGCGCCATGGCCCGTGACAACCGCACGCTGGGCAAATTCCACCTGGTCGGGATTCCGGCGGCGCCGCGCGGGGTGCCCCAGATCGAGGTGGCCTTCGACATCGATGCCAACGGGATTGTGAGCGTCTCCGCCAAGGATCTCGGGACCCATAAGGAGCAGAAGATTACGATCACTGCATCAAGCGGTCTCAGCAAAGACGAAATCTCAAAAATGACGGGCGATGCCGAATCGCATGCTGCCGAGGATCAGAAAAACCGCGAGGCGATCGAGGCGCGCAACAAGCTCGATGGCATGATCTATAGCACCGAGAAGATTCTCAAAGAAAACCGGGACAAGATCTTGGAGGGCGAGGCCTCATCCCTGGACGCGGAGCTGTCGCGGGCGAAATCCGTCCTGGAGCAGTCGAAGGAGACGAGCGAGTTGAACGCCGCCTTCGATGAGCTGACCAAGGCGTCGCACAAGTTGGCGGAAGCCATGTACCAGAAAACCACCCAGGCGCCGCCTCCCGGCGCGGACGCTGCCGGCTCGGGTCCGAAGACCGACACGGGCAAAAAGAAGGACGACGAAGTCATCGACGCCGAATACGTCGACATGGATGACAACAAAAAGTAAGAGCAAAAGCAGCCACGAAGAACACGAAACTTTTTGGTTTGGTGTTCTTTGTGGCGGAAGATCTCAGCGACGCTGAATACGTCGATGTGGATGACAACAAAAAGCAAAAGCAGCCACGAAGGACACAAAATTTTATATTTTAGTGTTCTTCGTGGCTAAAGGTCCTGGAGGGGGATGTGACGAAATCCAAGAGGAATTTGCCGGGTTTGGTGATTTTGCACGACTCATTTCTTACTGAAGGGGACCAGACCGCGGAAGGCGCACTCCCCTTGGTTCCCCCGGTGGATCTATACGAAACCCAGGATTGCTATGTGTTGAATGCGGAATTGCCCGGTGTGGATCGCGCCGATGTTCACGTGGAAGTGCGTGGCGCTGAGCTTTCCATCTGGGGCGAACGCAAAGTCGACACCTATTGCTGCGAAGAGAATTATCACCGGCTGCAGGGCATCCGCGGCCGTTTCCACCGCACGTTCCTGCTGCCTGAAGCGATGGACGAGGATGCCAGAATTCATGCGACCCTCAAGAACGGGGTCCTGCATGTGGAGTTGAGCA
Source organism: Acidobacteriota bacterium (assembly GCA_041501225.1). Classification (GTDB taxonomy): domain Bacteria; phylum Acidobacteriota; class UBA6911; order UBA6911; family UBA6911; genus JAFNAG01. Next base: position 7,045 of record JBGQNR010000010.1, read on the forward strand.
AGTCCGCTAAATCCAAGAGCATTACCATTCAATCCGAGCGCTTGGGCCGCGGATAGGATATGGCGAAGGACAATTTCTACTCGATTCTGGGCGTGGCACGAAACGCCAAGGAATCGGACATCAAAAAAGCGTATCGCCGCCTGGCGCGCAAAACCCACCCCGATGTGAATCCCGGCGACAAGGTTGCCGAAGAACGCTTCAAAAAGATTCAGGAAGCCTACGACGTGCTAAGTGATCCGAAGAAGCGCCCCATCTACGATCAATTCGGTTTTTACTCGGAAAACATCAAAGAACAACCGGGCAGCGGGGGATTTCGCAGCTCGGGCGAAGGGCCGGCGTGGGATTTTGATTTCTCGGGCAGGGAATCGGGGCCCGGCGGGCAGAGCAGTTTCCGCGACATCTTTTCCGATATTTTCGGCAGCGGCGGCCCCTCCCGCGCGACACGTGAGCCGCAGCCGGAAAAAGGGGAAGATCTCGAGCATCACCTGAACATATCGTTCGACGAATCGATCCGGGGCCTCGAGACTCGTCTGGCGATCAGCCGCGCTGACCCTTGTCCGGTATGCGGAGGCTCCGGCCTGGATGGCTCGCGATCGCAAATTGTTTGCCCCACCTGCCAAGGAAGCGGCCAGGAGTCGCGCTCCCACGGGATCATGCGATTTTCCTCGCCGTGCCGCACCTGCAATGGTACCGGCAAGGTCGGCGGGCGCTGCACCCATTGCGGCGGATCCGGTCGGATCGCGGGACGCGACACAATCACGGTCAGGATTCCTGCGGGTGTGGACACCGGCTACAGGATGCGCGTTCCCGGCAAGGGTTCGGTGGGAAGGAACGGAGGGCCGCCGGGAGATCTGTATCTGATCATTACCGTGCGGCCCCATGAGTATTTTCGCCGCGAAGGAAATGATGTGCTGATCACCGTTCCCATCACGGTGACCGAGGCGGCGCTTGGAACCAAAATCGAAGTGCCGGGGCTTTCGGGGAAGTCGCTGCTGCGGATTCCGCCGGGTACCCAGAGTGGGCAGAAGTTCCGGTTGCACGCCAAAGGAGTGCCATCATTGCGGGGAGAAGGTACCGGCAATCAAATTGTGGAGGTCCGTGTCGTCGTACCCCGGGTAGCGGATGAACGCTCCAAGGAGATCCTGCGGGAACTGGCGCGGCTCAATCCTGAGGACCCCCGGGCGAACATGGTGAAGCCGGCATAGGCGGCTTCTAAAGTCTCAGCGCAGAGAGCGCAGAGATCGATGACCGCTGAACGAATGCCTCTGCGGCCTATGCGTTGAGGATTTGTTTTTCCTGTTTCATTGGAGAGATCTCGGTGAGCGCGCGTAAGAAGGCGGGTTACATGATCAGCATGGTGGCGGAGACTTATGAGGTTCATCCGCAGACGCTGCGCTTGTATGAGCGTCTTGGGCTGCTGACACCGTCGCGCAGTGACGGCAATACGCGGCTCTATACCGATGCGGATCTGAAGCGTCTGGAAACGATCCTCAGCCTTACTCGCGACTTGGGAGTCAATCTCGCTGGCGTCGATGTCATTCTTGATATGCGCGAGAAAATGGAGAGAATGCGTAAGGAAATGGAAGAGATGCTTCAGTACGTGCGCGAGAACATCGCCGAGGGCGGCCCGGTGCCGGCGCCAGGCGCCCTGGTGCGCGTCCCTGCCAGCATGATGATTCGCAGCAGTCGGGAGAAGAAATGACCTCATGGCTCTTGTACCTGATGGTTGCTGTAGGCCCCTGGCCCCAGTCGGAGGCGCCGCCCTTGTACACGCAAACCTACGCGATCTTTATCCACGGTAATCCGGCAGGGACAGAAAGCGTCAGCGAACGCTTGGATAAGGACGGTAACCGGGTGGTGAGCTCGCAGCACGAATTGCTGGTAAGGGACCCGACGTCGACCAATCGGCTGGCGTTCGAAACCACTTCCGTGTTCGCCAAAAACACGCCGATCCTGATGAGCTATTCCTACAAGTATCTGTCGGGGAGTTGGAAGGATTACTACGACGTCACGATCAAGGGCGGGAAGATCAACCGCGTCCTGAGCCGTGCCGGCAACGTCAGCGAAACCAGTTTGCCAATGCAACCTGGAACGGTGATCCTGGATGTCAATGTCTTTCACCAGTACGATGAGTTCGCGCGCCTTTATGATTTCAAGAAAGGCGGCCGCCAGACGTTCAGCAATTTTATCCCTGTAATCGGAACCGTAATACCGCTAGCCGTTACCTGGCTCGGCGACTCCAAGCTCGAATATGCGCAGGGAGTCATCCCGGTACGAAACTTCAAGATCGAGTTCGTCGGCGTACGGACCGGGAATTTCGCGACCGACATGAAGGGACGAATCGTACGCCTGATCATGCGCGAACAGGACCTCGAGGTAGTCCGCAAGGATCTGGTCCCTGAAAAGAACTAAAAGCAAGAGCAGCCACGAAGGACACGAATACTCTTTTTTCATTCATGTACTTAGTGGCTGCTTTTTTGTTAGCGAGGCCTGATACCGGGAAAAAGCTAAAAGCAAAGGCAGCCACGAAGGACACGAAAATATATTTTTCATTTGTGCCCTTCGTGACTGCCTTCGCCTTTGTTTTTAAAATAAAAAGTTATTCGTGTCCTTCGTGGCTGCTCTTGCTTTTAGCTGCCTTGCCTTAATTGATCCCTTAGGATGCGGAAAATGTTCTCGACCACGTAGCGCTGGAGCGGGCGGTCTTTGGGGTAGATATCGCGCACGCCGCTGAGGATCTTTGCGACCGAGTGCTCGAACTGGGGGATCAGGTTTGCCGTCACCGTAGGATCGTAGGGCAGCCGGATGCTGTGGCAGCCGAGTTCGGTAAATAACTTTACATAGCGCGCCGTGACCATGTCGGGGCAGTGAATTCGCTTATAGGAAGCCTTGACTTCGTATCCCAGCAGCGTCTCGATGATCCGGGCCGGGGATTTGCGGCCCAGGAGATGAATGTTGCGTGTCTGGATCGGGAGCACGAATCGCTGATACGTATCGACGAGATTTGCGATGCCCAGGGCCGGATCCTGCAGGGCCGTGAGTATCTCCGTGTGTGGAATTCTACGCGTGCCTTTTTGCCTCTTCGAAGAAGACAGCCTGTGTCCGAGCCCTCCCGGCAGAGACATCTGCGTGCCAGAAGCGGGATCCTTCATCGTGGTCATCCTCAATTCTATTTATTGTGCGCGGCTCGCTGCTTCACCAATCGATCGGCGCCTGTCCTGACCCCCTCCGGTACGCCGCGATCGCGCGACAACATCATCAGATCTTTGGGGAGCAAACGCAACAACAACCTCTGCGAGATCATGAGCGGGGTCCTGGGATTGCGCGCAAGATTGTGCATGACGGTATAGCTTTTGGTCCATGTCCTGCTGTTCCCGATCTGGCGCAGGACGTCCTCGGAGATCTGGCGCATGGCGGCAAAAGACTCCACCTCGTTAAGCGTGAGCTTAGGGCTCTGCATGACACAGCGTGTGATTTCTTTGTTCGTGTCTTTGACCAGAACCGTCCGCGCTTCGCGGCTACCCATCAGGGCCAACTGCATTTTTTGGCGGATGGTCATGGTCGAGATGCGCCGGAGGATTGCAACCTCCCGTTCCTGGGGATCGACGGGCAAGCCTTCGAGGGCAAGCTCTTCCAGCGTCAATTCACCCTCGAGTTCGAGCATCTCTTCGGAAACCGGCGAGGCCTCCTCGGTGGTTACAGCAGTGTAGGAACGCTGTTTGCTCCCAAAGAACTCGGTTTCAATCTCCTGCACCTGGCCAAGGATTTGCGGGGCCGCGGCCGGGTTGTTTTTGATTTCCTGGAGGATCTCTGGGAAGTCCAGAAGCCGCATGCGGTTGTATAGGATGGTTTCCAGCAGGGGGGCGGCAACATGGGAAGCCAGCTTGGCGATTATACTCCCACTGGATTCCTGATTCAGGATGATCGCTTCCTGCACCGTGGCAGAATCGGAGATGGCGAAATGGTCGAGCACCGCCGGGCTGCACTGCGGCGACTTCAATTGGGTAACAATGTCCAACTCGGACATGCCCTTCAATGTGGCTGCAGATTTTTGCGCCACTTCTTCATCGGGATCGCGTGCAAGCCGCACCAGCAGGCAAAGCATGTCATCAGGCGGCAGCGGGAGAAGGCCGCCGGCTGCCAGCAAACGCACATTCCTGGGAGGATTCCCCTCGAAAAAGCTATTCAGTATCTTGTCATTCGTCATGTTCAGCAAGATTTAAGACGACTCGGTGCCTACATTCATTTGATCATTTTTTCCAGCAATTCGGGGATGTTGGCGGCATTGATCAGCAGCTTAATCACGGCACCCGGCACGCCCAGAGGCTTGGCGGCTTTTCCGTTGATCTTGAGTTTGATGCCGCCTGCATTTCCCAAAACCATCTCAAATTGTTCCTTGGCGTCAAAAAACGGTGTGTTCCCCCGGTGAAGAGTGTCGGAATAGACGCGCGTGCCATCGCTCGTGAGCGACATCCAACAAGGATCGACCACCTCGAAACTGAGCCGGATCGTACCGGGGGGCGGTTCGGCATGAACCTGGGTCGTGGTTCCTGATGTTGCTGCTGTTACTGGAGGCTGGTCCACTGGATTGGCAGCAGGTGTTGTCGGTGGGGTAGTCTGAGCCACCTTTGCCTGGCTGGGTGCCGGGGCCGGAGTTGGGGCTGAAATAGGAATGTGCGAGGTCGGCCGATGCGAAAAGTAGGGAGAAAAGACCTGGGCTATCCAGCCGCGGCTGAAGTACAAGCCGGCGATGGAAGCCAGCAACATAAGGCTCCAGATCAGGAGCTGCGGAACCTTCCTGGGCTGCGCCACAATCGGCTGGCTGCGCGGCTTGCTTTTGACCGCCTTTTCGCTGTGGGGCGCCGACTCTGCCTCGTATCGTACCAGGAAATCCGCCGGTTCCAGCCCGAGATACACGCAATAGCTGCGCAGAAAGGCGCGATTGTACATTCCGCCCGGCAAATCGCTGTAGCGGCCATCTTCCAGGCTCTGGAAGTGGCGCAGGCTTATGCGCGTGTCCTCGGATACCTGCTTGAGCGTGATGTTTTTTTCGGTCCGTGCGGCCTTCAGGTCTGCGCCCAGTGTTGCCGGGGATTTTGCTGGTTGGGGCAGGGCAGACGGGTGCTCTGCGGCATGTCTGCTATCCGCGGATTCGAGTCTCAAAATTCCGGATTTCTTATCGCGCTTTGCCAAGGCGACCGCATTGTACTCACTCCTCTCGGTAGAGTCAATTTGCGGATGATCAGAAATGCCTTTAGAGAATGCCTACGATTCGTTGGGTGCAAAACCCAGCCACAAAGAGCACTAATTCAAAATTTGTGCTTTTCGTGGCTGTTTCGCTTTTGGTTGTAAGCGTTGACAAGCCGGCGGGGGGCTGCTAGATTTATCGGCGTTCCTGGCGAAGAGATGGTAAAATTTGGAGTTATGCTTGGTTGCGGATCCCATCAGAAGGGGCGATACGCGATTGCGTCGGCGATCGCACTATGGCTGACGGCTTCCGCGTGCGGCGTTAAAACTGAAGTGAGAGTGCCGGTACCTGCCAAAATCGCCGCTGCCAAATCTGCCACACTGCAGGAATTGCTTGCATTGCTGCAGGGGAATCGCGATAGAATCACCTCCCTGTCTTCCAGCTCGGTTAAAGTAAGTCTTACGGTAGCCAAGTTGGAGAGCGGCAAGGCGCAGGTTTATCACAGCGCGCCAGGGTACCTGTTGCTGCGGCGTCCCGATGACATGCGGTTGAACGTCCAGGTACCACTCACCAAAACAACTGCCGTCGAGCTTCTCTCGAAAGGTGACCAGTTCGAGCTCTGGAGCCCGCGAGACAACAAGCTCTACGTCGGCCGCAATAGCGCCAAGGGATTCGAGTTGGACGAAAACGGGCAGGCCCTTGCCTTTACCGCCCGGCCCGTTCACATTTTCGATGCGATTATGCCGCATCCGGTGTCGCTCGTCTTGCCGGATGTACGCATAACAAAAACGGAAGAGCAGGACGCCGAAGCCAAATACTACGTTCTGACTCTCTATCTGGAAACGGGTACGCCGGAGCTGAAAGTATTGCGCCGGCTGTGGATCGAGAGATCTCAAATGGTGTTGGCGAAGGAGGAATCCTTCACCGACGACGGCCAGATCGCGGGCATCGTGCGCTATTCCGATCCCGGCACATTCGATGGCGTGGTTCTGCCTCGTGCGATCGCAATCGAACGGCCCCTGGATGGATACTCTCTCGATCTTCATTTCAACAATTGGCGTGTCAACCCGACCCTGGAAGATTCGGCTTTTGTCCTGAACCCGCCGCCGGAGGCAAGGCGGATCATATTGAAGGAGAAGGGCGACGGAAACCGGGAATTCAAAGGAGCAAATTAGAGTGGTGATGGAAAGCATGGTGACAGCCAATATGCGTTCGCGCCCGACGCGGACGTTTATCAGCGTGCTCGCGGTCGCCATCGGCGTGATCCTGATGCTGATCATTGGCGGCATCGTTTCCGGCACGCTCAATGAATATCTGAGTCGCACCATTGGCGTGGGAGCAGACTTCATGCTTCAGCAAACCGGCGCCTCCGTGTTTTATGCCCTGAGCAGCGCCACTCTTCCCGGCAAGCTGGAACAAAAGGTAAGAGAGATTCCGGGTGTGGGCGCGGTTACTCCGATTCTGGCCAACTTCAGTTCCGCCGATTTCGGCCTTGTCTTTGGCATCGATCTGGCTAGCTACGATGCGTTCCCCGGCCGGCTTCAGATCACTTCCGGCCGCAATTCGCTGACCGGCGACGAAGTTATCGTCGACGAGTTGTATGCCAAGCTGCACAAGCTGCAGCCGGGCATGCCCCTGAAGGTTCTCAATCATCCATTCACGATCAGCGGCATCTGCAAGCCCGGTGCCGTAGTGCGCCTGTTTGTGCCGTTGAAAACTCTGCAGGCTCTCAACGAAACGGATGGTAAAGTAACGTTCATGTTCATCAAGGCGGACCCCGGCACGGACCTTGCCAAGTTGGAATCGAATTTGAACGAGGCGCTTCCCGGGTACAGACTGCGCAGCACTCGCGACGAGACCATGCTGTTGGCCGACACCAAGATGCCCGGGATGAAAGAATTCCAGTTCACGGTGATTATCGTTTCGATGCTGCTCAGTTTCATGGTTATCCTGGTGGCCATGTACACCACGATTTTTGAGCGCACGCGCGAAATTGGCATTCTTAAATCTTTAGGAGCTTCCCGCAGTTTTATCGTTGGCATGATCCTCAAGGAAACTGTTATAATCTCTGTTCTGGGCGTTTTGTTCGGCATTGGTATCAGTGAGATAGCCCGTAAGGCAATCACAAGCGCGTTCCCGACATTGCAGGTGTCCATGTCGTTTACGGAAGTGTTGACAGCTTGCGTATTGGGCCTTTTAGGGGGAGCATTGGGAGCACTTTACCCTGCATACAAGGCTGCTAAGATGGATCCTGTCAGGGCATTGACTTATGAATAAACGCGAGTCGGCTGATCTCCCTGCGGAATTCATCATTCAGACCGTCGACCTTACGAAGATTTACCAGTCGGGCAAGGTCGAGGTGCCCGCGCTGCTGAACGTGGATCTCACGGTCCAGGCCGGTGAGTTTGTCGCCATCATGGGGCCCTCGGGATGCGGCAAATCCACGCTCCTTCACCTGCTCGGCGGGCTGATGGCGCCGACCAGGGGCCAGATTTGGATCGACGGTATCGACCTCGGCCAGCTCAGCGATCCGGAGCGCACGGAGGTGCGCCGCCGCAAAGTGGGGTACATCTTCCAGCGCTTCAATCTGCTGCCCACGCTTACGGCCCGGGGCAACATTGAACTTGCCAAGAAGATCCACGGCAATGGGCACGCGCACCCCTATAACAGCGAAGAGATCGTCGCCATGCTCGGCCTGAGCGACAAGATCATGTTCCGGCCTTCCGAACTGTCCGGCGGAGAACAGCAGCGGGTAGCCATTGCACGCGCATTGATCAATCATCCCGCCATCATCCTGGCGGACGAGCCGACCGGAAGTCTCGACTCGCGCAATGCGCAACAGGTGTTGCGGATTCTGCAAAAGCTGAATGAGGAACTGAGTCAAACCATCGTGATGATTACCCACGATTCGGAAGCCGCGTCCGTCGCAGGCCGGATCGTCGAGATGCGCGACGGGCAGATTTTCGATCATCATTCTCATCTGGCCTACGAACCTGAACTGGAAGGGCTTCTCTAGGTTGGGGGTTGGAAACCGATGGCAAAAACCGGCGGCACGTTCCGGAACATCCTGATCTGGACTTACGAGCGCGGCACACTCCAGTATGACATCATCTGCGCACTGATCCTTGCCTTCATCTTTTTTATCCCCAAAAGCTGTTTCACTGCCAGGAGGCAGGACACCGCCCAGACGAACCATATCCAGACCAGCCGCCCGGTTCAGACCCATCCATCACAACATCAATAGACTCGCGCAGCGGGCCCCAACTGCCAGGAGTCGCCTGGGGTCGAGGCAATCTCAAAGCCTCGGCACGCCATTCCAATGACGACGGGTGAGGTCAAAAATCGCCGCGAAGCGGCGCGATATAGTAGCCGGGAGGGTAATTTAGATGCGGAAGGTTGGGAACCTCGGCGGACGGCGCCGATCAGATTATGGTGATTCAGATGCGAACTGTTAGGTGCTTGATTCTCGGAATCGGCATGATGTGGATTTCGGTTGCAGGATCCCGAGGAGTCTCCTGTTCGCAGGCTAAGAATTCTCAGGCGGCTTTGGACCGGCTCCTGGTAAAGATGGAAGCATTGGGTAGGGGCTTCCAGAGCTTTTCGGCGGACTTTACCCAACGAAAGTATATCTCGGTGCTCAAAGAGTTTGAGAATCCCGAGAGCGGCATTTTTCTTTATGCGCGCGCCAAGGACGGTTCGGCTCTGCTCAGGCAGGAGTTCAAGGCACCGGGACGCAAGATCCTGACGATCAAGGGCGGCACAGCCACGGTCTATCAGCCGTCCATCAACCAGGCCAGTATCGTCAATCTGGGCAAAAACAAAGACAAGGCGGAGTTTCTCGCTCTCGGCATCGGCCAGTCGCCGGCCAAATTGCGCGAGACCTTCAATATTGAATACCAGGGCGAGGAAAAGCTCGAAGGCGCACCTTGCTCCATTCTGGTGCTCAAGCCCAAGAGCAGCGCCACGGCAGCATTTCTTACCTCGATCACCCTGTGGATCAAGGCTGCCAACAACCTCCCGGTTCAGCAAAAACTCCAGGAACCCAACGGCGACTACCTGCTCAACAAATTCGCCAACGAAAAACTGAACCCCAAGGTCGCCGATTCCGACTTCGAGCAAAAACTCCCGAAAACCGTCGACATCCAGGTAATCAAATAATAGCAGCCACGAAGAACACAAACGAAAAAGAGTTTATTTGTGTCCTTCGGGGCCTTTTTGTTTTGTGCGCAATCAGTGGCGTACGGGTTTGGGGAGTTCTTTCCAGGTGTAGTAAATGCGGTTAATCACGGTCCAGTTGCCGAGCACAGCTAGAATCCAGAGGACTGCTTCCATCCGGTTGGTTAACCCGCCAATGATCAGGAGCACGATGCGCTCCGGCCGCTCCATGAATCCGACTTTGCAACTGGGGATCAGGCACTCGGCGCGCGCGCGCACATAGCTGGTCATGATCGCGCCCATGAACACCACGCCGACCAAGACCACGTACCCGAGCCTTTGCTCGCGCGCGTAGTACACCATCAGGCCTTGCAGCAGGATAATATCGGAATATCGATCGATCACCGAATCATAGAAAGCGCCGAAACTGGTAACGGAACGCGTATATCGCGCCACCTCGCCATCGAGCATGTCGAACAGGCCTGCGAGGATAACAATGAGGGCGCCGCGGGCGAATTCTCCGTAGCCGAAATTCCATGCGGCCCAGAAACTGATCACGACGCCGGCAAAGGTCAGGATGTTGGGATTGATCTTCAGGCGGGCGAGTCCCCCTACGATCAGGCTCAGAATGAACTTCCCGCCGCGGCCGATGGTGTCGCTGATCATGGCGCTAGGCTAGACAGATTCGGAAATCATGTCAAGGTCAAAACAAACGGAAACGGATCGTCAGATACTTCTTAGGATCCTGCCTTAAATCATAGATAAGTTTGGTGATCTCCGCTGTGCTCTGATTGAGATTGTCGTACAGGGACGGATCTTTGTAGAGCTTGCCCAGGGTGCCCTGACCTTTGTCAATCTGGTCGACAAAGCCGGCAAACTTCTCGAGCGCGTTGCTCACGCGGTCGTAGAGCGCGGGATCCTTCGACAGCCTTCCGAGTGTTCCCTCGCCTTTCTCGATCCGATCGATCACGCCATTCGCTTTGGACAACGCTTCATTCAGCTTGTCGAACGGCTCGGGATTCTGAATAAGCCTGGCAATCGTGCCGGGACCGCTCTGGATTTGATCCGCGACTTTGTTAAACTTTTCCAGGGCCGACACGAGATGATCGTACGCGGTCGGATCGGAAATCAATTTGGAGACCGTGCCACTGCCGGTGTGCAGGGCATCCACGAGGCTAGTAGCATGTTCAAAGGTTGTCTGGGCCTGTTTCATGGTGCTTTGGAGGTCCTGGACGGTTGCCTGGACGGTGCCTCCGATCTTATCGGGATCGATTTTGAGGGCAATGTTCTTGAATTGCTCGGAGAGAACTCCGAAGTTGGCCACCACGTCGTTGGCCCCGGTCATAATTTCCCGAAATCCTAAAGTGCGCACGCCTTCGATCAAATAGGCGTCATCCACTTTGCGCGGCAGGGCACCATAGGTGCCCGGCGAGATGTCGATGAAGGAATCCCCGATCAGCCCCTTGGATTCGATGCTGACGGCGGAGTCGTGGCTGATCCGGTCGAAGAACTGTGACCGGATCTGCAATTGGACCTCGACAAAGTTGAGCTGATTTTTCAGATCGCCAAGCCGGTCACGCAGGGCAGACTGGAGTTTGGTGAGGTTTCGATCTTTGGGATCCAGCGATTCGATTTGCTTTTGAATCTCTCCGATCTTCTGGAGGATAGGCTTGTTCCCCGCGAAAATCGCCGGCGCGACGATCGAGACCTTGGTGACCTTGCCAATTTCAATCCCGGCGAGCCACACTGGGGCTCCCGGTTTCAACCCGCCGACATCCGGCAGGTAGGTGATGGCCTTGGTGGTGCGGCCGAACCAATTAATGCCCCAGCTCTGCTGAAGAATGACAGCCGCCAGCAGAAGAAGAGCGACAGTGACCAGTATTCCCACCTTCATTTCTGATACGGATGCTCTCTGCCTCTTAGCCATGACTTTGTTCACTCCTACAGTTCGGGAGAAACCATACAATGAAATCCGAAGATCGACCCTGGCATCGAACCCAGCCTCTGAAGCTTCGCTAACGACCGTCAACCAGAATTCAATGGCGATCGCATTTCATTTTCAGGTTTCTCAAGCCATAAACGCCTTGACGTAAGGATCTTGCGACACCACCAGCTCCTCATAGCTTCCCTGGAAGCAGATCACGCCTTCCTGCAGCATGAGGAAGTGGATGTTTGCTACACAGAAGTCTGCGCCACCGCGCACGAAGCGGATTTTGCCTTTCTCTTCCGCAACCGCGTATTCGGCGGCTATGCTGCCGGCGGCTTGCAGGTCGTGGGTAACGAAGACCGAGGTTACCCCTTCCAGGTCACGCAATTTGATCATCAACTCCACGATGGTTCTTTTGGTAATGGGATCGAGCCCGGCTGTCGGCTCGTCATATAGGATCACTCTGGGCGTTCCAACCAAAGCGCGGGCGATGCCGACTCTGCGCTTCATGCCGCCCGACAGTTCGGAAGGCATCTTGTCGATCGCTTCCTCGAGTCCCACGAAGCCGAGCAACCGGAGCACGATCAATTCGATCTCCTGCTCGCTCATGTCCGATTCCTCAAACAAACGGTACCCGACGTTCTCCCGCACGGAAAGGGAATCGAACAGCGCGCCCTCCTGGAACACCATGCCGATTCTTCTTCGGACATGAACGAGATCGCGCTCGCTCGTTTGAGTGATGTCTTCCCCTTCGATTATGATCTGTCCATCGTCCGGCCGGATCAAGCCCAGGATCAATTTGAGAATCGTCGATTTCCCGGAGCCGCTCGCCCCCAGGATGATCTTGGTCTCCCCACGGGCGATCTTGAAGCTTACGCTCTTCAGGACGACATCTTCGTCAAAAGCCTTGGAGACGTTCCGGAACTCGATCATACGTTGAGATAAGGAGAGAGATAGATGATCAGGTTGTTAAGGAAGAAATCGGCCGTAATCACAAGGATTGAACTGCTCACCACTGCTTGCGTCGTGGAGCGCCCGACGCCTTCCGTGCCTCCATACGTGCGCAAACCGACATAGCAGCCGGTCATCGAAATGATAAATCCAAAAACAATCGGCTTCAGAAGAGTGCCTAAAACGTCAGAGGGCTGGAGCGCATTCATAGCATCCGACCAGAATTGGCTGGTGCTGAGAAGTAATTTGTAACGCGCGATAATCCAGCCTCCGCATAGGCCGATGGCATTGCAGAGAATCGTCAATAGCGGCAAGAGCATGATGGTCGCGATCATGCGCGGCGTAACCAGCCTGCGTATGGGATCGGTGCCGAGCGCGCGCATGGCGTTGATTTGTTCCGATACCACCATGGATCCCAATTCAGAAGCGATGCCCGACCCGATGCGCCCAGCGACCATAAGCGCGGAGAGAACCGGCCCCAATTCTCTGACCAGCGTAATCGCGACAAGCTGCCCGGTAATGCTGACCGCGCCGTAGCGGCGCAGCGCACTCTCCGATTGTATGGCGAGAACCGCTCCGGTAAAAAATCCTGTCAGCAGAATAATGGTCAGCGATCCAACCCCGATCCGATCCATTTGCAGGATGACTTCACGCCCGTAGATCGGCCGGGTAAACAGATTGGCGATGGCTCGGCTGCTCAGAAAAGTGTAGGATTGGATTTCCCAAATTGCTCTGGTAAGGAAGCGAAAAGGTGCTTCTACCGCAGCAGTTAGAGCCTTAATCATGAAAACCTCGCGAAAGTTTATTTGCCACCGCTTCTCCAAGTCAAGGACAAAGGGCAAAGGTCGCGGCTCTAAATTTCTGAGGACAGCGGACTTTTGTATTTTACAGAAAATTGGAGAGGTAAGATATTATTTCGTATCATTCTCGCGAGAAGGAGTCGGTTTATGCTTCGTTTTCTCACTGCCGGTGAATCACACGGGAAGTGCCTGACAGGAATTCTCGAAGGACTGCCGTCGGGCCTGGCCATTGATACGGAGTTTATTAATGGCCAGCTGCATCGCCGCCAACTCGGCTTCGGTCGCGGCCGCCGCATGAAGATCGAGACGGATCGCATCGAAATCACTTCGGGCGTCCGGCACGGCAAGACGCTGGGCAGCCCGATTTCCTTCATTCTTGAAAACAAGGATTGGGAAAACTGGCAAATCTCGATGTCCACGGAAGCTGTCCCTGAAGGTGCCGAGATCCGCTCGGTCACGCGCCCCAGGCCTGGGCACGTCGATCTTGCGGGCGCCCTGAAGCACCACATCCACGATGTCAGAGACGTTCTCGAACGCGCCAGCGCGCGTGAGACTGCCGCGCGCGTCGCGGGCGGGTCCTTCTGCAGACTCTTATTGCTACATTTTGGCATCCGCGTCGGCAGCCATGTCCTGGCCGTAAGCAGCGCTCGCGTGCCTGCTGAAGGTGAAAACTTGAGCCTTGAAGCGATCCTCGCGATCAGCCCTGAATCACCGCTCCGCTGCGCGCACCCGGATACCGAGAAGGAAATGATCCAACGGATCGAGAGGGCGGCGAAAGAAGGAGACACGCTGGGAGGGATCGCCGAAGTCGTTGCTTCTCCTGTCCCGCCGGGCCTTGGATCGCATATCCAATGGGACCAAAAGCTCGATGGCCGGCTGGCCCAGGCTTTGATGAGCATCCCTGCGGTCAAGGCTGTTGAGATAGGCGACGGAGTGGCTGTCGCACAGCGCTCCGGATCTCACGTGCATGATGAGATCTTTTATGATGCGGCTTCCCGCCGTTTTTTCCACAAGACGAATAATGCGGGTGGACTCGAGGCCGGCATTACCAACGGAGCGGACCTGCGCACGCGCATTTTCATCAAGCCCATCCCGACTTTGCGCAAGTCTCTGATGTCGGTCGATCTGGTCAGCAAGAAAGAGGCTGTCGCTGCCTTTGAACGCAGCGACACTTGTGTCGTGCCTGCCGCCGGAGTTGTCGCCGAGGCCATGCTGAGCATGGTCCTGGCCCAGGCCTTCCTCGAAAAATTTGGCGCCGATTCCATCGCAGAACTCGAGGTCAATTTCGCAAACTATCAGAAACTTCTGAACAGTTTTTAAAGGCAAAAGCAACCACGAAGAACACGAAAACTCTTTTTCATTGGTGTACTTCGTGGCTGCTTTTGTCTCTGTTTTTAAAACAAAAAGTCATTCGTGTCCTTCGTGGCTGCTTTTGTCTTTGTTTTTGAAATAAAAAGTTATTCGTGTCCTTCGTGGCTGCTGTTGCTTTAGGGATATGGACAACGGCGGCTATGTCGCATAAAATGTGGTGGTTATGGTGCTGGCAATTTTGAAATACGGGGCGCAGGAATTGAAAACGATGAGCAAGCCGGTCACCGTCTTTAATGGTGAGCTCGAGAAAATCGCCAAAAACATGATCGAGACGATGTACAGCGCTCCGGGAATTGGCCTGGCAGCGCCCCAAATAGGTTTGAACATTCGCTTAGCAACACTTGACCTTTCCGTGGGCGAGGACCCGTCGCAGTTGATCGTCATTTGCAACCCGGAGATCGTCTCGAGCGCAGGGGAACAGAAGAGCGAAGAGGGATGCCTCAGCATTCCGGAGTTTACCGACACCGTGGTACGCCCCGATAAACTGACAATCAAGGGGCAGAATATTCATGGTGACGAGATCCGGTTCGAGGCCAGTGAACTCCTGGCCCGGTGTTTCAGCCACGAGATCGATCACCTCGACGGCGTTCTGTTTATCGACCGTTTGAGTTCCCTGAAGAAAACTCTCATCCGCAATAAGATCAAGAAGCTGGCTAAAGCTGGAGAATGGTGAGGCATGCGTGTCATCTTCCTGGGCACGCCGGAATTTGCCGTTCCATCTCTGCAGGCATTGATCCGCAGCTCGTTTGAGGTGTGCGCCGTTTTCACGCAGCCGGACCGCCCCGCCGGACGCGGGCAAAGACCCCAACCGCCGGCCATAAAATCGTTCGCTGTTAGCGCCGGTATCCCGGTGTTTCAGCCGGAAAAAATCAGAGCTCTGGAAAACCGGCCCCTGCTGGAATCCTACCAACCCGACTTTATTGTCGTCGTCGCCTACGGCCAGATCCTGCCCGTGTGGTTGTTGGAGTTGCCGCGCATGGGATGCGTCAATGTGCACGGATCCCTTCTGCCGCGTTATCGGGGCGCAGCTCCCGTTGCCTGGGCAATTCTCAACGGCGACACGGTAACCGGCATCACCACCATGCTGATGGATGAGCATCTCGATACCGGACCCATGCTGCTGAAAAAAGAGGTCGAGATTTCCAGCACCATGACTTGCGGGCAGCTCGCGGATGCACTGGCTAGAGTGGGAGCTGAACTGCTGGTACCGACGCTTGAAGGGCTCCAGAATGGAGCCTTAAAGGCGATTCCACAGAATGATGCTCTGGCCACGTTCGCCCCGCGGGTCACCAAAGAAATGGCGCGGATCAGCTGGAATCGTGATGCGCGCTCGATTCACAACCAGATTCGGGGCCTCAATCCATGGCCGATGGCCTATGCCGACTGCCAAGGACAGAGAGTCCAGATTCTCCAAAGCTCCCCGCCGGACAGCGCCCAATCGGCAGTGCAGGCACCGGGCACGTTTCTTGATATGACGGACCGCGGAATGAAACTGACATGTGGATCAGGGAGCATACTGGAGATCCTCGAGCTTCAACCTGCGGGGAAGAAACGCATGTCAGGCCGCGACTTCGTCAACGGCTCGCGTATAAAGCCTGGCCAACTGTTGTTTCCATGAATAGGATTTACCCTTGATCGCACCGGCACGACTCGCGGCCTATGAGCTGCTGCATCGTATTGAACTGAAGCAGGAGCATAGCGACGACGCGCTCAACTCGGAAGTCGTCGGCCATCTCGAACCAAGGGACCGGAATCTGGTGACGGAGATCGTCTATGGAACGCTTCGCTGGCGCGGCTGGCTGGACTACATCCTCGAAGGTGTGATCGCACGCGACTGGGAGGCTGTTGAACACAATGCCCGCATTCTGCTGCGCCTGAGCTTATACCAGATGTCGCGCATGAACCGCATTCCGGATCACGCGCTGATTCACGACGCCGTCGAACTTGCAAAATTGCATTTGCACCGGCGCGGCTCAGGTTTTGTTAATGGTGTGCTGCGCAACCTGGGACGGCAGCGCCCTTGGCTTGCGCGCGATTTTCATCGCGATTGTCCCATGTGCGTCCGTGTCTCTCTGCCGGCCTGGCTATGGGATCGGTGGGAACAGAGGTTCGGCACCGACCGTGCCTGCGAATATGCGATTTCCCTCAACCGGCAACCACAGGCAGCCTTTCGGGTACGCGAGGCATGCAAACTTGAACGAGTACGCTCGGATGCTCAAGCATCGGACCTGGTTCCCGGGGCGTATCTACTCGGGGACGGAAAGCAATGCAACGACACCCAAGGCGTGCACTTCCAGGATGAGGCCTCGCAGTTGATTCCGCATCTTCTTGGCGGCATCGACGGCGCGCGCATCTGGGATGCCTGCGCTGCCCCTGGAGGCAAATCGGCAATCCTCATGGAGAGATGCGGGCCTTCCGGTTGGCTGATTTCTTCTGATCTCGACCAATTGCGCACCCTGCGAATGAGGGAAGTCCTTACAGACTGCCTGGGCTCGAGGGCGGACGTACTGGTGGCCGATGCGCGAGCGCCGATTCCGTTCCGCGAGAGTTTTGATGCGGTTCTCGCCGATGTCCCCTGTTCAGGTTTGGGGACGTTGAGACGGAATCCAGACATCAAATGGCGCATACAGCCGGAATGGCTGGCGGCGCTAGGTCAAAAACAAGGCCAACTCCTTGATGCTATGGCTGGGGCGGTTCGAAAAGGGGGAAGATTGCTATACTCGACCTGTGCTACCGAACCGGAGGAAAACGAACAGGTCGTTGAGCGCTTCCTCCACTCCCATCCCGAGTTTTGTCTCGAAAAGCCGACATTTCCTCCCGGCGTGGAGACCTGGCTCGACTCCGAAGGCCGCTTTCGCAGCTACCCGAGTGCGCGGCTATGGGACGGTTTCTTTGCGGCTCTTATGAGACGCATCTAGGAGAAATTGCAGATATAACATAGACTTACGCGCCTTGCATCTCTAATTATGCTATGTTACGCTACTGCGAAAGATGCGAGAGGTAGGCAAGCCAATTGACTAGTCCGGTGATGATCGCACCCTCAATTCTTGCAGCCGATTTCGCTCATTTGGCGCGTGAAATTGAGAGCGTTGAACAGGGAGGGGCCGACCTGCTTCATCTCGACATCATGGATGGGCACTTCGTCCCCAATATGACGATCGGCCCACCGATAGTCGCGTCCATTCGCAAGATCACGAGCCTGCCGTTGGACACGCATCTCATGATCGCGGAGCCGGCGCGCTACGTTGACGAGTTTATTCGGGCGGGTGCCAATTGGATTTCGGTCCATGCCGAGGTCGATGCGCATCTCCATCGGACGATACAACATATTCTGAATCAGGGAATTCGAGCTGGGGTCGCCATCAACCCTGCGACGCCGATCAGCGTTTTGGAAGAGATAATGCCTGACGTGGATTACATCCTGGTGATGAGCGTAAACCCGGGATTCGGCGGCCAGGAGTTCATTTCCTCTGCGCTCCAAAAAATTCGGAAACTTAGGGAAAGGATTACGTCTAATAAGTATCGAGCCAGGATCGAGGTCGATGGGGGTATAGACACCGGAAACCTGGCTGACGTTCTCGCAGCGGGTGCAGATACGATCGTTGCGGGCTCAGCTATTTTCAGATCCAAGGCCGGGGCGGCAAACGCGGTGCGGGAGATGAAAGAAATCGCCAGGCGGCTCCGAGGTGTTTTTGATGCAATTTGACGGATTGGATGTTGAATTTCCCTGGCTTTGGAGGCAGGTGATGAGACCATACTTCAGGTGGACAATCATTTTGTTAGTTCTGGCTGCGCTATCGGCTTGCGGCGGCCAGAAGGGCGCCAGGCTGCAGAAAAGCGTGGTGCCGCCTGACAAGACGCTCTTTCAAACCGGGAACGAGTTCCTCGATAGAAGCCAATATACCCAGGCCCGATTGGCTTTCCAGACCCTGATCCGTACCTATCCAGGCAGCGAGCTCGAGGCCGATGCCTATTTTGCCATGGGCGATTCGTACTACAAGGAAGGCGGGACGGAAAACCTGCTCATGGCGGAGGATCAGTACAGAAACTTCATCATCTTTTTCCCGACGAATCCAAGGTCCCAGGAAGCCCAGCTCAAAATTGTCGCCATTCTCATGAAGCAGATGCGTGAGCCTGACCGTGATCAAAAAGAAACCGTGCGCGCCGAAGCCGAGATCCTGAAGTTCTTGGCGCTTTTTCCCAACAGCGATTACACGCCGATCGTCAGACAATACCTGGATGAAGTACGCGAGAGACTGGCTCTGCAAAACCTGGGGGTCGGAGACTACTACGCCGGCAAAGGCAATTTCCTCGGAGCCTCATCCCGTTACAAGGAAATTACTGAAAAATACCCGCGTTTCGCGAAAATGGATGAGGTGGATTTCAAGTATGCCCAGTCGTTGCTAAAGACGGAAAATACCGACGAAGCCGTCAAATACCTGGGTCGTGTTGTGGCAGGGTATCCTTTCAGCAAGTATTCCTCCGAGGCGAAGTCGGAGCTCGAAAAGCTTGGCAAGCCTGTTCCGACCGTGGATCCCCAGCTGGCTGCGCAGAACCAGGCGCTCGTGAAGGCTCCGGTGCCATTCTCTCCCCTCAGGCCTCTGATCGACTTTGCCATGGCGATCGGTTTCAAAGGCCCGCCGGACCGTTTTGAAGAAGCCAAGAGAGTCGTGGCATCCACCAAAGCAGCAGCCGAGGCTGCAGCTACGGCTGCCAAGGCGGGGGCCAAGCCGGGCGATGTGGTGATCACCGGCACGATCGAAAAAGGTGCCGATGGGAAAGCCGTGGCAAAACCTAACGCCACTCCGGCTAAGACCGATAAGAAGAATGATCAAAAGAGCACAAAAAAGGTAGACGACAAGAAAAAAAAGAAGTCCGATCAGCCTGGCTGAGACCTCTATGGGCACAAAACTCCTGCTAGCCGATGACAGTATCACCATTCATAAGGTGGTCAGCCTGACGTTCGCGGACGAGGATGTGCAGATCGAGGCAGTCACGAACGGAAATGCCGCTTTGGAGAAAGCGCGCACCGGCAAACCCGATATCGTGCTCGCCGATGTTTTCATGCCGGGCAGGAACGGCTACGAGGTTTGCGACAGTATCAAATCGGACCCGGAACTTGCGCATACGCCGGTCGTGCTGCTCGTAGGCACATTCGAGCCATTTGACGAGGAAGAAGCATCCCGCGTCCGATGTGACGCCCACCTCACCAAACCCTTCGACACTTCCGAACTCATCAAACTGATCCATGATCTGGTTGCCAGGCAGGAAACCAAGGTTGAAGACATGGCGTCGACTCCCGTGTCCGAAGCGCCGGCTTTAAGCGCTGCGGCAAGCCGGGGCGGTATCGAAACTCAACTCGCAGGCCTGATCAGCCCCCGAACGCGCGAGTCGTTCCTGGGCGAAAAGCATATTCTGGATATTTTTGATTCCTCCCCTTCTGAAGTAAAGGCTGGCGGCGAGCCTGCGAAAGCCGATGAAAAGCTGGCAGCGGAACCAGGCCAGGAGCAGCCACCCGGGTCACCCAGGCCGGCCATTCCATTTCCTGGTACGCTCAGGGCCGCGGAATCCGCGCCGCTCCCGATTCCGTTGCCGGAGGAGACGATCGGCCTGATTGTCGAGGAAGTGGTCAAGCGCATGTCCGAGAACGTCGTGCGTGATGTCGCCTGGGAGGTAGTTCCGGCGCTCTCGGAAATCATGATTCGCCAATATCTCGACGAGCTGCGCACGAACAATAAGAGCTAACCGCAGCCACGAAGAACACAGACTTGTTTGGTGTTCCTGGTGGCTGATTTTTTTGCCGAAGTGGTAACACCACCTGAACTAGACTCCACCCTGGATTTCTAATACAATTCCCCTTTTGTCTATTGACGCAAAGCGCGTCAGGCAGGTGTGCCTGACGGGCAGCAGAGGTGGTAATGGCCCGGGAAATGCTTGATAAATCATACGATCCTGCACTCTTTGAACAGCGCTGGTATGCCGTCTGGGAGCAGCGCGGCTACTTCAAGGCGGAGAATCCCTCCCCCAAACCTCGTTTTTCCATTGTAATTCCACCGCCGAATATAACCGGCACGCTGCACATGGGACACGCTCTGCAGCACACCCTGCACGATGTGCTCATCCGCTGGAAACGCATGTCAGGCTTCAACACGCTCTGGCTGCCCGGCATGGATCACGCCAGCATCGCCGTACATTACGTGCTCGACAAACAATTTGAAGCCCAGCACATCAGCCGATTCGAGCTCGGGCGCGAGCGCTTCATGGAAATCGCCTGGAAATGGAAGGAGACCAGCGGGGGCAGGATTCTCAACCAGATGCGCCGGATGGGAGTCTCCTGCGACTGGAGCCGGGAGCGGTTCACCATGGATGAGGGCCTGTCGCATGCGGTGCAGGAGGCCTTCATTCGCCTGTACGAGCAAGGGCTCATCTATCGCGGCGAGTACATGGTCAACTGGTGCCCGCGCTGCAAGACGGCAATTTCCGATCTGGAAGTCGCCTACCAGGCCACCCACGGGAAACTGTGGTACCTCCGGTATCCGCTTATCGGACGATCGGGCCACGTGATTGTTGCGACCGCACGGCCGGAGACCATGCTGGGTGACACCGCAGTGGCCGTACACCCGACCGACGAGCGCTACCGCCAGCTCATCGGCGCCAAGGTGCTGTTGCCGGTCATGAATCGCGAGATTCCCATTATTGCCGACGAGATCGTCGACAGGGAATTCGGAACCGGTGCGGTCAAGGTGACGCCATCTCACGACACCAACGACTATGAGATGGCAAAGCGTCATAATCTGCCGCGGGTCACGGTCATCGATTCTGCCGGCAAAATGACGCAGGAGGCCGGTCCTTTTGCGGGCATGGATCGTTATCAGTGCCGGGAGAAACTGGTTCACCGCCTGTCGGAACAGGGCTTTCTCGTCAAGGTCGCCGACTACGATCACAACGTCGGCCAATGCGATCGCTGTTCCGCTGTGGTGGAACCAAAGATTTCGATGCAGTGGTTCCTGAAGGTGGACACGATTGCCAAACCCGCCATCGAAGTGGTCGAAAACGGTTCGGTCCGGTTTATTCCCGACGCATTCAAGAAGCGCTATTTCGAATGGATGTACAACATTCATGATTGGTGCATCTCGCGCCAGCTGTGGTGGGGACATCGCATCCCGGCCTGGTATTGCGACGCCTGCGGCGAGATCATCGTTTCGCGAACCACACCCGCGCGCTGCACGAAGTGCGGTGGCGCGCTGCGTGAAGAAACCGACATTCTCGATACCTGGTTCAGCTCGGCACTCTGGCCATTTTCAACCATGGGCTGGCCCGCGAAGACCGCCGACCTCGAGCTCTTCTACCCAACCGACGTCTTGATCACCGGACCCGACATCATCTTTTTCTGGGTGGCGCGGATGATCATGATGGGTCTCAAATTCATGAATGACATCCCCTTCCGCGAAGTTCACATCAACGGTATTGTGCGCGACGCCAGTCATAAAAAGATGAGCAAGACGCGCGGAAACGTGATTGAGCCGCTGGAACTCATCGAGGAGTACGGAGCGGACGCAGTCAGGTTCACGCTTGCCTCCATGGCCGTACCAGGCACCGACATACCGTTCTCGACTGACCGGATGAAGGGATACAGCGCGTTCGCGAATAAAGTCTGGAATGCCGCACGATTTGTGTTGATGAATCTTACCGAAAGCGATGCCCCGGTTTCAGCAGAGTCAGTGGACGATTTGATTGCGCGCGAAAACAATCGTCTGCCGCTCGAGGATCTATGGATTCTCCATCGTCTGAACCAGGTCTCGGCAGATATCGCCGATGCTCTGGACAAGTACCGGTTTCATGAAGCTTCGAGCTCGATCTACCAGTTCATCTGGCATGAGCTATGCGACTGGTACATTGAATTGGTCAAGCCGGTACTGACCGGCGAAGGCGTGCCGCAAGAAGTCCGTACCGAAAGAGTAACCATCCTTGTGCACGTTATTGATTTCGCCTTGCGCCTCCTGCATCCGTTTATGCCGTTTATTACCGAAGAAATCTGGCAGCGCATTCCCCACACGGGCGATTCGATCATGGTGCAGGAGTTTCCGCGCCCACGGCGGGTGCGCGAGAACGCGGAAGCGGCACACGGCATGGAATCTCTGATGGACCTGATCATGGGCCTGCGATCTGCGCGCGCGGAGATGAATATCGAACCCAAGAAGGTACTCGACGTTACGCTGGTGGTTGCCGACCCGGCGATTCAGGATCTGGTGCGGAAAAACCTCGACAAGGTCAAGTTGCTGGCTCGCCTGGGTGCGACTGTATTCGCTGCTGCGCTCCCGGCTCAGCACATTCAACTCAAGGGTGTCTGGAAACACGGCGAGTTCGGACTGAACCTCGAGGGCGCCGTCGATTTCAAGGCTGAACGCGAACGGCTCCTCAAAGAACTCAAGCGGCTGAAAGACGAAATTCAGAAGATCGTAAAAAAGCTGAACAGCCATGAGTTCATCGATCGGGCGCCGGAAGAGATCGTCACAGAGAACCGGACGCGGCACGCGGAATTGGTCGCCAGACTCGAGAGATTGGAAGCCAACCTGAACAGGCTTTCCTCCAGTTAGGTGGGAAAAGCAAAAGCAGCCACGAAGGACACGAAATTACTTTGTGATGCTGGCGGTGGATGAGGCTGCGATTTGCAGCTGGTGCGCTATGAGTTCTTCAAGCTGGCAGCAGGATCAACTTGTTCCGGAGAGGATTGTCGCGGAGACGCCTGCGATTGCCTGGGATAGGCTGCAGGTACTGAGCTTTCAGGAGATCGGGTCGACGAATGAAGAGGCGCTGCGGCGCGCGCGCCAGGGAGCTCCGGGTGGGACAATCGTCGTTGCGGAGAGCCAGACTCAGGGAAGAGGCAGAAAAGGACGGCGTTGGATTTCGCCGCCCGGATCGGGACTGTATTTTTCGTTGATTCTTCGTCCTGAACAGCCCCTGAGCCATTGGCCGCTGCTGACTCAGGTCGCCTCTGTCGCCCTTGCCCGCACGCTTCAGGCGCTGCCCCAGGAAGCACTCATTGCACATCCGCTGGATCTGGAGTTGAAATGGCCCAACGACGTGCTGATTTCAGGGCGCAAAACTGCCGGCATTCTGCTGGAGACTGCCGGTGCCGGGGGGATTTTGTCCGCGGCGGTCATGGGTGTCGGGATCAACGTCAGCAAGGTCGAGCTGCCGGTTGATTTGCGGGATCAAGTCACATCGGTGAGTGAGGCGGCCGGAGTCCTGGTATCGCGCAGGCACCTCCTGGTAAGATTTTTGTACCATTTCCAGCTCGGATATAAGTTATTCGAGCAAGGAGAGCATGAGGCGATTCTCGACCAGTGGAAATCTCTCTCGCGCATGTGGAAAGACACTCCGGTATGGATCCTGGAGGACGAGCGCCGGCGACCTGCTGTGACGCGCGGCTTGAGCGCAACCGGCGCACTCATCGTTGAGACAGCCGACGGCGCCGAAGAGACCCTATTGGCTGGGGATGTAAGCATCCGCCGATCGGCCCGGGAAGAAAGGTGAAATCATGCTGTTCTCGAGATCAAAGGACACAGGCGAGAAAAAGCCCGGCCTCTTGGAGAGGATGAAGAAGGCGCTGACCGCGACCAAGGATAATCTCGTCGGCCGCATCGAAAGCGTTCTTTCCGGCCGGACCTGTATCGACGCAAACCTGCTCGAGGAACTGGAAGGGGTACTCCTGGGCGCGGATCTGGGCGTGAAGGCGACCGCGCAAATCATCAACTCAATTAAGGATCAGCAGAAAAAGCAGCTGATCCAGTCGGCCGACGAAGTGCGCGCTGCTATCCGCGCTCAATTGGTCTCCATATTGGAGCCCAAGAAGAAACAGGAAGTCGAGGCTCCCGGGCCGGCGCAGGAAGTGTGGATGATCGTGGGAGTGAATGGGACAGGGAAAACTACGACGGTGGGAAAACTTGCCGCGCGCTGCGCCCAGGAAGGGAAGCGCGTTCTTGTCTGTGCCGCGGATACTTTCCGTCCGGCGGCTATCGAACAATTGAGCATCTGGGTCGAACGTTCCGGGGCTGAGATGGTCAAGAGCAAGATCGGGGCAGATCCTTCCGCTGTTCTCCACGATGCTCTGTCAGCTGCGGAAGCCCGCAAATGCGACTTGGTTATCGTAGATACGGCAGGGCGGTTGCATACGCGCAGTAACCTGATGGCCGAGATCGAAAAAATGCGCAGGGTTGCCGGGCGGAAAATTCCCGGGGCGCCGCACGAGGTTTTTCTGATTCTTGACGCGACGACCGGTCAGAATGCGCTTCAACAGGCGAGGGAATTTCTCAAGGCTGCCGGGGTGACCGGCCTGATCGTGACCAAGCTCGACGGTACAGCGAAGGGCGGGATTCTATTCAGCATCGCCGAGGAGTTGAGCATCCCCGTGCGCTTTATCGGAGTCGGAGAAGCGCTCGAAGACCTGCTCGAATTCTCGCCCGAGAGTTTCGTCGACTCGCTCTTCACGCAAAACTGAGCACAGAAGCGGCCTGATCGTAGTCCGAGAGAAAAGCAAAAGCTTTAACGCAGAGGCCGCAGAGAAAAAACAGAGACCGCAGAGAGACCTAACCGCAGATTAACCCTGATGAACGCTGATGGGGATCAGCTTTGTTGCACCCAGCTCAGGCGCAGCGTTCGCGCCTGAGCTGGGTGCGACAAAGCCTCTTATGACCCAGGTGAGCTTATCTGTGTGCATTCGTGGGTTCTTGCGTTTGCAATTTTGCACTACGGATATTGTTTCTTCGTGGCATTCGTGGCTTCTTTTGCCTTTGCAAACTAATTGGCGGACATCAGTTCTTTGGGCTTGAGGAGGACGATGCGGCGGCTGTCGAGTTGGAGGATGCCCTTTTTCTGGAGGCGGGCCAGCGTGCGCGTCACGGTCTCGCGCGAAGTGCCGACCAGTTCCGCCAGCTCCTGATGCGTGATCTTCAGATCGATAATGATCCCGCGCGCATCCTGCACGCCGTGTCTCCTCGAGAGCTGAAGGATGCCGGCACGGATGCGATCATCAGCGGTGCTGTAACTGAGATCCCGCACCTGCGACCACACCTGCCTCAGACGCGTGCAGAGCACCTGGATGATCTGGCGCACAACCTTTTCATTCGACATCAGCATGCGCTGAAAATCATTCTGGTGGATCGAGGCGACCCGGCAATCTTCCATTGCGGATACGGTGGCGGGGGCGGTCTTCCCATCGAGAAGCGACATCTCGCCGAAAAAATCTCCCGGCTGATGAATGGCGAGGATGGTCTCTTTGCCCGCGGGGGTGGTTTTGGTGACCTTCACCTTTCCCGCCAGCACGATGTACATATAATTGCCGGTTTCTTCTTCGAGGAAAATGATCTGGTTTTTCCGATAGTTCTTTACCTGGAAGGCCGGCGCGATGCACTTGAACTCATCTTCCGATAACGTGGCAAAAAGCGGAACCCGTCGAATCAGGTCAATCTTCATCGAGTTTTAATCGTATGTAAGAATCGTGTTCTTCCAACCGCGTCCAGCGCTTGCGCGCGTAAACACGAGCCGCCGCAAGCATGATCCCCGCCACGATGGACAGCACGGCGAGGAGCGCGGTAAACATGATGGAGTGGACCACAGTCCCCAAAATCTTTACCGGCACGCCCCAAATCGTTCGGCTCGGCTTGTTCTTCTCATAGATCCATTTGATCGCATAAGAAAATTTAAGTGAGCCTAACGTCTTATCGGCAACATCAGCAGGAAAGTTTCCTTCTAGTATGCCGACCAGAGGACCGGTCTGCCGCGAGTAGAGGTTGGCTTTCCCGGAAGCATCACGGCCATAAAGCGATGTGGAATTAAAATACTCCTCCGCCATCTGAATGGTCGGAAAACTCAGCAGCGAAAACGTGCCCGTGCGATCCTGGATCGTGCAATGGGCCTGCGCGACCTCGACATCCGCAGGGATCGCCAGGTTTTCGCCGGCCACCCGTGTGCCGAAGAATTCGAGGGCGCGCGGACCAAGAAAATAGCGGATCGAAGAAGGATCGCAGCTGTCCGGGGGCAGATGGCGGATCAGGTTTGGAACTTTGCTCTCATGACTCCCGATGCGGTTCACGATCGAAGTAGCGATTCGCTTGGGGAGATCCTCCCAAGCCGTTGAGCGGATATGAACACAATTGTTGCCGGATGCGAAGAACAGCGAGGCGCCCTCTGTTGCAAAAAAGTCTCCCGGCGGGCCGGTCTGAATCCGCGACTTCGCCAATAATGTCAAAGCGGAATAAGCCGCACGGCCATCGCCAAAGGTGTAGATCGAAACCGAGAGATTCCCGGCATCGGTTAGAGCGAAAGTTCGCTCTCCATAGCGGCGCAGACCGGCTTCGATCAATGCCGGGCCGAACTCGAGCTTGGCCAGTTCCGCACTATCCTTAAGGTCCTTCTCCGTCTGCACCGACTTGATCTCTTTAAACTCCAGAACAGCCGGGAAAAATCCGTCGCTGACCCATTGAACCTGGGCATGGAGCGGGCCTATCAGGAGAGTTGAAGCTAATGCCAAAACAACGGCGATCCTCAATGAACAGGCCGCGCGGTGATTGTCCAAAAGCCGGACTACGGGGGAGATGCGCATGTCAGGAGCTCTGATTTTGGATGATCGCATTTAGTTTTTGTGAGAGTGGTTGATCGCAACAGCGCTGCCGAGTGATTTCATGTACGCTTCGATACCTTGAAACAAGGATACGGCAAGGGACTGCCGGTTGGTGTCCTTCATGAGTATCTTTTCGTCACGAGGATTACTGAGGAAGGAGATTTCGGCCAGGATCGATGGCATGTGAGCGCCGATGAGAACGATGAACGGGGCGCTGCGCACACCGCGATTCATGGTTGTGGGGATGAGCTTGTGCGCGCCGTCGAACAGGTTTTTCTGGATGATCGAGGCCAGTTCCCTGGATTCCTGTAGTTTATCAGCCTGGGCAATTTTCAGAATCAGATCCTGGAGATCGCGGATGTTGCGATCGCTGCTGGCGTTTTCCCGCGCCGACACCTCACGAGCGGAGTCAGTCCTCGCAAAATCGAGGAAATAGGTTTCCACCCCGCTGACGCTGCGGATGACGCTGGAGTTGGCATGGATCGAAACAAACAGGTCCGCCTGCTGCTGGTTTGCAATCAGCGGACGATCCTCGAGGGATACATAGGAATCATCCGTGCGCGTAAGAATCACCTGGGCGCCCAGCTTATCCTGCAGGAGTTTTTGGAGTTCCTTGGACACGCCCAGCACGAGGTCTTTCTCCATGATCCCGCCCGGGCCGACGGTTCCGGTGTCGCGGCCGCCATGTCCCGGATCCAGCACGATTCTACCGATCTTCAGCCCGAGAATACGTGTCAGCGTCCGATCCCCGTGGCTTGTAGGCTGCGCCGTCTTGGGAGCAGATGGAGGCTCGACTGAAACGATCGCAGGTGATGTTGAGGTGGCTCTTGCCGGCTCTTTAGCAGGTGCAGCCACAGGCGAAGAAGTGGTTTCTTTGGCTGCCACCGATGTACTTGCCGCACCGCCGCCCTGAATGTCCTTGACCGATTTTTCCGGCAAGGCAGTTTTTGGTGCCGCCAGCTTGGACTCGGCGGCACTCTTAAGCCCGGAGGCGGCATTCGGAACCGCAGTCTGCGAACCGGCATCCGGCTTGGGCTTGGGCAGCGCCGGCTCGGGTGTTTTGATTTCGGCAGAGGCCACAGGCGCGAGTAATGAGGGTTTTTCTTTTGCCGGCGGGGGCACCACAGGAGATTTGGGGGCCGCGGCAGGCGCAGGGACGAAATCTTTGAAGTGCAAGTCTACGGTAATACCAAAGGTTTCGGATTGCTCCGAGGACAGGACGTCGCCGGCCCCGATTAAATCCAGAACGATGCGCGCTAGATCGGGCTGGAACTGGGCAATCCGGATCTGTTTGAGGAACTTGTCATCGACATTGAAAATCTTATTCAAGAGACTGCGATCCAACTGCACATCCTTGATGTCGAAATAGACGCGGTCAGGGTTGGAAAGGGAACTCTTGGTGTAGCGGATCGGCCCATCCGAGACGATGCTTACTCGCGTGTGGTCGCGGCTGGGCAAAATATTGATGCTTTTGATGGAGGCCGAAGCTCCAGCCTTGGGAGCAGGAGCATCGATTTGAGCTGCAGGCGGCTTGGAAAACACTGCGGGCGCAGGAACTGAAAGAGGAACCGGCTTAGCAGTCTCGGTATCCTGGCTTCGTGCAGCCAGGGTTGCCGCCGCTGCCGATGACTTGTAACGCGTCCGCAGCTTCTGATAGGCATCCAGAGCTGATTGTTCATCGTGCAAAGGGCCTTCGCTGATGGTCCCAAGACGAAGCAGAGCCTCGGGGCAGCGCAGGCTGAGGCCATAGTCGGTGGTCAGGAATCGATAGAGCTTGGCCGCATTCTTGAAATAGCTCGAGTTCCCGAACTTTTCGCCCATGGTCTGATACAGCTGGGCAGCTTCGAAGACGGCGTCAGGACTGTAGCCAAAATGCGGGTCCTGCAAATACACCTGCTGATAGGTGCGGATACACTTGAGATAACTTTCACGTGAAGGTTCGGGTGTTTTGCCAAGCGCTGCGTTCAGGCGTTCCGCTTCCGCCCATGCGGTTTTGGCGGCTTCTCGATCCAAATTTGAGCAAAGGACAGCGAGGGCGGGGCTGAGGGCAAGAACGAGCCCGAAAACCAGCCGCCGAGCAATCGTACGACTTCGCCGCAACCCGCTCCGGGCGAGGATCATGGGGATCATTCTAGGCTGCCTGTGAGCAGGTGTCAAGGGTATATTGTTCGAACCTATTGAAAAGTAAGGTAGTTGCAGAAGACGAAACGGGAAGCTCAACGGGAATTCGAGTTGGAACCTCCGCCCACATTGGCAGGGTGCGATCGATCCACGCGAGGAATGTTGGTCAGGATCAGCACACCTTTCTCATCGAAATAACGAAAGGTCGTAGGCACAGGGAGCTGAGGAGCAGCGGGAAGCGGAACCTCCATCTGCCTTTTTCCATAACGCTCGATGATGCTTCGGACGTATTCATTGGTCTCGCGAAAATCGGGAATCCTGCCCAGGCGCTGCACTAAGTTTTCGCCGGCGTTATAAGCCGCCAGGCTCAGTATCAGGTTATTCTCCTGATTTTCCGCGAAGGTGTCGAGCAGGAAGCGCATATATCGCGCGCCGCCCCAGATGTTTTGCTCCGGATCGAACGGGTTGTTAACCCCCAGCCGGGCAGCGGTTTCCGGCATCAATTGCATCAGGCCCTGCGCCCCTTTGGGGGATACGGCGCTCGGGTTGAATCCGGATTCGGTGGCGATCATGGAGCGCAGCAGCTTTGGATCCAGGCTGAATTCGGCAGCATATTTGTCCACGATGGCATCGACGTCGACACCTCCCGGTTTGTTTTGCGTTGCGGCTCTTGACACGCTGCGCTGGCCGGTCCCGGCTACCGCAGGGCGGTTTGAGGCTTGGAGCTGAGTCTGGGACGTGCGGTTGCTCTTGGTGGCGGCCGGATTCGGAGCGGGAGGCGGAGGAGGCACGCCGGTAACTTTCAGATCCGAAACCTGGTTCGTCCGTGGGGTATTGGTGAAAACACGAACTCCCTTTTCATCCACATACGAATAAACCTGGCCAATCCCGACAGAAGCGCAGAAGATCAAACAAGCCGCAACAACCAGGATGCCGAAAAATCGGAAGTTCATAGCTTCGATACCCTTACGTTCAACCAGCGACTCCCATTAAAGACGCGCTCAGAGCGAAATAAGTCTAACAAATCTTTTATCACACTATACTGCCCAGCAGCGTCTCGACGATAGAATAGCTCCTCAATATCGCATCGGCCAGTTTGGCAGAATCTTTACCCCCAGCTTCGGCCAGTTCCGGTTTTCCACCGCCTGAACCTCCCACCAGGGGAGCGAGCTCGCGGATGATCTTCCCGGCAGGGAGGCGGTTGCAGAGATCGCGGCTTACCATAACGACAAGCGCAACTTTCCCACCCTGCGGAGCCCCGAGAATTACCACGCCGGAGCCCAATTTGTGCTTCAGCTCGTCTGCAAATGCGCGCATGCCGGCTCGATCGATTTCCGGCAAGACCTGAGCCAGCACCTTGATGCCACCGATTTCGCGAGCCTCGGCGACCAGAGCCGAAATATTGGAGCGCGCATGCTGCAGTTTGATCTCTCCGATCTGGCGCTGCAGATCTCTGACTTGCAAATTCATTTTCTCGATGTATGATGGGATGTCGCGAGGTAATACCTTATGTTCTACATGAATGTAGTCGAGGATCTGCTCGTCGCTTCGGAAGCGGTCGAATGCCGAGCTTCCCGTAAGCGCTTCTATGCGGCGAATGCCCGCGGCAATCCCCCCCTCGGCTATGATCTTCAATAGCCCGATCATGCCGGTCGAGGAAACATGCGTGCCGCCGCAAAGCTCTTTGCTGAATCCGGGAACCTCCACCACCCTTACCTGTTCCTGATATTTCTCGCCAAACAAAGCCATCGCGCCCGATTGCACAGCCTGCTCGAGATTCATGACTTCCGTTCGGACAGCCACATTACGCCAGATCTGCTCATTGACCCCATCTTCGATCTTTTCTATTTCCGCCTGGCTCAGGGGAGCGAAATGACTAAAGTCGAATCTGAGCCGGTCGGGAGCCACGAGCGACCCTGCCTGCTTGACGTGAGGCCCCAGGATATTGCGGAGCGCGGCATGCAGGAGATGCGTTGCAGTATGGTTCCTCATCGTCAGTCGTCGTTTATCCAGGTCAACCGAGGCCTGCAGCATGTCTCCGACCTGCAGCCGTCCACCCACCATTTCGACCCTATGAGCGATCGTAGTCCCGCGGTATATGGTGTTGAGGACCCTTGCGGTGTTCTCTTCGTTTGAAATGGTGCCGGTATCGCCCACTTGGCCTCCGGCCTCTGCGTAGAAGGGCGTCTGCTCCAAAACCAGTTCACCTGCCTGCCCCTCACGAATGGATTCGGTGGGTTCACCGTCTACCAGGATCGCTTGAACCTTTGCAGATACAGGTGCGGAATAATCATAGCCGACGAACGCTGTCTTGCCCTGAAAGATGGTCCGGGCGACTTGCTCACGAACCTTGCCGGAGTGATAGTCCTGGCGTGAACGTTCGCGCTGCTGTTCGAGGGCAGCTAAGAAGCCAGGTTCATCCACGCTGAATCCGCGCTCTTGCGCGAGGTCTTCAATAATCTCGAGCGGCAAACCGCGCGTGTCGTACAGGAAAAAGGCCGCATCGCCCGGAAGTGTGCGCGAGCCCGTGGCTTCCAGGCGGCGCGCGCGATCGTTGAAATCCTTCAGACCCTGCGTCAGGGTTTCGGCGAACGACTCCTCCTCCTGTTTAATCACGCGAGCGATCGTTTCGCGCGCTCCGGCAAGTTCAGGGTAAGCTTCCTTCATGAGGCCGACCACGCTTCCAGCGACACGGTAGAGAAATGGCTCCTCGATCGCCAGTTTCTTGCCGTGCACGATGGCGCGGCGCATGATCTTGCGCAACACGTAGCCGCGCTTGTCATTGCCGGGATACTGTCCATCGCCGACTACAAACGTGGCGGCCCGGGCATGATCGGCGATGATACGCATGGAGACATCGTCATTGGGGTTGGCGCCGTATTCGGCATTGGCAATCGTGGAGATTTCCAAGAGCAGGGGGCGGAACAAGTCAGTATCGTAATTGGTCGCTTTGCCTTGAAGGATGGTAGTTATCCGTTCCAACCCCATTCCCGTGTCAATCGAGGGCGATGGAAGCGGCGACATTGCTCCTGAAGCGTCCCGATTATATTGCATGAAGACCAGATTCCAGACTTCCACCCAGCGACCGCACGAGCAGGTGAGATCGCACTCACCATGTCCGGGCAACGGGCTGCGACCGAAATCATAGTGAATCTCGGAACATGGGCCGCAGGGTCCAGTATCACCCATGGCCCAGAAGTTGTCCTTTTCGTCCAGCCGGAAGATCTTTTCGGCGGGGATGCCGATGTCTTTGTGCCAGTGATTCCAGGCAATATCGTCCTCGCGAAAAACGGTCACCCAAAGCCGGCGCGGATCCAGGCCGTACTCCCGCGTAACCAGATCCCAGGCAAATCGAATGGCGTCGGCTTTGAAGTAGTCTCCGAAGGAGAAATTGCCGAGCATTTCGAAGAGGGTGTGATGGCGGGTTGAGTGGCCTACATCTTTGAAATCATTATGTTTGCCGCTGACCCTCATGCATTTCTGGCTGCTGGCGGCACGGCGATAGGATCTCTTCTCGTTGCCAAGGAAAACATCCTTAAACTGATTCATGCCCGCGTTGGTGAAGAGAAGCGTGGGATCGTTATAGGGGATAAGCGAAGCGCTGGGAACGGTTCGGTGACCGTTGCGCTCGAAGAACTTCAGGAAGCCGTCTCGAATCTGGTTGCTGCTGAGCAAGTCATTCTCCCGTGTTAAATTCTCTCCAAGCTGAAGCATGTATCTTTTGCCGCAGCACTTCCCAGATTACCTCCTGGGAAAAGCCGCGGCGCCGCAAGCTCTGGATAAGCTTGTGGATAGCCTTGCGATCCGCGGGCAGCCGCCGCGTCCGGCTGCGTCGCGCCAGATAGTCCCCCAATGCGTCAGTGTCGCTCGTTTCCCGGCGTACACGCTCGATGGCAGCCTCTGCTGCAACACCTGAAACCTGCCGCCGCCGCAAAAGATGATACACCTTTGCAGGCCCGAGTCCCTCCTGCCGGACCCAGCGGCTCGCAGAATTATATGCATATTCTGCATCGTTGAGTAGTCTTAGCTGCTCAAGCCGATCGAGAACTGACTCGATTTGCTCAGTTTCCCCGAGTGGAGCCAGCTTGTCTCTCAACTGCCCGCGGCTGTAGGCGCGCCGGGCAAGCAGCGAGCCGGCCTTCTGCATGATCTTCTTGCTGGAATCTGGTTCCATCACGAATTGGGATTGGCGAGTTCGTTTTCCATCGCTTCGATCGCGGCATCGCTCGTAGTGTATATGCCCTGAACGCGCAGCTTGAATTCATCCGCGTTGGTGGCATACATGAGCGCGCCTTCGTAGCTGATACGCCCGGCCTTGTAGTGCTCATAGATCGATTGATCGAAGGTCTGCATGCCGTACTGTGATGTCCCTGCCGCAATCGCCTGGCGGATCAGCCGGGTCTTCTCCGGATCAAGAATGCAACCCCTGATGTACTCGGTCACGATCATGACCTCGATGGCGGGGACGCGGCCCTTTATGTCCGATCGCCGCATCAGCCGCATGGAGATGACGGCCCGCAGCACCATGCCGAGCTGGAGGCGAATCTGGCGCTGCTGGTGGGAAGGGAACACCGCGATAATGCGGTTAATCGTTTCCAGGGCATCCACTGTGTGCAAGGTGCTAAAGACCAAGTGTCCGGTCTCGGCTGCCAGCAGTGCGGTTTCGATGGTCTCCAGGTCTCGCATTTCGCCGACCAGAATCACGTCGGGATCCTGACGCAACGCGCTGCGCAGCGAATCGCCGAACGTCGAGGCGTCGACGGAAATCTCGCGCTGGCTGAAGATGCTCACTCGATCGTTATGGATAAACTCGATCGGATCCTCGATCGTAATGATGTGCCGCGCTACTTTTTCGTTGATGTAGCTCAGCATGGCGGCGATGCTGGTGGACTTGCCGCTTCCGGTTGTACCCGTCACCAGCACCAGACCACGTGGCTCCATGGAGATCTTCTCCAGTACTCGCGGCAAAAACAGATCCGTAAAACTCAGGACACTAACCGGAATGGCGCGAATTGCGATCGCGACGGTACCCCGCTGTTGAAACACGTTCACGCGGAAGCGTCCCAGGCCTTTGAGCCCGTATCCCAGGTCGATCTCGGCACTATCGCGGAAGCGCTGCTTTTGTTTGTTGGTCATGATGGAAAATGCCATCATGAGACTGTCTTCCTTGCTGACTTTGCCGAACTCTCCGAGGGGTACGAGTTCCCCTGCGATGCGCAGGTGGGGAAACGCTCCAACCTTTAAGTGTAAGTCGGAAGCCCCCTTAGAGACCATCAAACGAAGGAGGGTATCGATTTCCATGGGAATCCTCGCCAAAAGGGATGACCGCAAGGCCATGTTATGTATGGCCGTTCCGAGTGTCAAGGCGAATCCCTTGGCCACCCTGGCTTTCGCTTGACTGTAACATACTCTTTCCGTAACATTTGTGACCTATGAACATGGAAGACATGGAATCATTTCCGCCCTCAATAGAAACCGCGCCGGGGGAAACAGTGCCGCCAGAATCGTTGCCTGTAGAAACCGTGCCTGCGGCAACCGGGATCATCAAGCCGCTCGTTGCCTGCCTGGCTGCGGCGCTGATTCCAGGGCTTGGACATGCGGTCTTGCGCAAGTGGGATCGAGCTTTGGTTTTCCTGGGCAGCATCAGCATCATGTTTGCCCTCGGCCTTCATTTGAACGGCAGACTCTTCAGCCCCGACTTCTCTGATGTATTCTCTGCGCTCAAATTTACTGCCGATGCCGGAACCGGCTCGCTCTATTGGCTCTGCTGGCTTCGGGGAATTGGAATTGGCGAACCTGCGGCTTACTCCTACGATTTTGGCAACGTTTTTATCTACACCGCGGGGCTGCTGAACATGCTCGTGATTGTTGATGCCTTCGACATCGCCTTGGGGAGGAAGCCGTGAACAACCACTTTCTCCTGCTGGTTATTTTCAGCGCGCTGGCATCGCTGGTTTTCACATTCATCGCCAAATACGGCGCGGTCGAGCGCGCCAGGTATTTCCTGTATCTCTTTGGATCTTTCGTTCTCCTCTCAATCCTGGCCGGCTTGATCATGTACCCATTCCCATTCTGACCTCCGGCACCTCGGTGCGAATCTGGATTCAGGCTGGGGCCGTTGCATGGACATGAAGTCTGGGGCAAGACAGGATCAAACCGCCGACACGGACTCGCTATGACGGACTCGCTATGAATGAAAGCGCTTTGACTCTTGCAGGCCAGACCGCCATCGTCACGGGAGGCACCCGGGGAATCGGCCGCGCGATCTGCATCGAGTTGGCGCGGCAGGGCTGTGATATTGCATTCAACTACGCGCGCAGCGCGGGGCAAGCTGAGAGCCTGCTGGCCGAACTGACGGCCCTGGGTCGAAAGGCGCATGCCTGCGCAGTGGACGTTACCGATTTCGCCGCCGTCGAGACGATGGTCACAGAAATAAAGAAGGAGTTCGGCCGCATTGACATCCTGGTCAACAACGCGGGCATCGTTCGCGACAAGCTCCTTCTGGCCATGAGCGAGAAGGACTGGGATGAGGTGATCGACACCAATCTCAAGGGGATGTTTATTTTTTCCAAGATCGTCATCGGAACCATGATCCGGGCGCGTGGCGGAAGCATCCTCAATGTCACCTCGATCAGCGGGATCGTGGGCACGCCCGGCCAAACCAACTATGCGGCTTCCAAGGCGGGGATGATTGGATTCACCAAGGCCCTCGCCAAGGAAGTTGCCAGCCGCAACATCAACGTGAATGCCCTGGCACTAGGATTAATCGCCACGGAAATGACTGAATCTTTGCCCCCCGAATACAAGGAAAAAATGCTGCAGGCCATTCCGCTCCACCGCTTCGGTACCGCCGAAGAGGTCGCTCGCATTGCCGCCTTCCTCCTATCGGACGTCGCTCGCTATATCACAGGCCAAGTCCTGCAAGTCGACGGCGGCCTGGCCATGTAATGATCTGTCCTTCACGCGTCGCCCTGTCAGGGCTTTACATCTGCTGCCGCGATACGCGGGGCTTGTCTTGGGCTTTAATTATGCCGCCCTTGCAGGGCTCCACTTGCGCCTGCGTTTCTCAAAGTGACATCCTAAACCGTCAGCGCTGCAAGTGGAGGTTCAATAGCCATTGGTGATACGGGGCAATATATTGTTGGCACTTCTTCCTCGTGCGCCGTTAGACTGCAGGGAGGAACGCAAGTTTGGACGAAACCACGGCGTCGTGCGCGGACCAGTTGCGTGAGGGGCAGCCCACAGTTGTCCATCTGGATCAGGGTGAGACCCTGACACTTTTGTCCACGATTTTGGGCCACGGGCGGAACAGCGCTGCGGCCGAAGCGTCTTCGCGCAGGCTGCTGCGTTACTTCGGGACACCGGGAGCCTTGACCCTGGCTTCACTTGAAGAGATCCGGCTGTGCGGGAAGGTTTCGACCCGGCAGGCGACGGCGTTGCAGGCCGCGCTTTCGCTGGGGCGGCAATTATGCTCGGCGCCGTTGAAGGCCGGACAGCGATTTTCCAACAGCCGCGACCTGTTTCTGCGATATCGTGCGCAGTTCTATGCGGCGAACCGGGAGTGTTTCTTGTCCCTGCACCTGAACTCAAAGAACCAGTTGATTCGCGAGGTCCTGGTTTCGGTCGGAAGCCTGAGCACTTCGGTGGTGCATCCGCGCGAGGTCTTCTCGGCGGCCGTGCGCGACAGCACGGCTGCCCTGATTTTTCTTCACAATCATCCTTCCGGAGACCCTGCGCCGAGCCGGGAAGACCGTGATTGCACGCAGCGTCTGGTGCGCGCGGGGAAAATCCTGGGAATCAGGGTTCTTGATCATATCATCCTGGGTCATGATGATTACTTCAGCTTTGCCGACGCCGGCCAGCTCCAGGACACTACGGGGTGATTTTTATGAAAGTCCAGCCACTGGCAACTCCTGAACAACGATTTGATCTGAGATTTCCTAAAGATAAGAGATTCGACATTGTCGGTCTGGGCCAAAACGCCGTCGACCATGTCGTCGTTGTGCCCCGGTTCCCGAGCCCCGATACCAAGACGGAGATTCTGCAGCGCGAAAGAATGGCCGGCGGACAGGTGGCGACCGCAGTTGTTTTCGCGGCTCGTTTGGGGCTCAAGTCAAAGTACATTGGAAAAGTCGGATCCGATGAACCTGGCCAGTTTTGTCTCGAGAGCCTGCGCTCGGAAAACCTTGATATCTCGTCATTGATCGTTGAACCGGGAGCGCGAAATCATTTTTCATTGATCCTTCTGGATCAAAGCAGCGGTGAGCGGACCATACTCTGGGAGCGCGACCCGAGATTGAACTTCCACTCCGGTGAACTCAAGCACCAGGATGCCTGCGCCGGGCAGATCCTGTTGCTGGACGAAAATGATCCTGAGGCCGCCCTTCAAGCAGCGCGCTGGGCCCGGGAAGAGGGAATCCTGGTTGTAGCCGACCTGGATAAAGCTTCAC
Organism: Acidobacteriota bacterium; assembly: GCA_041501225.1. GTDB lineage: Bacteria > Acidobacteriota > UBA6911 > UBA6911 > UBA6911 > JAFNAG01. Next base: position 44,630 of record JBGQNR010000010.1, read on the forward strand.
CCTCCAGCAAGGATCTGGTCCGCCTGGTAGACTTCCTGATTGTGAGTGCAAACTTCCCATCCGAATTCACCGACATAGCCGATCCGGACGAGGCACTTTTGACCATGCGAAATCATTGCGACGGTTTCGTCGCGGCAACCCTGGGTTCGCAGGGGGCGGTGGCAGTATTCGGGGAGCGCTGTATGCGGTTTCCTGCGTTTAAAGTCCAGGCGGTCGACACGACCGGCGCCGGGGACGTTTTCCATGGAGCCTTCATCTATGGACTGCTGCAGAATTGGCCTCTGCGACAAATCATGACTTTCGCGAACGCAGCTGCAGGCCTGAACTGCACTCGCCTGGGCGCAAAAGAAGGGCTCCCATCCCTCGCTGAAATCATGCAACTCATCGATGCGCAATCCTGGATCTGTCGGTGAATGATCTCCCAGAGCCGGGACAATGCCGATTTTGCCCAGCGCATATCCATCAGAAGAGACGCTTAAAAGCTTAACGCAGAGGGCGCGGAGGAAAAACAGAGGTCGCAGAAGATTTGATCATTTAGGATCATCTTTTTATGACATCTTTGCGGTCTCTGCTTTCTCTCTGCGCCCTGTGCGTTGAGCTTTTTTTGCCTCTATGACGTTCCATGCGAACCGGCGGAAATTCGGGGTATGATACAATTTTGTTTAACCATCATGGGTGGGCGATGAAAGCAATCTTCTTGTTTGATGTAGATACGCAACGCGATTTGATGCTCTCCGATGGCGAGCTCTGTGTTCCGGGAGCCGAGCGCATGATTCCCAAGCTGCGCCGGCTCTTTGATTTTGCAAAGACGAATGCTGTTACGATCATTTCCTCGGCAATCGCCAACGCGCCCGAGGGTCCTCGGATCGGGAAATACCCGGTTCACTGTGTGCGGGGGACGGAGGGCCAACGCAAGATCGACGACACTCTCCTGCTTCACCCACTGGTGCTTGAAAACAAGCCAGTGGATCGCAGCTTTGCCGACCTCGTGCGCAAGCATCAGCAGATCATCGTCGAGAAGAGCGGTTTCGATGTCTTCGGCAACCCGGTTTTTGAGAAACTGTTGCGCGTGCTCCCGCAGCGCGCCATTCTCTTTGGGGTGCCCTTGGACCATTCGATCAAGCTGGCAGCGCTGGGCTTGCGCCGCATGGGATATAAGGCCGCGGTGATTCAGAACGCAGTTCTCCCGCTTGAAACGCGAGAGGCCGGCAAAGCTGAGGCAGAGATGCGCCGTGCCGGTGTGGAGTTCATCCCACTGGAGGTTCTGCTGGGCGCTCTGACCGCAGTGTAGGATTATGAAAGCGGCTGCTCCTGCAGCGGATTATCTATGAACACCGGCATCTACATTCATGTTCCATTCTGCCGCTCGAAATGTTCCTATTGCAGCTTCGTATCTCGAACCTTGGATGAACCCCTGGCAGAGCGATATTGCCGGGCGGTCGTGGGCGAGATAGAAGCCCTCGGTAAGAGTTCTCATGTTAGACACACCGTCGATAGCATCTACATTGGCGGCGGCACTCCTGCGCTGCTCCCCGCGCTGCAAATCGCATCGATTTTAGTGGCTTGCCGCCGGCAATTCGATGTCGTGGCAGATGTCGAGCTTTCGATCGAAGCCAATCCGGGAACTCTGACTGCTGAAAAGTTGCGCGTCTACCGGAGCTTGGGGATCAATCGTGTCTCTCTGGGAGCTCAGAGTTTTTCTGATGAGGAACTTGCCGGCATCGGCCGCATCCATAGCGCCTCGGAAATCGGCATCGCGTGCGCGCAACTGCGCGACTGCGGCATCGAAAATCTTAACCTCGATCTGATTCTGGGGCTCCCCGGGCAGACCGCACATCAATGGAAGGCAAATCTGCAATCTGCTGCCGCCTTGTCACCCTCGCATGTTTCCATTTACATGCTGGAACTCGACGAGAAGGTGCCGCTTTTTCATTCCCTGGCCGCGGGCCGGTGTCACGTGCCGGACGAGGAACTGGTCGCCGACTGGTACCTGCAGTCGATCGATTTCCTCAATGACCACGGCCTCCCCCAATACGAGATCAGTAATTTCGCCCGCCCGGGTTGCGAATGCCGGCACAATCTGAAATACTGGCGGCGGGAGCCCGTGCTTGGTTTTGGGCTGGCCGCCCATTCCTATGACGGAACGTCACGTTCCGCGAATCTCGGGGATCTTAGCGAATATTTAGGCGCCGTGGAGGAAGGCAGATCCCCGGTGCAATGGCGTGAGTTGTTAAACTCTATCCGGGATTTGGAGGAGACGATCTTTTTGGGCCTGCGCTTGCGCAAGGGATTGGATTGGGAGCATGTGCGCCGGAGTTTTGACTCAGGCAGAGTTGAAACATGTGAAGCGTCGTTCAAGGAAATGGCCGAAATGGGCTTGCTCGAGTGGGAACAGTCGGATGTGCGCCTCACGCAGCGCGGCATGCTTCTGTCGAATGAAATATTTCAAAAATTTGTGCATCTTGGGTAAAGCGTTGGCATGAAGATTAGGCCGCGAGGATTAGTGGACAGTAGATATCCCGAGGTTTATTGATCATTATATTCTCCGTTTAGCATAGCAAGAGGAATGTGATGGCAGACTCGATTATCGATTTGCGCAGCGATACGGTCACCAAGCCGACCAAGGAAATGCGGGACGCGATGGCAGCCGCCGAGGTGGGTGACGATGTGTATGGGGAGGATCCTACAGTCAACCGGCTGCAGGAGCGGGCTGCCGCCATTTTTGACAAGGAGGCGGCTATATACGTTCCCAGCGGCACCATGGGCAATCAAATCGCCATCCATCTGCATACAAGCCCTGGCCAGGAAGTGATTGTCGAAAGGCAGGGCCACATATTCAACTATGAACTGGCGGCCATGGCAGCGATCAGCGGGACGCTGGCACGTCCCATTCCTGCCCCTTCAGGAATCTTGAGCTGGGATCTGATTCGCCCGGGACTTGCACCGAAAATCTATTATCGCGCGCCCACGGGCCTGATCACGCTGGAGAATACTCACAACATGGCTGGCGGCACGGTCTACACCTCGGAACAGGTCTCCGATATATGTCACAAAGCACATGAACTGGGCCTGCCGGTGCATCTGGATGGCGCGCGGATCTTTAACGCGGCCGTCGCACTCGGCACGAGCGTATCTGCACTCAGCCGATCATGTGATTCCGTGATGTTTTGCCTGTCCAAAGGATTGGCCGCGCCTGTAGGCTCCATGCTGGTCGGCTCGGCGCGCTTTATCGAGGAGGCACGCCGTGTTCGCAAAATGTTGGGTGGCGGCATGCGCCAGGCGGGTGTTCTCGCCGCAGCCGGACTGATTGCCTTGGAGCAGATGCCTGCCCGCCTGCAAGAGGATCATGCGAACGCCAAACTGCTTGCCGAGTTATTGAGCAAAATCCCCACGCTGGACGTCCATCCTGATAAGGTTCAAACCAACATCGTGGTGGTGGGCGTCGCGCGCACCGGGCATGACAGCAGCGGCATGGTTCATCTGCTCAAGAAACAGGGTGTATTGGTTGGAACGGTGGATGAGTCCACCCTGCGACTGCTGACTCATCTGGATGTGACTCGGGATCAGATGTTTCAGACTGCAAAGGTTTTCAGCGAAGCCCTGCGCCAGAAGTAGCCGTGACCGGGGGCAGCGCGGCTTCGCGGTTGCTCCTGGCTACTTTCTCGGCGTCCCTTCGGGACGCCCAATTTTTAGACAGTCTCCCCGGACGGGGCTTGAGGGCAAATGATTTGGTTAAGGTAAACCACCGCCTCTGGCGGTGAGACTCGAAAAAGCTATGCTGCCCGGGCGAGGTAGAGAAATTTAGATGGCGTTGGATCATGCGAGTGTTCGGAGGGTTACGAGACGGAGCCCTGAAGGGGCGCAACAACAAAGCCCAGGGCGTGAGCCCTGGGAACAACGGCAGTGCTCGATAGAGCCCTGAAAGGGCGAAGCAGCCTGCCCCACCCTTTCAGGGCTGTTTTACGTGGGCGCACATTCCCAGGGCTAACGCCCTGGGCTGATCTGCGGCGCCCTTTCAGGGCTCGCAACGGCCTTGCCTCCATCCGGGAGGCTTCCTGAGGCCACCCGCTCTGCGGGTGGAGACTCCCCTCCGGGATCCGGGCGCCGCATGGCGCCCGGCGACCACTGCGCCGCTGCTGTCAAATAGCTGGGCAGTCGGGCATGTTGGTCATGCTAAGATTTCTATTTTGAGTTTCCTGTGAATAAAGAACTGGTTGACAACGTTCTGGCCGGCGAATTTCGCTCGATTGCCCGCCTGATCACTCTGGTGGAAAACGGTTCGTCCGAAGCCGTGCCGCACATGCGTGCGCTCTACCGGCATACCGGGCGGTGTCTGTCCATCGGCATTACTGGAGCTACGGGCTCGGGCAAGAGCACCCTTGTCGACAAGCTGGCAAGTTTCTATCGAAGCCAGGAGAAGAAAATCGGGATCATTGCTGTCGACCCGACCAGCCCGTTCACGGGCGGTGCGATTCTCGGGGACAGGATCCGGATGCAGTCGCGCTCCCTGGACGACGGGACTTTCATCCGCAGCATGGCAACGCGCGGGAACCTGGGGGGCTTGGCTCGGGCGACGGCTGATGTGCTGCTGATTTTGGATGCTGCCGGATTCGATGTAGTGTTGATCGAAACCGTCGGAGTTGGACAGGACGAGGTTGAAATCGCGCGCACCGCCCATGTGACCCTGGTATTGCTCGTTCCCGGAATGGGGGACGACGTTCAGGCTATGAAAGCCGGCATCATGGAAATCGCGGACGTATTTGTCATCAATAAGGCCGATCATGCGGGGATTGAGCGCATGGAAGCAGAACTGAACGCGCTGATCGGCATCTCAAATCGAGGCGACATGTATAAGCCGGAGGTAGTCAAGACGGTGGCCTCGGAAGGCAAGGGGATTGACGAGTGCGCCCGGGCCATCGATTCCTGGATTCAGCACCAGAAGGGTTCACATTTCCAAAGGGAAAAGGTGATCCGGACCCAAAAGGAGCGCCTGTTGAATCTGGTGCGATCTGAAATTCAGCGCCGCCTGCTGCGGAATCGGCACATGGCCGAGAAACTGGAGGAGCTGGCACGCCGGATGGCGGAGCGCCAAATCGATCCCTATTCCGCGGCTGATGATTTGTTGCGCGCCTGGAAGATTCACGATCCCTCACCCTAGTTTTGCAGCTGATCAGGAGAAAAGTCTGCTGACGAAAATCGATCATGTCGCAATTGCGGTGCGTTCCCTGGAATCGGCACTCGAGATCTATGCGCACGCTTTGGGACTTTCCAACTGGATTATTGAGGAGGTCCCGGAACAGAAGACAAGACTCGCCATGCTCGCGATTGGCGAGAGTCGCATCGAATTGCTCGAGGCCACGGCCGCGGATTCTCCTGTTGCCGGATTCATTGCCAAAAGGGGAGAGGGTTTGCACCACATCTGCTTCCAGGTCGAGAACCTGGACAAAGAACTGCAAAAACTAAGGGCGGCGGGAATGCGGCTCATCGATCAAACTGCGCGCATCGGAGCTGGGGGATGTCGGATCGCCTTCCTCCATCCGTCCAGCGCGGCCGGCGTGCTGATTGAGCTATCTCAGCCGGGCGAGACCACCCACACACACTCAATTTCGGAATAGGATGCCATGGAACAAGTCAAGATCGGAATCATCGGTGGAAGCGGTCTGTACAATATGGCCGAGCTGACGGAACGCAAAGAAATCCGGGTGGAGACCCCTTTCGGCTTTCCTTCGGACAACCTTATCCTCGGCAATCTGGCGGGGAAAAGGGTCGCATTTCTCGCGCGTCACGGCCGGGGGCATCGAATTTTGCCGTCAGAACTCAATTTCCGCGCCAACATCTGCGCCATGAAACAACTCGGGGTAGAACGCATTCTCTCTGCCAGCGCGGTCGGTTCGCTCAAAGAAAAGTTGGCTCCGCTCGACATCTTGCTGCCTGATCAGTTCATCGATCGCACGTGTGGGCGGATTTCGACATTTTTCGGGAACGGGCTTGCCGCCCATGTGACATTCGCCGATCCGATTTGCCCCGACTTGATCGAGCAGGTCTACCATGCGGCTGGAATTGCGGGTATTCGGGTTTCCAAAGGGGGCACTTATGTCTGCATGGAGGGTCCTGCCTTCTCAACCAAGGCCGAATCCAATCTCTACCGCAGCTGGGGGGCTGACGTAATCGGCATGACCAACCTTCAGGAGGCGAAGTTGGCCCGTGAAGCGGAGATTTGCTACGTCACCCTGGCGCTCATCACCGATTACGACTGTTGGCACGAATCCCACGAATCAGTCACCGTCGATATGATTGTTGGAAATCTCGTGCAGAACAGCAAGAACGCGCAGGCAATCATTGTGCAGACGGTGCGGGATCTCGGTGAAAAACGGAACTGCAGTTGCGGAGAAGCACTAAAAAATGCAGTGATCACCGACAAGTCGCTGATCCCAGCTGAGACGAAGAAGAAATTGGAATCTATCATCGGCAAGTATCTTTAGACATTGGTGCGCGATGCGTAAAGGGCGTACACAATCATTTTTATGACTCATTACTGTGTTGGGAGGAATGGATGGGTATTCTTGCAGTAGGTTCGGTGGCTCTCGATTCGGTCAAGACGCCATTTGGCATGGAAGAGGAGATCCTGGGAGGATCGGTCACCTATTTCAGCATCGCTGCGAGCTACTTTGCGGAGACCAGTGTCGTCGCTGTCGTGGGGGAGGACTTTCCTCCGCAGCACATCGCATCCCTGCAGAAACTGGGAATTGATACCAGTGGACTGGAAACAAGGCCGGGGAAGACCTTTCGCTGGAAAGGCGAATACGGGTTTGACCTCAACACCGCCAAAACACTGGACACACAACTCAACGTGTTCGCCGACTTCTCACCGAAGCTGCGCGCAGAGCAGCGCAAACGGGAGTTTCTGTTTCTCGGCAACATCGACCCGGACCTGCAGCGCAACGTGCTGGACCAGATGGAGCGCCCCAAGGTGATTGCCTGCGACACTATGAATTACTGGATCGAGAACAAGCCGGATTCGCTCCGCAAGACCCTGGCCCGAGTGGATATTTTGCTCATTAACGATGCAGAGATCCGCCAATTGGCGCGCGAGGCCAATCTCCTGCGGGCTGCGCGCGTAATTCTCGATTGGGGCCCAAAGATCCTGGTCATAAAACGGGGTGAGTATGGCGCGCTGATGATTGACAACAAATCTGCCTTTGGAGCGCCGGCATTTCCACTCGAAGAGGTTGTCGATCCCACGGGTGCGGGAGATTCATTCGCCGGGGGATTTGTAGGCTACCTGGCGGCTACGCGCTCGCTCGACCAGGCTGCACTGCGCAAGGCTGTCGTTTTCGGCTCCGTTATGGCATCTTTTAACGTGAGTGAATTCGGTCCCCGCCGATTGGCAGCTCTGACGTATGCAGAGATTGAGGCCCGCTTCCGGGAGTTTCGAGAACTCACGCATTTCGAGGACCTATGAGTCACGTCCGCACCTCTGAATTTAAAAAACACTGTGCGGCAGAGTCTAAGCGAAAACAATTTCTCCGCAGTCTCTCATGCACCGATGGCGCAATCAGGCGCATAAAAATGCGGAAGCGAAGCGGGCGCCGGGCGCCGGACGGCGCTCAGATCCCGGGATTATTCGAATCCAGGCCCCATCCGGCGGCCGGGGCCTACTTGGCGTGTTCACAAATTCTCGGAACAGACCGCAGAGAAAGCAATATGGAACTGGCGGCGGAGCGTGGGTTGCGAATTATGTTCGCGGTCTTGTTCATTTTCGTATGCGCGGCGGCATGGGGCCAGGGACAGAAGCCGCCCACAGTTCAGGACGTCAAGGCGTATCAGGAGGCGATGGGCTGGTTCAAGAAAGCCGAGGCCATGATTGGGACCTCCAAGGAGAACAGCGAAGACCAGGCGGACCTCTTCCGGAAAGCGATCTCGATCAAGCCCGATTTCATTGAGGCCCATTTCAATCTGGGTCTCATCTACCTCAATCAGAAAAAGCTGCAAGCGGCCGCGGATACCTTCACGACAGTCCAGAAACTGAATCCTGACTTTGAGGCCAACGGCGAAAGCATCTATCAACTCTTAGCCATGGTCGATCGCGAGTCGGGGCATGACGCCGAGGCCATTGCCGCCCTGCAGGAAGGGATAAAAAAACAGCCAAAGAATCTGCGCATGCTGAAGGTCCTCGCCTTTCTGCAAATCCACGAAACGAATGACACTGCCGCGATCCCGACCCTGCAGGCCATTCTGGCAATCGATCCCAAGGATGACGACGCCCTTGTGAATCTAGGGATTCTCTTTCAAAAACTCAACCGTTTCGATGAAGCGGCCCAAAGCTATCGATCTGCCCTGGACTTGAATCCGGCGGACTTCAATGCCCACTACAATCTCGCACTCCTCTTGCTGCGCCAGAAAAAGCTCGAGGAAGCCGAACTGGAGCTGGAAAAGGCTGACAGGATCTCGCCCGGGAATGCCGAGCTTTTGGAGCGGCTTGGGGATGCTTACACCTCGCAAGAGCGTCATGAGAAAGCAGCGCAGGCGTATCAGGCTGCGGCAGCAAAAGCCCCTGAGCGCGCGGTGCTGCTTTCCAAACTTGCGTTTACCCTGGCGAAGCTGCAGCGTATTCCTGAGGCGGTTGCCGCGCTGGAAAAGTCGGTTCGCATCGATCCCAATAGCGCGGACGCCTATTATCTGCTCGGCGACTTGTATTCTGACCTCAAAAGATACGACGAAAGCGTCGTGGCCTATTACGCATCCCTGAAGTTGAATCCAAAGCAGAAGGAGGTGCACTTCAACCTGGGAACGCTGTACGCGCAGGCTACGCGATATCGGGAAGCTCGCGCGGAATTGAAAGCGGCGATCGATCTCGATCCTTCCTATGCAGCCCCATGGTCCAATCTTGCCGTTGTTTGTGAAAAGCTGGATCTCGACAAGGAAGCCATCGAAGCCAACGAGAAAGTCATTGCGCTGGGGAAGGCCCTGCCGGCAAACTATTTCCGTTTGGGCCTCCTTTACGCTAAGGGAAATCTGCCGGATCCCGCCATTGCCAATTTTGCCAAGGCGATTCAGCTGGAACCGGAGAAGTACCGCCAAATCCTGCGTGAAGAATTGAAGAACGTGCACTCGGTGCTCGACAGCGTCAGGTACAAAGACGCCTTCAATCGCCTCCTGACGGGTGCGGAAGCAAGCCCCGCGGTCAAGAAATTATGGGGGGTTCTCAATTCTGAGTTGTAGGATTTTGGAATGCGGATTTTGGGTTGAAAAGCAGGATCCGTTTAGTCTTTTGGCCAAGGATTGCCTACCAACTCAGTCTTGACGGGTCGTCAATCAAAAATTCGCAATTCAAAATCCAAATTTTATAGATCCTGAATGGCGCAAGGATCAGGCAGGTCCCGGCTTTCAATCCAAAATCCGCAATTCAAAATCAATCGGGTTGTTTTTTTGCACGCTTACTTAGGAAGGCTCGCAGAGCAGACGTGGATAGGTTGTACAGGTCCGGGGTTCCCTCGGGTTGGTATTTCCAGCGCATGTGGCCCCAGAGCCAAGTCTCCGGCTGCTCGCGGATGATCCCTTCCAGAATTTGGTTGAACACCTGGGTGTTGAGGGCAACATCTCGCGTGGTATCGCCGGTGCGGATCAGATCAACCGGGGGAAGAAACTTGATGGCATAGGTTCCACCCGGTTTGGGAGCGAGATAGCCCGGAATCACCGGGGCATCGGTTCGCAGAGCCAACAGAGCCACGCTGGTCGATGTGGCGGCAGGAAGGCCGAAAAAATCCGCGAATACCCCTTCCTGCAGGAACGTGTTTTGATCCATCAGAATGCCTACAGCCCCACCGGCTTTAAGCTTGGCCAGAATGTGGCGGGCAGAATTCTTCTTGTAAATCACCGTATTGCCTGCTGACTCCCTTACTCTGTGCAGATATCGCTCCAGTGGCGCATTATCGAGCGGGCGGGTCAAGAAGCTCAAGGGATGCCCGTGCAGAGCATGCGCGGTAGGAAGCAGTTCCCAGGCGCTGAAGTGCCCTGTGAGAAAGAGTATGCCTTTGCCGAGGGCGCGGGCGCGCTCGTAATTGTTCATGCCGAATTCGGGATCATAGGGAGCCAGTTTGAGGATCTGTTGTCGGTTAAGCCCAGGCATACGGCTGACTTCAAGAAGATTACGGGCCGTGCTCTTAAAACTTTCTCGGGCAATTCGTTCGTGCTCGCTGGTGGAGAGTTCGGGAAAGGCAATCGTCAAATTCACATGCGCGATGCGCTGGTGCACTCGATCGAGACGAAAGGTCATGGATGCAAGCGAATTGAGGATGCGAATTGCGCCCGAGCGAGGCGTAACCCGGATGGCGCTCATGGTAAGCCGCGCAATCAGGTAGAGCAGATAGGATTCCAATTTACCGTTTTCCTGAGCGATGCTATACTGTTGAGGTTAAAAGAGAATACGCTTCATTGTCCTACAACATTCAGGGCCGATGCCAGGGTTCTATGATCTCTCGGGTCTTGCTTTGGCGATTCTGCGCGTTGGTTATCGTGCTCTTTTTGCTGGCAACCCTCGCCACGACGGCTGGATACAAAGCACGTCCTTGGACTCCACGTGCGATTGAGTCCTATCCGGCTCAGCTTGTCAGCGAGGGCATCACCATCGCAGTCGATCCGCTGTATAGCGATGCCCTCGCAGCTCAGGTCTTCGACAAGCCTGACATCGTGGCACGCGGGATTATGCCCTTGGCCGTCATCATTTTCAATAGCAACGACTTCGCGATCGATGTGGATGGCAAAACCATCGAGTTGCTTCAGGAAGAGGAGCGCATTCGAAGCATCGATCCTCTGCTGGCGGTTGAGCGCATTTACGTGAGCAAGCCTGCCCGTCAGGTGCCGATCGCCATTCCCATCCCTCTGCCCAAAATTACGGTCGCCAAGAGCCATGCCGAGGCATGCCAGGATTTCAAGGAAAAGTTCTTCACTCTTTTAAGACACGTGGATCCTCATTCAACGGCCGGAGGCTTCCTCTTCCTGCCCATCACCCAGGCGGCTAACTTGAATAAAGCGTTGGCAGTCGCCAGGGTATATATCCCGAACATCTATCGTTCAGATAACGGTAAGAGTCTGTTGTTCTTTGAGATCGATCTCAAACCGGCGGTAGAAGCTGCGACTCGAAAATGACCGCATCCCGTGCACGGGAACCCCATTTTGATCCCCCCTATGACAGCATTTTGAGTGGAATTCTCTCTTTTGGCACTCTCGGCGAGACGGCAGAAACCCTGAAAAGCCTGGAGAATTTGCGTCAACGTTTTCTCGCCGCAAGCGATAAGAAGGGTGTGGGATATTGTCGACAATTGGGTCTCTTGGGACGCGAGCGGGCGACGATGATCTCCCGCAACCAGCGCGTCGATCCAAGGAAGCGACTCGTGAAAGAGGAGGCGGCATTGTGGTTCCGCATCTGGCTGGAAACTCCCGAGCTGTTTGCGGATTGGCTGGTGTTGCGCAAGATGAGTGAGGATTTCCGGAAGTTGCAGGAAAGGGAAGTCTCTTAAATGAATAGGCAAATGGCTGCGGGAGCAAAGGCGCAGGCTGGACAGGATTCGTTCCTCAGTGCGCTGCGTTATGATTTGACCGTCGGCTCCGAGGTGCTGGCCTCGTGGATCGGTCACCTGCAGGCAAAAGAAGGAATTGAGAGCCTGTTTGAGTTGGAGGCGTGGCTCCGAGGCTTGTGCGCATTCTCCGAAGTCAACCATTTGCCGCTCAGCGACAAGGAGAGGGCCTCTTTGATCACGCGCAACTTCGCTGCCGAAATTCGGATCTTCCGCCTGGCATTGCAGGAGTGCGAGCGCTGTGCAATTCAGCTGTGCAACCTGGGGCAGGATGCCAACCTGGGGTCCTTTGGACAGGTTGAGACCCAGATCTACAAGATGGGCGTCCGCAATCTGCAGATCAACAAGATGCTCGAACAGTACACACCCACGGAAAGTCTGGCCGAGTTGCTCGAGGCCATCCAAGACTTGAAGGTGATGGCGGATGCATTAAGCGATTCCGCACAGCAGGATTTCAGGACCTTTGTCAGTTTGGGCCGAATGCTACAGCGCGATGTGCGCAACTGCCGCTATACCGCCATGCTTCTGGGCCAGCGTTTCCGAATTCAATTTGACCGCCGGGACAACGCCGCGTTGAGGGCGGTTCTGCGTTCCATACCTGAAGAGCATCTGCGCCGCAATGTGTCGATGGCGTTGCTCTATTTTTACCGGAATCTGAAGTATCTGAAACTGATCTCCGCCGCACTGCGCGAAGACCGCCCGCTGCGCCGGTTTCTGGTTATCTTTGCGCTGCTGCACGAACAGACCAACATCCTGTCTGACTTTATCAAGTCTCGTTTTCTCAAGGAAAGGCAGGGAGGCTCCAGGCTGTACACTGCCGTGGAACTGATCCTGCATTCGCTCAAATTGGAAACGCAGCGCACCTTCAAGCGCGAACTCCTCTCCCTCTCGACGGAAAGGGATGCCGCGGCAATATACGCTAAAATCGAGAATAGCCATGGGCTACTGCTTAACTGCTATCAGAACAGTGTAGTCACGATGGTCCAGGCCCTCGATAAATCCGTGGATGAGAAGGCGCTGTTCCCCGAGATGATCGAAGGAGCCCAGCATGGGCAGGCGCTGAGGAAAGATCTCTGGGACCTGCGAAATGATCTCAAGTCGGAATTGGACAAGGCGGAAGGCTTGGATTTGAGCCGCGTTCTAGACCGGATCGCACAGTTTCGAGAGTCTTCACTGCGATACCTGATGTATCAGGATTGGGGTGAATTTGAGAGCCTCTCCGAATTTCTCATCATGACAGGAAACGAAGTCGAAGCGCGCGTACTGTTGCGAAAATTTGTAAGTTTTCTCGAAGTTTTGATGCAAGAAGTCTCCAAGCGCAGCGTTTTGCGGGAATCCGGGACGGAGAGCAAAACACCCGGTGACTTTGTGGAAGGGTAGCCCAGGTTAGAATCGCTCGTCCCGATATGGAGATTTGGAGCCACACGGTAAATAGACTTTAGCAGGAGTCCGAATTCGAGAAGTGTTTGATTCGCAGTGCTGCTTTTAGTAGCATTGAGCGAGGCTTGATTCTGCGATGAGCCCGCATTCTTGATCCCTTAAATTCCGGATTTTAAGTCCATGAAAGCGAACTACAAAAAACTGTTCCTCTGGTCCTCGCTCGGAAGCCTCGCCGTCGGTGCCGCGGTCGCGCTTGCCCGCAGGCCAAAGCGAACGGCCGATCAGCCGCTGGCATGCAGGAAGCTGCCGCGTACCTGTCACGGAATTCATTTGTGGACAGAGCGCTTTGAGGTTGAGGTCTGGGGAGCGCGGCGCTTTGTGCATGATCGCTATTATCTGCAGCCAACCCCGTTCAAGGTCTGGAGCGTGCTGGATCTGAGCTATCAGGGTGCCCCGGGGCGGAGCGGCCCGGAGGGCGCGGCAATCTACCATGTCACTCACATCCGTGCCCTGGAGCAGGGCGATGACGAAGCTGCGCAAGCAGAAGAGTATTTGCAGGACCGCTTCTACGGCATTGTCACGGTGGTGGATGCCACCGGCCGATGCTGCGGCCCCAACTCCATTGCCCGAGGGGGCATTCTCGAGATCAAGAAATGCTATGTCGGGGGCACAAGCAACGGCGTGGAATCCGGAGAAGTGCATCGATCGATCGGCCGCATCCTCAATTATCGAATCGAAATCGCCCCAGTCTAGACTACGAAACAGGTTGGCATTTTCCAGCCTTTGATCCGTTCACCGCAAATCACCGTTAATCCAGGATTCCTAAGTACACGATTTCATAAATACGGCGACATATTTCTTAGGACGCGGATAAACGCGGATAGCGCAAGAACAATCCACGTGCAAACGCACCCGGGGCTTGCCTGCGTTCATCCGCGTCCCGAAAAATACGTTGCCGCATTTATGAACCACAGTACTAAGTTGAATGGTTAAACCGAAGCAGTGCACGGCTGCTTCGGAATCCGGATTAATACCACCGCGATCGGTTGTCTAGCGTCCTGAGGCTCCATGCGCTGTTTTTGCGAAACAGAAGCTCAAGGCTTCCTTTCCAGCGCCCACCTGTACCGCCTGGTTCCGGTCTGAGAGCGCACTTTCCGCGATGACGTTGGCAAGTGGAAATTCCAAATACTCTCTGACGGCTCGCCGCAGGGGTCGCGCTCCGTAACGCAGATTCGTACCTTTCTCAATCAGGAATCGTTTGGCGGATTCCGACATCGACATGAGGAAGCCTGTCATCGCCACCCGCTCCCGGGTCTCAGCCAGAAACTTCTCCAGAATCGTCATCAGGTGCTCATATTTCAGGGGATGAAACGTCACGATTTCATCGATCCTGTTGATGAATTCGGGGCTGAAGTAGTTCTCTACCGCCCCAAGGCATGCCGCACGGATCCTGGCATCTGCCGCCTCCGGATCCATTTCGCGTAGATTCCTCGACGGCGGCCCAAAGCCAAAGACTTCGTTCTTGGTGATGTTATCGATCTCCTTGGCACAGACGTTGCTGGTCATCATCACGAAGCAATTCCTAAAACTCAAATCGACTCCGCGCCCGGTCGTCAGTTCTCCGCGCTCGAGGATCTGCAGCAGGAGATCGAAGAGTGCGCGATCGGCCTTTTCAAGTTCTTCGAACAGCACAATGGTGAGCCGCTTCTCCAGCTTGTCCTGGGTGAGGAACGGCGCCTGTTCATGCCCGACATATCCGGGGGGGGCGCCCACCAGTTTGGCGACATCATGAGGGTTTTTGAATTCTGTGCAATTGATTGCCACAACATCGCTTTCTTCACCGTGGATGATCTTTGCGAGCGAGCGTGCAATCTGGCTTTTGCCGGTCCCGGTCGGTCCCAGGAACAGGAATGTCCCCAAAGGACGCCGGGGATCGCAGATGCCGAGGTCTGCGACAATGACGGTTCTCACGACTGCATCGATAGCTTCGTCCTGGCCGATGATTTCTCTTCTGAGTTTTTCCCGCAGTTCATTAGCCCTGATCATAAACCCTCCTGACCTACCCTCACCGTTCCCCTGGTATATAGATTGAATCCAATATTGAAAGTTTCTTCCATCTAAACCAGCGCGTCGGGACTCCCTTCCAAAATCGCAGAATACTATCCAGATCTTCCGTAATCCTGGGGACTTACCGATCCGGTAGGATTTGTGTTAACCTTACGCGCTATCTCATTGAGGCTTCGATCGATGGAGGAGGCTGGCATGGATGAAACGCTCTTAACAAATCTGACAGGCACGCGGGACATCCTCCCCGAGGAGATTTCGTCCTGGCATCTCGTCGAGGATGCCGCCAGGAAGATCTTTGCTCACTATGGTTTTCAAGAGATACGCAGCCCCTTACTCGAGGCGACCGAGCTGTTTGCGCGCGGGATTGGCGGCGAAACCGACATCGTCGGCAAGGAGATGTACACCTTCGAGGATCAGAGCGGCAAGCTGGTCAGCCTGCGCCCGGAAGCTACGGCATCGACCGTTCGGGCCTATCTGCAGCACAACATGAACCGCGGAGCTGGTCTTACCAAGCTCTATTACATAGGGCCCATGTTCCGGCACGAGAAGAAGCAGAAGGGGCGCTGGCGGCAGTTTTATCAGATTGGCGCTGAGGCCCTGGGTTCGGACCATCCTGCAATCGAGGCAGAGGTTATCGAGATGCTGCTGTTTTTTCTGGATTCGCTTCAAGTCAAAGCGCGCCTGCTGATTAACTCAGTCGGCGACGGCAACTGCCGGCCGCGCTATATTGAGCTGTTGCGTCAAGAGTTGCAGCAGCATCAGGCTGCGCTATGCGAAGACTGCCGGCGTCGCACAGAGGTCAATCCTCTCAGGGTGCTGGATTGCAAGGTAGAATCCTGCCAGCTGATTATCGCCCAACTCCCGAAGATCGCCGACAACCTCTGTGAGGAATGTTCGAGCCATTTCGAGCGGGTAAAGCACCACCTGCAGGAGGCCGGGATCAGCTATGAGATCGTCCCACGGCTGGTTCGCGGGCTGGATTATTATGTAAAGACAGCCTTCGAGATCGTCAGCGGCGAGTTGGGGGCACAGAATGCCCTCGTGGGCGGCGGGCGTTACGATGGGCTCGCCGAGGTACTCGGCGGACCGCGCGTCCCGGGTTTCGGGTTTGCCATGGGGCTCGATCGGCTGGTCATGCTTCTGCCCGAACAGGTGCATGCAAGGGGAAGGCAGATTCCGGAGATATACCTCGCGCATTTAGGGGACGGAGCCTTTGCAAAGGCTCGTTTCATCGCCCGCCTGCTGCGCAATAGAGGATTTGCCTGCCACCTCGAGTTCACCGGCGGCAGCTTGAAAAGTCAGATGCGGATGGCCAACCGGGTGGGCGCACGCACCGTGCTGATCATCGGCGCAGATGAACTTGCTCGCGATCGTTATCCGATTAAGCAGATGCAGGATTCGTCGCAGCAGGAGGTGGAGCTGTCAGAGATCGAGGGTTACCTGCGCAAGCAGCGTGAGACCTCAAATTAAGAGCCAAAGACGGGTCAATGAATTCTGTTTGCGCTGAGCCTTCAAGCTTGTCGGATTTGCCTGCGCTGCATGGTATGGGTTCATCGCGCCTGATGCAAAATGGTCACACCTTATGAGCAAAATCAGGGTTCTGCCTGAAATCCTGGCCAACAAAATTGCTGCCGGCGAGATCGTCGAGCGCCCGGCTTCTGTGGTCAAGGAGCTCCTGGAGAACGCGCTGGATGCCGGCGCCCGATCCCTCTACATCGGCGTCGAAGCTGGAGGCAAAAAAAGGATTGTCGTCCGCGATGACGGCGAAGGGATGACTCAGGATGACGCGATTCTTGCTTTCGAGCATCACGCGACCAGCAAACTACGGACGGTCGAGGATCTGTCGGCGATTGCCACGCTTGGATTCAGGGGTGAGGCTCTGCCCTCGATTGCCTCCATCTCTCGCTTGACACTGCGAACTCGCCACGAGTCCGCTCCCGATGCCGCGCCAGGAACCGAGATCGAGCTTCAGGGCGGCACCATGCGCTCGGTCAAGGAAATCCCATGGGACAAGGGGACCGAAGTGACCGTTCGGGATCTCTTTTTCAATATGCCGGCGCGGCGCAAATTCTTGCGCGCTCACGATACTGAGCTCGGCCACATTACCCGTTTGGCCACTCAGTACGCTCTCGCTCACCCGGAGATTCGTTTTACGCTGGAGAGTGAGGGACGCAGGCTGATCGACGTGGTTGCGGTTCCCTCGGTACGTGAAAGGGCCTATCAGCTCTTCGGCGACAGTTTTTTGAAGAACCTCGTGGAGATATCGGGGCGCGCCGGAGATGTAGTCATTCACGGTTTTGCATCGCAGCCGCACGAGCAGAGAACAAACCCATACTCGCAGTTCTTCTTCGTAAATCAGCGCATGGTGCGCGACAAGGTCATGACGAGTGCCGTACGGCAGGCCTACCTCAACACCATGCCGGCATCCGCTTATCCGATCATCCTCCTTTTTGTCGAACTCCCCTTCGACCAGATTGATGTCAACGTGCATCCGGCCAAGACCGAAATCCGTTTTCGGGAACAGAGCCTCATCCACGATTTGATTCGGGAGAGCATCCAGCGGGCGCTCGTGGGCGCCAGGACGATTCCGGCGTTCGAGCACCGCAGCATGGGGGAACGGCCCGCCGGTTCGTTCGCTCCAGGTGGGCAATCCTTTGACGCCGGCGCTGCCGGCGCAGCGCAGGTGAGCCCATTCGATTTCACCCCTCCCGCATCCGCGCCCGATCCTTTCCAGAGGGCCTTCAACTATCCGCTCCGCGAGGTGCCGCAACCGCCGACAGTTCAGCTGGAGGATCACCACACCCTGAGAATGCGTCCTGAACTTCTGTTGGCGGCAGCGACGGAATCCATGACCGAGACGTTCCGCCCGGCGGAGGTGCGCATTCTGGGACAGATCCAGGAGAGCTACATTATCGCCTGCAATCGCGACGGGCTGCTGATTGTAGACCAGCATGTGGCACACGAGCGCATACTCTATGAAAAGATCGCACTGGCTATGAGCCGCGATGTGGTTGAGGTCCAGGGACTGCTGGTGCCGGTCACGATTGAACTGGCGCCGCATCAATCCGCGCTTTTGGAACGCGTGCTCCCGGAACTGAATCGGAACGGATTCCAGGTCGAACATTTCGGTGGCAACACGGTGGTAGTGCGGGCCGTGCCTGCCGTTGCGGGCGAAGTCGACTGCCACAAGCTGCTGGCCGAGCTCCTCGAGGGGCTCGAAGTCGAAGAGCGCACTTTGGATGTGGAACGCATCCGGGACCGCATGGCTGTGAGCATGGCATGTCGAG
>JBGQNR010000011.1:0-59126 GCA_041501225.1 Acidobacteriota bacterium
ATCCTTGAACTTCTGCGCAAGATGAAGGATCGCCACGGCCTGGCACTGCTCTTGATCAGTCACGATCTCGCCCTCGTCTCCGAAGTGTCGGAAGCAGTCGCGGTCATGTACCACGGGCGCATGATCGAGTTCGGCCGGGCGCAGGATATTTTCCAGCGGCCGGCTCACCCGTACACTTCATCTTTGATGGAGTGTCAGGCCGATTTTCAGCACCGCTGGGATCGGCGCCCGCTGGCTGCCATTGCCGGTTCGCCCCCCACAGCCGGGCAGGAATCCACAGGTTGCGCCTTCGCCCCGCGTTGTCCCAAAGCGGATGCCGGCTGCACCAGGAACGTGCCCCCGGCCACAACGATTTCTGCCGGCCATTGGGCAGCATGCTTCAAGCCAAACTAGGCCCAAACCAAAATCGTAATCGCGAAATACATGAATTTTTTTCGTGTATTTTGTGCGTTTCGTGGTTTGATGTTTTCAATGACACCCATTCTTGAAGTGCGTGGACTCCAGGTAAGCTACCAAACCGGCTTATTCCGTCGCGGCCGCTCCGTGCACGCCTTGGCCGGCATTGATTTGACAGTGGAGCCGGGAGATTCGCTGGGGCTGGTGGGAGAATCCGGCTGCGGAAAAACAACGTTCGCCCGATGCGCATTGTCATTGCAGGAACCGGCAGCCGGATCCGTCTATTTCGATGGTTGCGACCTGCGCCGGCTATCCGCGGCCAAACTGAGGCTGCGCCGCCGCCAGTTTCAGATGGTCTTTCAGGATCCTTTCGCTTCTCTCGATCCCCGTATGACCGTCGGGGAAATTCTGGAGGAGCCTTTCGCGGTTCATGGGCTGGCCGGCAAGTCCAGCCGCCAGGAGAAAATATTGGAATTGCTCACAGCCGTCGGGCTCGATGGCAGCCTGATCGCCCGGTTCCCCGTAGAGTTGAGCGGCGGGCAGCAGCAGCGGATTGCCATTGCGCGAGCCCTCGCTCTGAGGCCCCGTCTCCTGGTCGCGGACGAGCCGGTTTCGGCTCTGGACGCCTCGGTGCAGGCTCAGATTCTGAATCTCCTTGCAGACATCCGGCAACGCTTCGGACTCACCCTGATCCTGATCTCGCACTCGCTCCCTGTGATCCAATACCTGTGTTCGCGCGTCGCGGTCATGTATCTGGGTCGAATCGTGGAAGAAGCTCCGGCTGAGGAGTTTTTCCTCAGACCGAGGCACCCCTACAGCCAGGCGCTGCTCGAGAGTGTTCCGATGATTAACCCGGAGCGCGCGAACTCGAAGCCTATTCTCCCCGGGGACGTGCCTTCTCCCGCTGCCCCGCCTCCCGGCTGCGCGTTTCATCCCCGCTGCCCGAAAGCTTTGCCCCGGTGCCGGACCGAGTCCCCAAACCTTGAAGCAATTCAGAACGCTAAGGTTGCCTGCTTCCTGCCCAACGAATAGACCCAATCCCGAACGGGTGCATTTTGAGTAGGGCCACCAAAGACACAAATAGTGCAAAAAAAAATGATTCGTGATTTTTTTTCGGCTTTTGCAATGGAACCGCAGGAATGACGGGCAGGCAGCCGCAAGGCTGCCCGCCCGATCATCGAGGCTGGAAGCTTCGTTTGGATCAGTCGTGTGGAACGGGCTCGTCGCTGGCAATTCTGCCATCGAGCAACCGGACCACGCGATAGGCGTGCAGCGCGATATCCGGCTCGTGGGTCACCAGAATGATGGTGTGACCCTTCTTGTGCAATTCGTCGAGGAGTCGCATGATATCCATGCTGGTGGCCGAATCCAGGTTTCCGGTCGGCTCATCGGCCAGGATGATCGACGGGTTGTTCACGAGCGCTCGAGCCACGGCAACGCGCTGCCTCTGGCCGCCGGACAACTCGTTGGGCCGATGGTACATGCGCTCGCCGAGCTCGACAGACTGTAAAGCTTTGATCGCACGTTCTTTACGTTCGTGAGACGGAGTGCCGTTGTAGATCAATGGCAGTTCCACATTGTGAAGCGCAGTAGCGCGTGCCAGCAGGTTGAAGGTCTGGAAAACGAATCCGATTTCCTTGTTGCGAATGTAAGCCAATTCGTCATCGTTCATCTCGGAGACAAGGCGCGAGTTAAGATAATATTTGCCTTCCGAGGGCGTATCCAGGCATCCGATCAGGTTCATCATAGTGGATTTTCCGGAACCGGACGGACCCATGATGGCTACATATTCGCCGCGGTGAATCTCAAACGTCACACCGCGCAGGGCATGAACCTTCTCCGTGCCCATCTGGTAGGTTTTCACTAGATCTTCAGTTCTGATTAAAACATCATTTTTTTTCGTGTCGCCGTTGCTTCCGCTCATGTTGTTCCTCGAAGCGCTGTAAATCCTTGCTCAGCTTGGTGTTTTAGTTGTCTCCGCCTTCGTGGCAGTGGTGTCGACTTTCACGAGAGCCCCGTCTTTAAGAGTGCGTAGCGTCTGAAAGCTCCCTGATACTATGATTTCTCCCTCTTGAAGGTCCGATTTAATCTCAATCTCGGACTCGCCGGTTATCCCAGTCTTCACGGGGCGGAACCTGGCGACATTATCCTTAGTAATTACGAAGACGCCTTCAAGTTCTTTCTTGTTAATTTTAGTTTTGGACGAATCAGCCCGGGTGATGGTCTCCGTTTTTTTCTTATTCAGGTCCGGCTGGAGGTACTTTCCATCTTTGTCCACCTCGACCTCACGGATCGTCAAGGCCTGGATCGGGATCGCCAGAACATTGTTTTTCGTGTCGGTAATAATATCAGCGGTGCATGACATGCCGGGGCGAATCTTATCCGGCGGGTTCTTGATCGTCACGATGACCTTGAAATCCTTGGCCTCCTGTGTCGTGGTTCCCGAACTGATCGGGCTGTTTCCGATTTCCGTAACTTCACCTTCTAGAACAACATCCGGGAGGGCGTCGACTTTGATTTTGGCGGCGTTTCCGATGTTCAGACTGACGATATCGGTCTCATCCACCTTGAGCTCAGTCTGAATCACGCTCAGGTCGGAAATCGTCATCAAGGTGGCTTGCGGCGAATTCAGGGTGCCGGGAACGGCGCGCTCGCCCTGGTGAACCACGAGCGAAGTAATGACACCGTTCAACGGGGAAGGAATGGTGGTTTTCTTCAACTGATCCTCGGCCTGAGCGAGGTTGGCCTCTTGCGATCCCAGCCGGACCTTGGCTGCAGCGTAACTGCTCTTCATCTGGTCGATGCTGTTTTGAGATATTTTGATCTGAGTGTCCATCTGCTCAGCCTGTTTTTTTGCCACCTCCGCACTCGATTTCGCGGCCTTCAAGCTGAGTTGCGCCTGCTCATAATCGTCGCGGGAGATCAACCCGTCTTCATTCATCTGCTGGCTGCGTTTGAAACTGGCTTGAGCCCGCAGATAGGCGGATTCGGCCTGATCGGCCTGAGAGCGGGCGGCTTCCAGTTGAGACTTGGCATTGGCGAGGTTGTGGTCGTATGTGGAGATCTGAAATTCCTGAGAGCGCAGATCCTGTCGCGAGGCCTCATATTGTGCACGAGTGGCATCGGTCTGGGTCGCGGTCTGGATGGGATCGATCTTCAGTAAAATGTCGCCTTTTTTGACCTTATCCCCTTCACGGACCCGCAGATCGGTCACTACACCGACGGTCTCAGCCTGGAGATTGACAAAATCCTTGGCGCGAATCTGACCGCTTGCCGACACCTGGGACTTAAGTACATCTTTGCGCACGACTTTGGCAGTCTGCACGGCCACTTCGTCCTTGCGCGTAGCACGGATGCTGAAAAATATGATAAGTCCCAGACCGACGGCCGCACCGCAGGCGATCCAAATCTTCTTTTTCTTACTCATCTAACGCCTCCAGCAGTATGGCCATTAGTACGAAAGACGGCCGAAAAAGGTTTCAACGAACTCCCTCCAAAAAACAGGTTGGAGTTCGCGCAAAGTGGTTATTTTACACTATTAATTAGGTGTCAGGCTACCATTTTCCCAATTCATGGCACTCAGCGTTCGAACACCAGGCCCAAGGAGGGCAGGATCGGAAACAGCTTTTCAAGCGTGAGAAACGCCTGGCTTGTTTTCGAGTTGTAGCCATCGAGTATGTCGAAGATATGGTTGCTGCGGTTGGTCAGGTTGACGACTTCGCCGTAGAGCGTCAGCTTCCACTTATCGTGGGTCCAGGCCTTGTTGATGCGGAAATCCGCTCGCTTGTAGGGCTCGAGGCGCAATTGATTCCGGCTGCCGGCCAGGTAATAGGTTGCTCCGATTTTCTGCAGGTATCCGGGCATCGGGAATCCGCTGCCGTAACACCAGCGCATACTCAGATTGATGCTCGGACGCAGGCGGTAGCCCCCATACACATTGACGGTGTGGCGCTGATCGTAATCGGAGGGGAATGACTGCCGGGTCACACCGTCGTACATCCCAGTGCGGCCGTACATATAGGATATCCAGCCGGTAAAGCGGTTGGCGCTGCTCCGCTGCACGAAAATCTCGAAGCCGCGCGCGTAGCCGCGCATGGAATTGGCGTAAGGCGGGCTGAGCGGCGGCGTGAAGACCTTGCCGTTGACGATGCGCGGATCGGCGAGCGGCTGGAAGATCAGATCGCGATCGGCGCGGTTGTAATATTCAACGCGCAGGCGGGTCCTCTCTCCCAGCTGCTGTTCGACCGCAGCAATCACATGATTCGACCGCTCCGGCAGCAGCGAGCGCTCGCCGAGGACCGAGGTCAGGATGGAGACCTCCGGATACTGAGTGTACTGACCCCAGCCCAGCTGGATGCGCGTAGCCGTGATCGGAGCGAAGGCTACCGAGGCTTGCGGCGAGACAGCCGACACGCCGTTGCTCGATTCATAGTCCCAGCGGGCACCGGCCGTCAGGCGCAGGCGCCCCGACCAGCCTGCCCATGATTGTTGCGCGTACCCTCCCGAACGAATGGCCGTGCCGTCGTAGCGATCGAGCAGACGGAGCTGGGATGCCGTAGATTGGTAGTGGATCAGGAATCCCTGGTCGCGAATCTTTCGAACCGACCAGCCTACATCGAGCGGGTGCTTCTGACTCCAGAGCCATGTGGCTGAGCCATTCCAGACCCATTCGCCGTAGTAGCCGCCGCCCAGCGGCAGGCTGGTCGGGTTGTTGTTATCGAATTTCTCCCGCATCCAGGCAGCGCGATTGACGATCAGCAACTTGTTCGTGGGCGCATATCGCCACCCGAAGTTGCCCAGCGTGTAATGGTATCCAGCCTTCATCAGCGAATTGATGCCTAGCTTCTGGCGGACGCTGGAGCGGTCCAGGCTTGAATAGCTCTCCAGAACGTAGAGCGTGATGTTGTGCTTCGGCGTGAGGTCGTATGAAAAGCGCCCTTGCACATCCTCGAGCGAAAAAATCAAAGAGGTGTCGGGGAAAGTGCGCTGGAGGATGTATTGCAGATAACTCTTGCGCGCACCCACCAGCCAGGAACCGCGCTTGCTTTTCCCCAGAGGCCCTTCGGCGATCAACCCGGCGTTCGACATGCTTGCGAATACGCGTATCGTCGTGTCGGTGCGGCTGCCGTCGCGCGTATAGACATCGAGCGCACCGGCGCTGCGATCCTCGAAGCGCACCGGAAAGGCGCCGGCGTGCAGCTCCAGTTGCTCCACCATATCGCCGTTGAAGGCCGTGCCCGAACCGGTGACATTCTGACCTTGGAGAGTGTGAAACGGCACGTGGAGCAGGATGCCGTCAAGATACAGCCCGATGCGGTTGTAATCGGCGCCGCGCAGCGAGAAGCGCGCATCGAAATCGTTGTTGGAGCTGACGCCTGGCAGGCTCTGCACGGCGCGCAGCGGGTCGTCGGCCAGCACGCTGCCGAGGTTCTTGGCGTCGTTGCCCGCCAGCACCAGGGTGGAAGGGCTGTCCTGGCGCAGAGGTTCAAACGGCCCGACCTTTGCCACCACGGTTTCGGTTATGCGGAACGTGTCGGTGCTGAGGATGACTTCGAACTCCTTGACTTCCCCTGCATTCAAGTGGAAGGGGCGCTTGACCAGATGGTAGCCGACCGTGGAAACGTTCAGCACGTAGTCGCCGGGAGCCACAGCAGACAGACAAAATTTTCCTGTGGCGTCGGATGTGGTGCGATAAGCTCCCCCGACAAGCAGTACCTCGACATGGGCCAGAGCCTCGCCACCGCGCGCGTCAACCACCACACCTCGAACCTCGCCCGGATCCTGCGCTTGCGCACGCGCCATCGCAGCAACCAGTATCCACAAGAAAACCCATCGCGTCTCCTTCGTTGCGTGAATCATGGCGATTTGTCTGGTGCGCCTTCCCGCCGAGTTTGGATGCCGGCCCGCTTGTGCCCCTGATTTCGCCACATTTCTACGATTTTTGCAAGCAGTAGAAACTGAGTTTCTGCAATTCAGACAGTGGAGAAGATCGCACCGCGAAGACCTCAAAGACCGCAAAGAGGCGAATGCGATTCTTCACGGCCGAGAATGGCGGCCGAAGGCAGCCCCCGGGCAGGCCTGGGAGTCAGCTTTGCGGTCTTTGTGGTCTTCGCGGTGAAAAGAAGATCCATTTCTACTTTTCATGCCCACTGTCTGAATCACAGAACCGAGTTCCCGATTCAAGCCCGGGCTTTGCCGGTTGCCTGGTGCAAAAAGCTTTTGCCACGAATGGTACGAATTTAATCACCGCCATTCTAAAGCTAACCGCAGATGAACGCTGATATCGGACGAGGCCTGGTTGTGACCCTCTCCGGCGCGGCGGTGAATTGATATTTCTCGAGGCATTGATTATGATGACTGCATAGTTGGGTCCAGGGGCTATCCTGGGCCCCACCTTACCCTTGGCAGGAGAACAGCCGTCGTGAATGAAATCCTGGAAACTCCCCCAACTCCGCAGCCCATCCCCAGCCGGTCCGGCCTCGCCACGTCAAGCCTGGTCGTAGGCCTCGTCGCATGCCTTCTGAGTTTGTTTCTCATCGGGGGCATTTTCGGCCTGGCCGGCCTGATTTTAGGGCTCTTGCACATCCTGCAGAAACGCGGGTCGAACGGCATGGCCTGGTGGGGTATCGGCCTCTCGGTTGTCGCGATCCTGGCGAGCGTGGCGGTCGGTGTGGTTGCCTTACGCACGATGAGATCCATGATCGCGCAATCGGGACCATTCCAGAGCTGGCAAGGCGTGGCAGCACCGGATATTTCGCTCACGATGCTCGACGGCAAAGTTGTCAAGCTGAGCGATCTCAAAGGGAAAAGGGTCGTGCTCGATTTCTGGGCAACCTGGTGCGGGCCATGTGTCGAGGAGATTCCGGAGTTCGTGCGGCTGTACAAGGAGACTCCGCGGAGTGATCTGGAGATCATCGGCATCAGCGATGAATCCGAAGAAACTCTGAAACCGTTCGTCGCCGATAAAGCAATGACCTATCCCGTAGTGAGCGCGAAAAGCCTGCCTGTTCCTTATAACCAAATCGAGGCGATTCCGACGACTTTTTTCATCGACCGGAAGGGAGTGATCCAGTCGATTCTTATCGGGTCGCGCGGCTTCAAGGACTTGAAAGCCCACGCGACGGCTCAAGACTGGCAGGGAGAACCGAAATCCGCTCCGCCTCGCTAGCAGCCCGTTCGAGAATTAGGATGTGTTCCTAGGAGCCCGTCCGAGAATTAGGAGGGGCCGCGCGCATGAGGCTTGCGGGGCGAGCTCAAGGCGCGAGGAGGAGGCGATGTCGGTGCACATCGTTGACGACGAGCAACGCGGAAATCGCCCCGCAATCCCCATGCGCACTTTGGGTTCC
The DNA here is from genome assembly GCA_041501225.1 of Acidobacteriota bacterium. Classification (GTDB taxonomy): domain Bacteria; phylum Acidobacteriota; class UBA6911; order UBA6911; family UBA6911; genus JAFNAG01. The sequence continues at coordinate 7,743 of JBGQNR010000011.1, forward strand.
GGCGGCGCGGGGGCATCTGCGGCGTTGGCGCTCCTCGACGATATACAGAGACATCGCCTGCGTCGCGCCGCCTTGCATCTGCCCCCGCGGCGCTCGGAACGCGGCCCCTCCTAATTCTCGGACGGGCTCCTAGAGTTCAAACAACGCGTGCAGGGATTCTGCAACGCGCCTGCGATCGGCATCGGAGAGGTGGCCCAGCGTCCGGGCAATCAGCCTGTGGTCGAGGGTGAAAAGCTTCATACGCACGACGGATTCCACGGCCAGGCCGGCGGGTGCAAGGTCGCCGATTTCCACGTCGAGGGGCCAAGGGGAATTCCGGGCGCTCGTGATCATTGCCAGGACGCTGTGAATGATCTTCCCATTAAATGTCGTTCCCGAGGAAAGCACGAGGGCCGGGCGCCGTTTCGCCTGTTTGGCATCGGTGAACGGGAAGGGAACCGCTACCACATCAAACTGTTCATAGGCCTCGGTAGGCTTCGTCATCATGTTCTGATGTCCACTCGCACAGGGTCGTTTCCAGAGAACGAAGATACTCAAAATCCATGGGTAAAGCCTTTCGCAGCAACACCCTGTCCCCCTCGACTTCGAAAATAACCGCATCTCCCTTGTGTAGATCAAGAACGCGCCGGACAGGCGCAGGCACTGTAGTCTGATATTTGGCAGTCATCTTGGACACAATCATACACCCATGGTAATACGGTAATACGGATAAGTCAACGCACGGGTGGCGGCCACCTGTTGTTGCCACGAGGAATAGAGTCGGGATTAGCCGACATAGTCAGGTTCCAGGGGCATCCAATCGATAACCGTGCCGCCGCCTTCCTCGTAGAAAGGACTGACGAGGAAATTGCGCCCCCCTTCCCGGGTGACGCGGAACTCACGCACCTTGAAACTTTTGCCGGAGTGAATATCGATTCGATCCTCATCGAGTGAGGGCACGGGATGGAAGGGATACAGCGCCCGCAACACCACATCCTTTTTTCCTTTGGGAATCACATATTCCTCGACTTCGACCCCGTTGATGATCATGGCCCTGGTCGGAAACGGTAAGCGGAAATCTTGTGTTTTTGGTTTGGTCATGCCTGTTTTCTCCTTCTCGGAAAGCGACAATGTCCAGGTTCACGGCCCTCGGACAAACTGCAATTGCCCGCACACCGGAATGTTTCACCGCGGGAGCATTTATTTCATTTGAGCAATTATTTATTCAGGGCCGGCACCGATTCACATATGATGATGCGGCGGAATTTTCCGCGCTGGCGCACAAGCGACCAAGACCCTGATACCCAACGAGCCCTGATCTGATGGCAACCGCGAAACCTACTCCCGTTACCCCGCCGGCCTCCTCCTATCCAGCCGCGTTGGCGGTTATGACTACGCTGTTCTTCATGTGGGGATTCCTGACGGAGTTGAATGACGTCCTGGTTCCACACCTCAAGTCCATTTTCGATCTGAATTATTTCCAGGCGATGTTGATCCAGTTTGCGTTCTTCTCCTCCTACCTGGTTTTTTCAGTCCCCTGGGCCCGCGTCATCGACTGGATCGGCTACAAGAGGACGATGGTCGTCGGCCTCCTCACCATGGCCTTGGGAGCCCTCCTGTTTATTCCCGCGGCGACGGCAGCTTCCTATCCGCTTTTTCTCGGTGCACTGATGGTGCTCGCGGCAGGGATTACCGCCTTGCAGGTGGCCGCGAATCCATATGTCGCGGTGCTTGGTCCCGAAAAAACCGCCTCCAGCCGGTTGAATCTGGCGCAGGCGGTCAATTCGCTGGGACATACGACTGCCCCGTGGATTGGGGGCGTGTTTATTCTCAGCGCCGCCCCGCTGGGCATGGATGCCTTGCGGCAGATGCCTGCCGAGGCGCTGCAGGCGTATCGCATCCAGGAAGCCTCGTCGGTCAAACTGCCTTACCTGGTGATTGGTCTCGCTCTCCTTGCTCTCGGATTCACCATCGCCAAATTCAAGCTCCCTCCCATGCCGACCGCGGAGCGTCAGGGCAGATCGGGCGCGGGCAAGAGCCTGTGGAAGCATCGGCACCTGGTACTGGGCGTGATTGGCATCTTTCTCTATGTGGGGGCCGAGGTCGCCATCGGCAGCCTGCTCATCAATTACCTCATCCAGCCGGAAATCGGCAACATCTCGCGCACGCTTGCCGCCACCTTGGTGGGATTCTGCTACTGGGGAGGCGCGATGGTGGGCCGGTTTATCGGATCGGCGATTCTGCAGAAGGCTCGCACCCGAGCGGTGCTGGGAATCGCCGCAGTGATGGCCTGCCTGCTGGTCTGCATCTCCATGCTTAGCTTTGGTTATGTGGCGATGTGGAGTCTCATCCTGGTAGGATTTTTCAATTCAGTGATGTTTCCCAGCATCTTTACTTTAGGAATCGCCGAATTGGGCCCGTTGACGGGAGACGCCTCCGGCATGTTGGTCATGGCTATCGTCGGCGGCGCGGTCATTCCGCCCGCTACCGGCTGGCTGGCAGATCAGATCGGGATTCATCACGCATTCATTTTGCCCGCCCTCTGCTACCTATATATCCTCTACTATGCCGTGAAAGGATCGAAGCCCGCCGGAGCCGTCTAGGGCTTTGCGGTTCATGGGAGCCAAGGAGAAACCACCATGCTGATCCGGGAAAAGGTCGCGCAGGCCATCGGGATTCTGAAGGAACAGGGGATCGACTGCTGGATTACCTTCACGCGCGAAAGCGTCATCAACGGGGATCCGGTATTGGATCTTCTGATCGGCTCGGAGGTCACCTGGCATACCGCGGTCATTATCACCGCGGCGGGAGAGACCTGCACGATCTGCGGTGAGTACGACCGCAGGACGATCGAAGACACCGGGGCCTATCAGCAGGTGATAGGATTTATCAAAGGAATCCGGGAGCCGTTCCTCGAAGTCATGCGCAGGATCAACCCCTCCTCGATCGCGGTCAACTATTCCCAGGACAGCGAAATCTGCGACGGCCTCACGCATGGCATGTACCTCACCCTGATCAGCCTGCTCAAGGAACTGGGATTGCACGAGCGCGTGGTATCGGCCGAAGCGATTGTCTCTGCGATACGGCAGCGGAAGACGGATGCGGAGTTGGAGTTTATCCGGCGGGCGATTCGCCATACCGAAGAGATCTTTGCCAAGGCCGCGGAGTTTATCTCGCCGGGAAAAACGGAGCGTGAAATCGCCGCCTTCATGCAGGCAGAAGTGGAGCGGAGGCGCCTCGAGTACGCCTGGGAGCCGGGGCACTGTCCCGCGGTCTTTACCGGCCCCGGTACCGCAGGCGCTCATTACGGGCCTACCGACCGTCGCGTGGAGCGGGGACACATTTTGAACATGGACTTCGGCGTAAAATCGCAGGCTTACTGCTCGGATCTGCAGCGGACCTTTTATGTTCTGGACCAGGGGGAGTCGGAACCGCCGCCGGACGTGCGCAAAGGATTCGAGACCATCGTGGATGCCATCGAAAGCAGCCGCGCGGCCATGAAGCCCGGCGTGCAGGGGATCGAGATTGATGCGGTCGCCAGGGGCAGGATCACGGGCGCCGGCTACGCCGAGTTCCCGCATGCCCTCGGCCACCAGGTGGGGCGCTACGCCCACGACGGCACCGCGCTGCTCGGCCCGGCGTGGGAGAAATACGCGCGCAAGCCTTACGCCCGCCTGGAACCCGGCATGGTTTTCACCATCGAACCCCGATTGACTGTCCCAGGCAGCGGCGTCGCCACAATCGAAGAGATGGTTGTTGTGACAGAATTAGGCGCCGAGTATCTCTCCACCCCACAAAAAGAACTGATCCTGATCCGCTGACGCCACGCGAGGGAGCAAACCACAAAGCAATGCGTCGCATCACCAGTACTATCTCCGGAATTTCGGGTCGCGGTAGGGGCGGCCAGTAATGACCGTCCCTACCGCGACCCGAAATTTGTCTCCGAAACCATTGATATTTTTGTTGCCGTAGGACCGGTTAGGTATTAAGTTCGCGTTACGGAGTAAACTCCATCCCACACTCATGCTGAAGGTGAGATCATGAAAAGACGCGATTTCCTCAAAACATCTGCCGCGGCGGGAACTGCGGCGCTCCCAGCTTGGACGATTGCGCGCGCTTTTGCCCAACCGGAGCAACGGGAATTTTACGAGTTGCGTACCTACGAGATGCAGACTGGCAACCGGAAGACGGTGCTGAACGATTACCTGTCCAAGGCGGCCATTCCGGCCTGGAACCGCCTGGGGATCAAGCCGGTAGGGGTGTTCACCGTCGTTTCAGGGAGCAACGCCCTTTCGCTCTATGCCTTGATTCCATACCCCAATTTGCAGACCTTCCTTACCACACCTGCGACGCTGGCTGCCGATACCGATTATCAGAAATCCGCAGCCGAATACCTGGGCGCCACGATTGACAATCCTGCGTATGCCCGATACGAGAGTTCATTGCTGTGGGCTTTCAAGAACGTGCCCCGGTTGCGGCTTCCGGCGGAAACGGCCGGGAACAAACCGAGGATATTCGAGCTGCGTGTCTACGAAAGCCACAATGAGACCGCGGCGTTGAAGAAAATCGAAATGTTCAACGAAGGGGGCGAGATCGCCCTGTTCGATCGCATCGGTTTACGGCCGGTATTCTTTGGCCAGACCCTGATTGGTCGCAGGCAGCCAAACCTCGTGTACATGACGGTCCACCAGGACATGGCCGCGCGAGAGAAAATCTGGGAGCAATTCAGCAATTCCGAGGAGTGGAAAAAATTGAGATCCATGCCGGCATTTGTCGACACCGTCTCGGCGACCACGATCACTTTCTTGCGTCCGGCAGCCTATTCACAAATCTGATCGTTCGAGGAGAGGTCGAAGGATCCCGATACCTGCTCAAGGAAGTTCTCGCCGCCCTCTGATGCGGTAGGTCGGACCGCCGAAGTTGACATGACATTTTGTCTCGGAAGCCGGCAGGCGGCCGCACCCGCGGCTGCGATCCGGGATGCATTCAATCCAGACCATCTGCTCCCTCGTGTGTGAGGGCCTTTGCCGTTGCTTTATCCCGCGCAATCTCATGTCTTCATTCGCTCGGGTATGCCTCTGACGCACGAGATCCTGCTCAATAGTCGACACTGCGCAACGGAAGAGGCGATGGCGAAATACGAAGCTTGATAGTAGTTCCCGATTCACGATAGCATCAGCCGCGTATTGACCCTCATAGGACAGAGTTGTCCCGGTCGGGTGCCGGGTGGGGTCTTTCAGAGACAGGTTTCGGCTGCTCCGGCTCTGCCGCACAGCCACGTGCCAAATCACGCACGGCAAGGCTACCGCCGTAGGAATCAACCGGTGCTGCATGAAATATGGATCGAGTAATCCCAGGAGGAAGAATGTCGGCATTATTGAATAATCTACGGACGATCTTTCTGACCCTCTGTAGCATCGTGTTACTCTCGCTTGTTTGCGCGGCACAATCTTCCAATCCGAACGACATTTCCGGTGTGGTGAAGGACACATCGGGGGCCGCCATCCCGCAAGCCGCCGTCAGCCTGCTCGATGCACGCCAGTTTGTGGTTGCCAAGACGCAGACCGATGCTCAAGGGCGGTTCACATTGAGCGGAATGTCCCAGGGAAGCTACGAGCTGCTCATCAGCTATCGAGGTTTTGCCCCGCGCCGCATGGCGATTTCGCTTCCTTCCGCGGAGGCGCAAAAACTGGATGTGACCCTCGGCATCGCGGCTCTCGAGGAAAAGATCACGGTCACGGCCGATCTCGGCCTCGTTCAGGGCCTGGACGAAACCAGCCAGCGGGCTAATGTCATCGGCGAGCTCCAGCTCGAGGAACGCGCAAAATCGGTTCTGGCGCAGGCCGCCCAGGAGGAGGCCGGCGTTAACCTCCAGCGCACCAGCCCAACCATCGGCGCCATCTTCGTGCGCGGCCTCACCGGGGCGAAGGTGGTGACTTTCGTGGACGGCATCCGGTTTTCGACTGCGGCCATGCGCGGCGGCATCAACAGTTTTTTCAATCTCAATGACATGAGCAACCTGCGCTCGGTCGAAATCCTGCGCGGCCCCAACAGCGCTCAATACGGCAGCGATTCGCTGGGCGGCGCGGTGCAGCTGATTTCGCAAATGCCCGCTTATGCAGCCGACCGGTCCGAGGTGCACGGGCGCGTCGGGACCTTCTTCAACAGCAGCGACCTCAGCTTCGGCGGCAACACGCGCGCCACCTATGGCCGGCGCAATCTGTCCATGCTGGTCAATCTCGCCTCCGCGCGGCACAACACGATCCGTCCGGGCGGGGGCTTCGACACGCACGCGGCGGCGACACGCTTCCTCGGCCTGAACTCAAACGTCTTCGGAGAGCGCATGACGGACACCGCGTTCACGCAGTATGGGGGACTGGTGCGCCTGAATTATCAGCCGGCGCCGACCCACCAGTTCACCCTGCATTATCAGCGCAATCAGCAGGACGGCGGCAAACGGTACGATCAGACCCTGGGAGGGGATGGCAACCTGATCGCCGACCTGCGCAACTTCATGCTCGACTTCTTTTACGTGCGTTATGAAAAACTGCGGGCCGGGTGGTTCGATTCATTTGCTGTTTCCTATTCGCTCAACACCCAGCGTGAGGAGCGCGTCAACCAGGGAGGGAATGGCAATCCGAACGGCACGATCACGTTCCAGAAAGAACACACCTATGTAAACGGCACCCAGGCGAGCGCAACCCGGCAGTGGGGCGCCCGCAATAGCCTCGCCACCGGGGGTGAATTTTATTATGAACTCGTGCGCGCGCCGGCCCATTCGCTCAATCCCGTGACCAACGTGGATGCCCTTTCCCGTCCGAGGGTGCCGGACAAGGCGAACTACCGCAGCGGCGGCTTGTACATCCAGGACGTGTGGATGGCAATTCCGGATCGACTGCGACTGACCGGGGCCGTTCGATACGGTTTCGCTTCCTATCATTCGCTCGCGGCCAACAGTCCGCTTGTGGGTGGGAAGCCCCTCTGGCCCGATGATCAGCTATCCATCGGCAGTGTCACCCCTCGTTTCGGCGCGATGCTCACCTTGCTTCCCGGCCTCAGCCTTTCGACCCAGATCAGTCGCGGCTTCCGGGCACCTTCCATTACAGATCTCGGGACACTCGGCTTGACAGGCAACGGGTACGAGGTTCCCTATGCCGATGTGGCCAGCCGCAATGCCACGATCGGTTCGACAGCGGACTCCACGGCGGTTTCAACCGGCAGGCCCGTGCAACAACTGGCACCTGAGTCCAGCTGGAACTACGAAGGCAGCGTGCATCTCCGCCGCAGCCGCTTTGATTTCGACATCACCGGCTTTGTCAACGACATCACCAACAACATCGCCGTCCAGGCATTGATATTGCCGCAAGGCGCAGTTGGCACCGTGCTCGGCGATCAGGTGATCACGAACCAGTTGCCAAGCGGCGCCATTTTCGTTGCCGCGGCATCGAATCCGGTGCTGATTCGCTCGAATTTTGACGAGGCGCGGATCTATGGAATCGAACAACAGCTGGAGCTGAGAATCACCTCCACCCTCAGCTTCAGCAACACGTTCACCTATCTCCACGCGGAGGACAAGCGCACGGGCCTGGTACCGAATATCGAGGGCGGTACGCCCGCCCCTCAGGGCTGGATCAAGCTTCGCTATGAGCCGGGAAACCGCCGCTTCTGGATCGAGCCGTACCTATATGCCGCGGGCAGGCAGGATCGGCTCTCGTCGCTTGACCTGAGTGACCGGCGCACCGGGGCAGCCCGTTCGCGCAGCAATATCCGCAGCTTCTTCCTCAATGGCGCCACGGTGCGCGGATTAATCGGTCCGGGCGCCGATGGTAAGATGGGGACGGCGGACGACCTCCTGCTCAGGACCGGCGAAACTCTTGCCCAGGTACAGGACCGCGTTCTGGGAGTCGGAGTTAACAGCGCCCCGTTGTTCCGGGGCATCCCGGGTTTTCTCACCCTCAGTCTTCGCGGCGGGATCCGAATCGGCGAAAGCCAGGAGGTGATGGTCGACTTCGAGAATATCACCGACAGGAATTACCGGGGCATCAGCTGGGGTTTGGACGCACCCGGCCGCAGCCTCGGCGTCCGCTATAACTACCGATTCTAGTCGCAGCCATCAACAGGTTCCACTTCGGCACAAATCCTTGCCATTTAAGGCTGGAAATGCAACAGCTCAACGCAGAGGCCGCAAGGAGAACGCATGTATACATGACGACCTAAATCGTGAGCTTTTTTTGAACCACGAAGACCGCAAAGCCATGCGCTCTCGCTTCCTCCGCAGGGGTAGCCCCCGGCTAACATCTTTGCGCGAGGCGCACGGGAAAACGCTTGCAGATCCCAACGCCTAAGTCCCTCTTTCACCAGCGCTTTCCCGCGCGCCTCGCGCAAAGATGTTGCAGCGCATAGCGCTGTGCCCCTGCGGAGGAAGTGAGAGCGCATGTACAAAAACCTCTCTGCGTTTATGACCTTTGCGGTCTTCGAGGTCTTCGAGGTTCTTGTTCAGCACTTATATCGCTATGTATAAAAACGAAAAGTGCTCTGCAGTCTCTGCGCCCTCTGCGTTGAGGCTTTTAGGTTGCGCACATTCCGCGCCGTGGCATTCTGGCCTGTCACCGAAATTTCTGAATCAGCGGGATGGCAGTTGCATGACCTTGGTGTTGACCATGAATGGGTGGGCAAAGCTGGTCATTTCGCCGGCCTTCTTCCCTGGGACGGGCAGCAGGCGGGCTGAAAGCGGCTTGCGCCATTTGATCGAGAGCGCGGCAACATCCCGAATAATCGCCTCCAGAGTCTCCTGCGATGTGTCCCCCGGCAGTGGCACGACATCCAGTCCGGTGCCGCAGACAGAACTGTAGAGCAGCAGCTGATCCAGGGTCAATCTGCCTTCCGCTGCGCGCATCGCGAGCGTGGCGTCTTCCATGACCGGGAGCATCAGACCCGAGAAGCCGCAGGTCTTGATTGGAAGCGACTTGAGAACATCCGTGATGGCTGCGGAGGCAGCGAGTGTCCCGGGACCGCCAAATGGGAAGCGGGTCAGTTGCTCCACGGCTCTTCCGATGCTGACTTCACCTTGCGGAGCAGTCGAAACGTCGAATCCCGAGAACGTCCTTCCGGATGACTTCTCCAAGCCAGCCATGGTACCGGCAAGAGGGGCCAGGTCCTGCATGATGAGTTGCTGGAGTCGGCTCTTGGCTGCGTTGACATCTTTGGCGCCTGTAAATGCATTCAATACCCATGCGGCGCCTTCCATGCCCACAGCGAAATCGCTGGCAGCCCCGCCGTGGTAGCCGGCCGGGAAGAAGGGAATTCCGGCCGGACAATTGGCGATCGCAGCGAAGCGGAAATTGCCGAGTCCTTCTTTTGTCTCCAACGAAAGCGTGCGGATGATCGCAGCTGCGATGCGCACGGCACTGTCATCGAGTCGGTTGTCGGCCGTCGTAACGGCGATCGTGGCCGATATGTTTTCGGTTTGTGCCAACAATGCGGTGACCGCTTCCGGCGCAAGACCGTTCGCCGGGCCAAGCGCTGCGACCACGTTCCCTCCAGCCAGAGTCTTGTCCAGAGAGAGCGCCCATTTTGTGATTTCGCTCGGAGGCAGGCCGCGCAGATATTGGCCGCACGGAGAAGTCGTCAGGCGCAGAGTCTGAATTTCATAGCCCGCCGCGACAACGGATTTTTTGCTTCCTGGAGAAAGGCGAGTGCCAGGGAAACAGGCTTTTCGTAGGCGGGGTTCTCAAACGCAATCCCGGTCGTGACCGTCCGCACCCTGGCAATTTTCGCAGCGCTTTTCTGCGGAGATTGGGGCGGTGCGGCGTTCAAGGCGATGGCGACTGCAATCAGACAGGGCAGTATCGGAACAGTTCTCTTCATGGGGATCCCTCTCCTGTTGTGCGCTAGTTTACACCAATATCGGGCAGGTCCCTTAAACTCAAAATTCGACCTGCCTTTTGCTTGGCCCGACCAGGCTCACGTCCACGGTCAACGTCCTGATAAGTAGCACCACTGAAAATGCTTCCGGAAAATCTGTCCTCGTCATGAGATTCTGAGGTTGAGTAGCCTGTCACCGAAATTTCTTTGAAGTGGGGAGGGAGAGGTTGGGAGTAAGCGATTGAATAATGGCGTTCGCAGCCGGCACGCCCAGGTCCTGCGCACGCCGCGCATGGGTAAGAGCGAGAGCGTACTGGCGCAAATTCCAATAGACTATTGCCAGATAGTAATGAGCGGTACCGTAGTCAGGTTTCAATCGGATCGCGGTTTGAATTGGGGCCGCAGCGCCGGCAAAATCACCAGCCAGATAAAGTGCCAACCCGAAATCAAAACTCCTTTCCGGATCCAGCGGCTCGGCATCGCGGGCGAGCCGGTAGTTGGAGACCGCACGTGTCAGATCACCACGGCATCGGTACAAATATCCGAGAACTCCGTAAACCCGGGCATCGGGGCCATACTGTCGGATGGAGCGCTCGGAAAACTCAACCGCACGATCGTAATCCCCAATCTTCATGAGGGAGTAGGCAAAACCATCAAGAATGGACTTGGAGGACTTCCCGCTTCGAAGGATGATTTGATATTGGCCTGCTGCATCCTTGAAATCGAGGTCTTCCATTCGAAATGCGGCTAACTGTTCGCGGCAATCGAGGTCTTTGGCGCTGATGGCGAGGCACTCCCGGCAGCTTGCTTCTGCGGACTTCAGGTCGCCTGATTTTCCGTAGGCCTCGATAAGACCCTTCCATATCTCCGTATTTCGGGGCGCAATGGTCCTGGCAAGATTGAAAGATGCCAGGGCATCCCTCGTCTGTTCGCTAGCAAGGAGGGAGTGCGCCTGTCCGATCAGGGCGTCAACCTGCCGCGGATTGAGACGTAGCGCGGCAGCAAAGGATTCACGTGCCTCCTGAGCCTTGCCCATCGATTGCTGCAGGTAGCCCAGGTAGGATAACAGGTCCGGATTGTCGGGCAACTGCCGAACAGCTTGGGTCATCACCTCTGCCGCATCCTGCGCCAGCCCCTGGTCCATGTAGATGGTTGCCATCGCTGCCAACACATCGGGGGTGACCAGCCCTTGCTTCATTGCTTCCTGGCAATAGCGAAGCGCCTCTGAATCCTTTCCTTCGGCATGGAGTGTGGCTGCCAATCCCGCAACGGCACGGGCTTCTCCAGGTGTGGATTCCACCGCGTGGAGAAAGGCCGTGCGCGCTTCTTCGAGCCGGTCGCCTTGAAGCATCAGCTCGCCGAGATCGCTCCACGCCTTCGACAATTTCGGATTTTTCTTTGTGCTTTCACGCAAGAATCCTTCGGCCTCACGAATTCGGCCGGCCGCCCGTGACCTTGCGGCTTGTGCATAGAGAACCTCTGCATCGAAGGCTCGTTCTGCTTGAGACCGTGCGGCGTTGGCCTCTGCAGTCGCCCCCAGCTTCTGGTAGATGGCTGCCAGGTTCTGATAGAGGAGCGGGTCATTGCTATCCAGCAACAGCGCCTGTTTGGTGTAGCTTAAGGCGTGGTCCCAATCCCCCTGGTTTTTATATGCGGATATGAGATCCAAGTATGTCGATTCATTGTCAGGGTCCAACTGCACGGCCTGCAGGTATTCCTGCAGAGCTGCCTGGGGCTCGGAACGTATCTGGTGGAGGTAGCCAAGAATGCTGTGGATTGCCGCAGCGGAATCATATCCCGCGGCCAAGCTCTGAGCTTGCCGGAAAGCCTCATCCGTCCGTCCCGCATAAAGGAGGCTGTAGATCCACTGGATCTGTGCATGAAAGCCGACCTCAGGATCCTCCAGTATTTTCGCCAGCTCGACGCTCGCCCGTTCAGCCGATCCATTCTTCAGGAGAGTCGCACCTAGGCCGAGACGCGCCTGCGCGATGTCAACATGAGCGTCCAGGACAGTTCGGAACGCCCTCTCGGCCTGCGGGAGTGCTGAACGCTGCAGGAAAAGATAGCCCAACAAAGTCTGCGCGCTGTGGTAATCGCCATCGGACGCCGGAATCAAACCCAAAACCTGCTCCGCCTCCGCGGGCCGTTGAGCCTTGATCAGAGAAAGGCCTCGCCTTAGCAGATCTCCTTGAGCCCTCATAGCGGTGCACAATCCCAGCGCAAGGGCAACAATCATGATTCCGGAGTTCACCAAACGCATGGCGCGATTCGGAATCTCTTTCAGGCCACGGCTGGAACAACATGGGTTGGGTTGTCGCCTTACTCCCGACGAAGCGTCCATACATTTGATGATATCATGGGCGAGGAGGGGCAGGTTCTATTTTACGTTTGCGGCGGCGCTGCCACTATCGAGACAGGGTATATCTGACGAATCGGTTAAGAGCCGGGGACGCTGGTTTGAGGAGTAATGGAAGTGTTCGAACTTTTATGCGGCACCTAAAATCTCTGTCCGCTCGATTCATCCAGGGCAACGTCCCATTTTCCCCTACAGGGAGCGCGGGCGGGAGGCCTGCGCTCGCCCTGAGGGCCGGCCTGCAACTCAATCTACGCTTCGCGGAGCCAGCGCACGATTTCGACTACGCTGGGGCGTTTGCCGTACATGAGTGTGCCCAGGCGGAACAGTTTGGCCGCGACGCGAAGGAAAAAGAACAGGCTGACAACCAGGATGGTCGCGGAGAGCAGGACTTCCCACCAGGCAACCTGGGTTGCCCCGATGCGCATCACCATGGTGACCGGCGCTGTCAAAGGTATGAACGACAGGACGCGCGCGAAGGTGCCGTTGGGTTGCGCCAGGATGATCATGTTGAACATGATGGGAAATACCGCGGAGAGCGACACGATCATCGAGGTCTGCTGGCTCTCGCGGAAGTTGTTCCCCAGCGAGCCGAGGCCGGCCATCAGGCTGGCGAAGAGCACAAATCCGAGGAGGAAGAACACCAGGGCGATAATAAGCTGGCTCCAGCGCAGACCCAAGTCGGGAAGAACAAAGAGGGCGGGAGTCACGCCCATCACCACCCAAATGGCGAGCTGCGTCAGTCCCGCAGCGCCCAATCCCAGTACCTTGCCGGCCAGCAGTTCGTTGTGCGTGACCGAGGAGAGCAGGACTTCGATGACGCGGTTTTCTTTTTCCTCCGAGACTCCCTGCAACAGGTATCCTGCGGAGGTAAGGATCGACAGCATAAACAGCATGCTGAAGACATAGGGGACCGCAAAGGAGGTCACCTCGCCCATGGATCCCGCTTGATCGGAGGAACCGTCTGCGCGCAATGCCTTGGTGTCCAGAACAGGAGGGAACATGACCCGTTTGGCCGTGTCCTCGGGCAATTTCCCCTCCACCAGGCTGGCGGTGAGCAAGCGCCGGATCAGATTCCATCCCGGCTGGCTGTCGGACATGAATGCGCCCTTTTTGATTTCCAGCACCACATTGCCGCTTTCCAGATAATTTTTGGGAATCACGTAATAACCGCGGATTTCCTTGCGGATGAAAGCCTCTTTTGCCTGCGCTGTTGACTCGAACACCTTCAGGGTGACCGCGGTCTCAGTCGCGGCTGCGGCGGCGGAAGCGCGCCCCTGCAGGCTCGTATCGCGGGTCGCCGGCGCCGGCATCTTCTGGATCGCAGGCAGCTGATCAAATCGCACCAGGCCGCTTTCGTCGACGATGCCGACGTTGTCGACCGTGGCGCGTGATTGGCGGAAGGCCCGAGTGAATGCGCCGCCGCCAACGACAAAGATCACGACGAACATCAAAGGCAGGGCCACGGTAGTGATGATGAAACCCTTCCGGCGCACAGTGAACAGATATTCCCGCCTGGCCACCAGCAGCGTCTTGTTCATGATGGTTCTCCCATCTGGCTGTCCTTGACAACCTTGATGAAGATATCTTCTAGCGGAGTAGTCGCTTTCTGGAAACGCTCGATCTGCACGCCCCGATCCAGTAGCGCCTGCAGGACCGCCGCGTGCGAAGCTCCCGCTTTAGGGTAGACCTTCTGCATCTTGCCATCAGCAGCAATATGGTCGATGACCGGGATCTCGCCGGGGATCGGCGAACATTCCAGTAACAGCGCCGCTTCGGAATATCGGTCCATGATCTCCGCCACCGTTCCATAAAGGACGCGCACGCCTTTGTGGATCATGAACAGGCTGTCGCACAGCTCCTCGACCTGATTCATCTGGTGGGTGGAGAGAAGGATGGTCTTGCCCGCCTGCCGCTCCTCAGCCAGGAGGTCTTTGCAGAGCCGCAGATTCAGCGGATCCAGGCCAGTAAACGGCTCGTCGAGGATGATCACTTCCGGATCGCTCACCAGGGCGGCCGCAAACTGGATCTTCTGTTGATTTCCTTTGGACAGCTCTTCCACTTTGCGGCCGAGCATTTCGCTCATTTCCAGCTTGCGCAGATAGAGGCTGGTTCGCTTGCGCGCCTCCGCTGCGGACCTCCCCTTCAGCTGCGCAAAGTACTCCAGCAGATCCCGGACTTTTTCCTTCTTGTACAAACCGCGCTCCTCGGGCAGATAGGTGATCCGGTCCTTGTCCTTACGAGTCAGCTGTTGGCCTTCGTAGAGAATCGTGCCGGAGTCGGGTTTGATGATGTCGAGCATCATACGGATGAGAGTGGTCTTGCCGGCGCCATTCGGCCCGAGGAGTCCGAACACCTTCCCCCTCGGTACTTCGAACGAAACTCCCGCCACCGCCACTTTCGAGTCGAATTGCTTGCGCACATTCTCTAGAGCGATTTTATTCATGGTCGGTTGGACTGCCTTTCCGCGGTCACAGTGATAAGCGCCATAGTTTTACGTCACGGCCGCCGTCATCGTTGACAGGAATTAGCCCGATTTTCTCACGGCCCTGCAGGCTGTAGCTTTTTAGGCTGTAGGCTGTTAGCCAAAACATAAAAGACCGCTGGATACTTGCCGCATTTCTTGTCGGCTTATTACTGTATTGCACTCGGTCGGGACCTTCGATGGATTGTCAGGAGTGCCTGCGGCTTCCAACCGATGCAACCCAATATTACGCTGGTGAGAATCATGGCCAATATCCTGCAGCCTTTTAATTTGTCGCTAACAGCCTGCAGCCTAAAAAGCTACAGACTAGAAGGCGACAGCTTCCTGGTAGAGGCCGAAGACGGAGCGTAGGCAATCGGAGATCTCACCTACGGTGGCCAGCGCCTCCACCGCCTGCAGGACGGCGGGCATCAGGTTTTCATGTCCCCGGGCGGCAAGTCGCAGGCGGCTGAGCGCCTGCTTGGCCGCAGCCGCGGCGCGCTCGGCGCGCAGCGCCGCCAGCCTGCGGCACTGCTCCGCGCCCACTCGTTCATCCAGCACGAGCAGCTCGATCGGTGTGGATGCGGCTGAGGTATATTGATTGACACCGACCACGATTTTTTCGCGCGCCTCGACCTGCCTCTGGTAGCGGTAGGACGATTCTTGAATCTCCCGCTGCACGTAGCCGCGTTCGATCGCTTTCAGCATCCCGCCCATGGCATCAATCTTGAGGATGTACTTCTCCGCCTCCGCTTCGATCTCCTCTGTCATCTTTTCGATGGCATACGAGCCGCCCATGGGATCCACGGTGTGGGTGACGCCGCTCTCGTAGGCGATGATTTGCTGGGTGCGCAGGGCCGTGCGCGCGGCGGTGGTGCTCGGCAGGGCCAGAGCTTCATCCATCGAGTTGGTATGCAGCGACTGCGTGCCTCCGAGCACGGCCGCGAGCGCCTGAATCGTCACCCGCACGAGATTGTTCTCCGGCTGCTGTGCCGTCAGAGTGCTGCCAGCGGTCTGCGTGTGGAATCGGAGGGCGCAGGACTTGGGATTGCGCGCACCGAAGCGCTCGCGCATGATCCAGGCCCAGAGCCGGCGCGCGGCTCGATACTTCGCGATCTCTTCCAGAAAATTGTTGTGGGCGTTGAAAAAGAACGAGAGCTGGCCCGCGAAGTCGTCGATCATGAGACCGGCATCCAGTGCGCCCTGCACATAGGCGATGCCGTTGGCCAGCGTGAATGCAACCTCTTGAACGGCGGTGGAGCCGGCTTCGCGAATGTGATACCCGCTGATCGAAATTGCATTCCAGTTCGGCACTTCCCCGCAGCAGAAGCTGAACACATCCGTGGTGAGCCGCAGCGACGGAGCGGGCGGAAAGATGTAGGTGCCGCGCGCGATATATTCCTTCAAAATGTCGTTCTGGATCGTTCCCCGCAGTGCATGCCAGGGAACACCCTGCCGGCGCGCGAGACAAAGCACCATCGCCAGAAGAATGGAGGCCGTGCTGTTGATCGTCATCGAGATCGAGACACGATCGAGAGGGATGTCGCGCAGAAGTGTTTCCATGTCGCGCAATGATGCAACCGAGACCCCGACCTTCCCGACCTCGCCGGCGGCCAGCGCGTGATCCGGATCCAGCCCGATCTGGGTCGGCAGATCAAAGGCGATGCTGAGACCGGTCTGGCCATGATCGAGCAGGTAGCGGTAGCGCGCGTTCGATTCCTCCGCGGAACCGAAGCCGGCATATTGCCGCATGGTCCAGTGGCGTCCGCGGTACATGTTGGGGTGAACGCCGCGGGTGAACGGGTACTCGCCCGCCTTCTCCGTCATCTCGTGCCAGCGCGCGTCAGGATGGTAAAGGTCTTTCTGCTCCATTAGGTCCCTTTGATTTTGGATTTTGGATTGCGGATTTTGGATTTGAAAAAGCTGTTATTCTCATCCATCCGTCTGCCAATTTGTATTCCGCAATCCAAAACCCAAAATTACTTTGGCAGTTTGCCAAGCTTCCGTTTCCACCCATTCGGTCTTTCAATCCAAAATCCGCAATCCAAAATCCAAAATGACTCGGCCGAGTTCAATCTTGACACCAATTCGCCACTTTTCTAAGATGGTTTTAGCACGAAGGGTCATCCTGCCATCATTCCTCGTGAATGATCCCATGGAACGGCCAGGAGTCAGGAGTGCGGATGCTGGACGCAGAAATCAAACGTCTCATGAAAAATCTCGAAGAGGCGATCAACGACACGTTGAGCGATTCTGCGCGCATCAATGAATCGATCCAGAGCATCCACGAGGCGGGCTACGAAGCCTTTCTGATCATCGACGCCACCATCGGCTTCAACCGCAAAGGCAAGGGCGAGAACGAAAACATCTCCGAAACTCTCAAATTTGATGACCCCGTCCGCCTGCGCATCACCTCAGAAGATGCTAAGTTTTTGAAATCATTGAAGATAGCAGTTGATGTCGAGAGTTAGCCCCCCTTCTCCACCCCCCGGCAGAACAGGTCGAATCACTCCAGTCTTTTGATAATTTTGTGAAATGGATACTGCCCAAAAACGATGCAGTGTTGGTGACTAAAGCAGCCACAGCTTCCACCAAGTCAGTCTTTCAATCCAAAATCCGCAATCTAAAATCCAAAATCACTTTTGCAGTATGCGAAGCTTCCTAGCAGATCCGTCACTCATCTCTCCCCATTCGCGTCGTGCATAACCACTTATTTCAGTATAAATTATGGCGGATTCCCGATCTCATTCCACCAGAATGCGGATCCCCTGGGCTGTTGCCACTTCTCCAATCAAGACCGCTTCCACGCCACGGCTGATCAGGTTTTCCACCAGTGGCTCCCGATCCTCCGGGTGAACGGCGATGAGCAGTCCGCCGGAAGTTTGCGGATCTAGCAGGATATTGCGGAGCGGCAGAGCCACCGCGGAGCTGATCGATACTTTGGGCTCCAGTAGTCTCCATGTCTTGGCGACCAGGCCCGGGAGCACACGGGCTTCGGCCAGCGCGTATGCCTCGGCAATGAACGGGATGGAGTGGGCGTGGAAGCGAAATGTGACCCGGCTTGCCTCGGCCATCCCGCAGGCATGGCCGAGCAGGCCATACCCGGTGATGTCGGTCGCCGCGTGGCTGCGGTAGGAGCACATGACTTCCGCGGCGGTCCGATTCAAGGTGGTCATGACCTGGACGGCCTTGCGAACGGTCTCCGGATCCGCAAGGGAGCGCTTGATGGCCGTGGTGATGATTCCGATTCCCAACGGTTTGGTGAGGATCAGGGCGTCGCCGGGCTGGGCGGCGGCGTTGGTCAGGATTCTTCCGGGATGGACCAGTCCGGTGACCGAGTAGCCGAATTTGATCTCGTTGTCACACACGGTGTGGTCCCCGAGAAGTGCGACTCCAGCCTCCCGGAGCTTCGCGGCGCCGCCCAGCATAATCTGGGAGAGAATCTCCAAATCCTCCTGCCGGTCGGGAAAACAGGCGATGGCCATAGCGGTCAGTGGGACACCTCCCATCGCATAAACATCGCTAAGAGAATTGGTTGCGGCTATGGCTCCATACGTAAAGGGATCATCCACGACTGGGGTAAAAAAATCCAGCGTCTGCACCAGGGCCCTCTGGTCATCAAGGCGGAAGACACCGGCATCATCTGCCGTCTCGAAGCCGACGAGCACATCGGGGTGCATGGATTTAGGGATCCGATCCAGGACCTGGATCAAGCTGCTTGCGCAGAGCTTACCCGCTCAACCTGAGCTCGACACCATTTCCGTCAATCGCTTGCGTTCAGACACGTTTTTCACCTTCTGCCGCAATGGCCGGCGCTGCTTTGGCCTGGCCGACGCGGGATTCATTCATATTGCACTTGCCTTCGAAGAGTGCGCCGGCTTCGATGATCAGGCAAGGGGTGAACAGGTCGCCGTAAACCTTTCCTTCCCTATGGATTTCGACACGATCCGAAGCCTGAATGGCGCCATGGAATTCTCCATGGATCGAGACCCTGCGGATGGCGACATCGGCTTCCACCTTTCCCTTGGGCCCGATGACGAGACAGGATTCGGAGCGAATCTTCCCCCTGACAACGCCGTCCACCCTGATGCCATGAGCGAAGGAAAGCTCTCCCTGGAATTCAACCCCTTCCCCCAGAATGCTCAGGATTTCATCCGCATTTTCCTTTTTGAATTTCATCGCGCACCCCCGTCCTGACGTCGTTTCTCAGTGATAATACTATAGATACGGATAAGATCTTCCGGGCTGAAAAAGTGGATGCGGATCTGCCCCGTCTTGTGCGCACCTTGCCCGCTGACGATTTCTACTTTCGTACCCAGCAGCAGGCGCAGGCGATCGGCTGCGGCAGTGATGTTGGGATCTTCCGGGCGTGGGGCGCGGCTCGAGGCAGACTGACTCTTCTTGGCCCAGCGCTCGGCATCGCGCACGGACCATCCCTTATTGACCATCATGTTGGCGGCTTTGGTCATTTCGGCCGGCGTCACGCTTGCAGCCAGCAGCGCCCGCGCGTGTCCGGGCGAGAGCTTCCCTTCGGCGACGAGGAGCTTGACGGCCGGCGGCAGTTTCAGCAAGCGCAGGGCGTTGGCGATGGTGCTGCGTTCTTTCCCCATCTGCTCGGCCAGCTCCTCCTGCGTCGAGGTGAGAGTCTCCATAAGGTTTTGATACGCTTGGGCTTCTTCAATCGGATTCAGTTGCTCCCGCTGGATGTTCTCGATCAAGGCCAGCACGAGGAGCCGGTCGTCGGGGATGTCGCGGACATGGGCGGGAACCTTGAGCAGTCCGGCGCGCTGGGCCGCCATCAGCCTGCGCTCGCCTGCCACGAGTTGATAGGAGTTGCCCAGGGGGCGCACAAGGACCGGCTGCAGCACGCCATGGGTGCGAATCGAGTCAGCCAGTTCATTCAGGCTTTTTTCATCGAACTTCATCCGCGGCTGATCCGGGTTGCTGGCAATCTGATCGATATCGATCTCGCTGGGAAGCGCTTCCGTGGGCCCTGCTTCCGGGATCAGCGCTCCCAGCCCTCTACCGAGCACCTTTTTTTTCATGGTTGAGTATTTCCTTGGCTAAGTTGAGGTAACTTTCTGCGCCCTTTGACCGTATATCATAGATACAAATAGGTTTGCCGAAACTTGGAGCCTCGGCCAGACGGACATTGCGCGGGATCACGGTGGCGAATATCTCCTTGGGGAAAAAACTGTGCAGGTCTTCCCGCACCTGGGTGCTGAGGTTGGTGCGCTCATCGAACATCGTCAGCAGAATCCCCTGGATGGTAAGCTCATGGTTGAAGGTATGGCGCACACGTGAGATGGTATCGAGAAGCTCCGAAATACCCTCCAGGGCAAAATACTCGCATTGAATCGGGACTAGCACCGACTGTGCGGCCACGAGACCGTTGAGGGTCAGAAGGTTCAGGGACGGCGGGCTGTCAATCAGAATGAAATCGTAGTCTGAGGCTATGGGGGCCAGCAGCCGCTTCAGAATAAATTCGCGTTCGGGGAGCTCGACCATTTCGATTGCGGCCCCGGTCAGATTCCGGTCGGCTGGGATGAGCTTGAGGTTTTCCAGTTCGGTGTCGAGGATGATATGGGCGAGCGGTTCGCCGAGAATCAGAGAATGATAGATGTTTTTGCGGATGGAGCCCTTGGCGATCCCGAGGCCGCTGGTGCAGTTCGCCTGGGCGTCGGTATCGACCACGAGCACGCGCATTTCCGCCATGGCCAAGGCGGCAGCCAGGTTGATAGCCGTGGTCGTCTTGCCGACTCCCCCCTTCTGATTCGTAATCGCGATGATCTTGGCCTGTGTGCGCACAATACGGGGGAGAATATCACAGGAGATTGTCCCGTCTCAAACAAAAGCCGCCACAAAAACCGCACATCGGTCGCCCGCGGCACAAAAAGATCAACGCAGAGCACGCAGAGAAAAACCTGAGAGCGCAGAGAAGGGCAACCGCAGATGAACGCGGATGGACGCGGATATTCAGCCAGCTAGGAGGACGAGGCCTTGCTGCCACCATGACCGTGGCCGGAGGCCGCGCCGGAGAGGGTGGCAGCAAGGCCTCGTCCGATATCTGCGTTCATCTGCGTTTATCTGCGGTTTAATCTTCTCTGCGGTTTCTGCGGCCTCTGCGTTGAGCTTTTGGATAGCAGTGCTATGGCGGTGGGTGTTTCACGTGGAACTTGTTTCACGTGAAACAGCGAAGATCGACAGCCAGCGCTCCGGATGTCCCGGGAACGCTTCGCGCCGCAGCAGGCGCAGAAGATCCTGAGCGCACATGGGGTCCGCCAGTGGCAATTCCTTGCCGTGGAAGAGCCAGAATTGCGTGTCCGGCCGGCTGCGCTGTCCCAGCAGCTTCATGGCCTCCCGGCTCAGCCTGATCCCCTTCCAGGAAACGATGTCGAAGGGCGGCATCTCCGCTGCGCTTAAATAAGCTTCGACCCGGCAACCGGCAACCGCCATCCCCTGCAAATTCAGCTCAGCGGCCACGGTCTCGAGAAAGGCCGCGCGCTTGGCGCGGCTTTCGATCAGCCGGAGCCTCATCGCAGGCCTCAGTATTCTCAATGGCACCGCAGGAAAGCCCGCGCCGCTGCCGATATCGAGGTGGTTCACCGCGGTCTGCGGATACCAGCGTGCCGCCCAGAGCGCCTCTTCGAAGAGCCAACGGACGGCGGGCCAGTCGGTGGCGGCGGTGAGGTTGATGCGGGCATTCCATTTCTCCAGGAGCTCCAGGTACGCGACCAGCAGGTTCGCTTCTGCCGATTCCGGCCCATACCCATATCTTACGATGAGCCGGCCCAAAGACTCGGCTGCACCCAGGGCTCCCTTTCGCTCCGTTCTCATGCCTCTAGGACTCCGTCCGCGCTTTTTTCTGTCGCAACTCGAGCTGAATATTGAGAATCGAGACCGCCGCCGGCGTGATTCCCGGGATGCGCGCCGCCGTCGCCAGATCTTTGGGCCGCGCACGCGCCAGCTTTTCTTTGACTTCCCGGCTCAAGCCGCTGATCTCTGCATAGTCGAAATCGGCAGGGATGCGGCGCAGGCTCATCCGCTGCATTTTTTCGGCCTCCCGCTGCTGCTGCTCAATGTAGCCCTGGTAGTGGACCTCGATTTCGACCGATTTGCGCACTGCGCTCGTAGGCCAAAGGCCATGCTTGCGCAAGAGCGGCTCGAAATCCCCGAGTGTCATGCCCGGATGGCGCAGCAGCTGCTCCAGCGTCTGACCCTTACCCGAGGCCGGCTCGATGTGCGCGAGCGCAAGTTCAGCGGGATCCCAACGCTGTAGCTGCATGAATCGGCGGATCTGGCCAATCAGTTCATACTTGTCGAGGCAGGCGGCATACTCGGCATCGGCGACCAGCCCCAGCCGGTGACCGAGCGGGGTCAGCCGCAGATCGGCATTATCGATGCGCAAGAGCAGCCGCAGCTCGGAGCGCGACGTGAACATCCGGTAGGGCTCATCCACGCCACGAGTGACCAGATCATCCACGAGAATTCCGATGTAGCTCTCGGTGCGCGGGAAAACCACGCCTTCGCGGCCTTGCGCGCGCAGGCCTGCATTGATCCCGGCTACCAGCCCCTGTGCGGCCGCTTCCTCGTATCCTGTGGTGCCGTTGATCTGGCCCGCGTGAAAGAGACGGACGATGCGCCGGGTCTCGAGCGTCGCTTCCAGTTCGGTCGGGTCGACGAAATCGTACTCGATAGCGTAGGCGGGGCGGACGATGCGCGCCCGCTCCAGGCCCGGCACCGCATGCACCATTTCCTCTTGAATCTCGACCGGCATGCTCGTCGACATGCCGTTCAGATAGACTTCGTCGGTATCCAGGCCTTCCGGTTCGAGGAAAATTTGATGCCGGGCCCGATCGGCAAATTTGACCACCTTGTCCTCGATGCTCGGGCAATAGCGCGGACCGATGCCTACAATGGCGCCGCCGTAAAGCGCCGAACGCTGCAGGTTGGCGCGCAGCAGCTGGTGCACGCGCTCGCCCGTATAGCCGAGATGACAGGACACCTGCGGCAAACTCGGCGCGCCCGTTCGGAAGGAGAAAAACGTCGGCTTCTCATCCCCCTTCTGCTCCTCAAACCTGGAGTAGTCGATCGTGCGCCCATCCAGACGGGGCGGCGTGCCGGTTTTCAATCTGCCGATGCGGAAGCCCATTTCCTTCAAGCATCGTGCCAATCGAATCGACGGCGCCTCACCCAGCCTGCCCGCCGCACTTCGCTGATCCCCGATGTGCGTTAATCCGTTCAGGAAAGTACCCGTCGTCAGGACGACCGCGGCTGCACCGACCTTACTCCCGTCCGCCAGCCCGACGCCTTGCACTTCGCCCTTCTCCACTAAGATCTCCACAACCTCCGATGCTAGTAGTAACAGGTGAGGCTGGGCATGGAGCTTTGCTCGCATCTCCTTGCGATATCTTGCCTTATCTGATTGGCAGCGCGGGGCTTGGACCGCCGGACCCCGGCTGGCGTTGAGCAGGCGGAACTGGATTCCGGTCTTGTCCGCGATCTCCCCCATGATGCCGCCCAGAGCATCGATCTCACGCACAAGATGCCCTTTGGCAATCCCGCCGATCGCCGGATTGCACGACATCTGGGCGATGAGGTCGAGGTTAAACGTAAACAGCGCCGTCCTCGCCCCCATCCTGGCCGCAGCCAACGCCGCCTCGCAGCCCGCATGACCGCCGCCCACCACCACGACATCGAAGGATTCGCGAAACTTCATGTTGATTCAGCCCGCACCTATTTGCCGATGCAAAAGCGGGAAAAAATCTGCCCCAGGATTTCTTCGACCGTGGTCTCGCCGGTGATCTCCCCCAATTTCCGCAGACCCCGATGCAAATCCGTAAGCACAAACTCTTCGGACAGCCCCGCGCGCAAGGCTGCGGCGGCCGCGCTCAGTTGTTGTTGGGCGGCTTCCAGGCACTGGCAGTGCCTCAGATTGGTGATGAGCAAGCCGTCGCGTTCGCGCCCCGCATCGCCGATCAAGTGCCGGTGAATCGCGCGGCGCAGATCTTCGATACCGGCACCCGTCAGCGCGGAGACTGCAAGACCGGCCGAGATCGTTTCATACTTGCGCTTCTCCTGCTCTGTCCAGACCGCAGGCAGATCCGACTTGTTGAAAACCGCGACGCACGAGAGCGCGGTCAGTCGCTCGTGCACCTGTTCGTCTTCCTCACACCAGGGACAGCTGGGATCAAGCACCAGTAGAATCGCGTCGACATCGGACAGCGCGCGCAGGCTGCGCTCGACGCCGAGCTGCTCAATGGGGTCCTGACCCTCCCTCAGACCCGCGGTATCCATCAGCCGAACGGGAATTCCGCCGATCGAGACAAATTCAGAAACCAGATCCCTCGTCGTGCCCGGCACCTCGGTAACAATGGAGCGCTCCTCCGCCAGCAGCGCGTTAAACACGCTGCTCTTGCCGACATTCGGCCGGCCGACCACGGCCAGGCTGAATCCATTGCGCACGATCCGTCCGCGCCGGAAAGATGCCACCCACCGGCCGACCTCCTCCAGGATCCGTTCAAGCTTGGCGGCCAGCAACTCGCGTCCATCCAGCGCCAGGTCCTCTTCGACAAACTCGACGGCCGTCTCGAGACTGACAATGATATCTATCAAGTTTCTCTTCAGCGGCTCGAGCTGCCTGGACAGCTCGCCCGATCGTTGCCGGGATGCTACCTGCAGCTGGTAAAGCGTATGCGCTTCGATCACATCGCGTACCGCCTCCGCCTCGGCGAGATTCATGCGCCCGTGCAGAAAAGCCCGCAGGGTAAACTCCCCGGGCTCCGCCAGGCGCGCGCCCTGGCTGCACAAATATTCAAGCAGATGCGCGACAACCACCGGGCTGCCATGAACCGAGATTTCAGCGACGTCCTCGCCCGTGTAGGAGCGCGGTGTGTGAAAGCAGGTCACGAGCGCTTCATCGAGCTCCTCGCGAGTGTGCGGATCGAAAACGCGCCCGAGGACCGCCTTGCGCGCGGATACTTCCGCACTCGCGCGTGCCGGGCTGAAAACTCCGGCGAGAATCTTGAAACAGTCCGGCCCGCTGAGCCTGACCAGAGCAATGCCGCTGCGCCCGGGGGCCGTGGAAAGAGCGCAAATGGTGTCAGTCAGGTCGACCATTACTGTCCCTGTCAAATGATCTCAACATGAAAGCTAATAAATCCCCCAGCGATTGTTCCTCGAGTACCCAATGATACCAACTGCAGATTAATGCAAGCAAACGCGAGAGCGCTCAAAGCGCGCGACCCGACATACCCGCAACACACGAAGCGGCATAGCTGCAGCCAAAAGATCTCACCGCTGAGATCGCGGAGACCGCAGAGAACTCTTTAGTTTCTCAATAACTTGTCTCTGCGGTCTCCGCGATCTCTGCGGTGAGCAGTTGCCTTTTTTGCCTAAATGGCAAGGATTTGTACGTAAGTAGTACGGTATCCTACTCCTGTGTTCCTCATTATATCGAAGTTCCTAGTATGACCGCGACCGGCGAGCCATTCGTGACATTCGTGGCTGCTTTGGCCTTTTCTGGGCGCGCGATCTAGTCCACAGGGTAGATGGTGATGTTGCGGTTCTCTCCTTCGCCATCACTTTGTGAGCGGACCCCTTGAATGGGAACCAGCGCCAGGTGCACGATTCTCCGTTCCCTCGGTGTCATGGGCTGAAGGCTGAGCGGGCGCCGCTGCGCAATTACTTTCTGCGACGCGATCTGCGCCAGCAGATTCAATTCGGCCTCTCTATGCTTTCGATAGTCTTCCGAATCGAGAATGATGGTCGCGATTTCTTCATCTTTGCCGGTTTGGAAGACCTTGTTGAGCAGATATTCCATGCTGTTGAGCACCGCGGCTGTGTTCGACAGCAGAATCGGCCGATCGGATCCAGTCAGGTTCACCGTCACGACCCGCTCTTCTTCATGGACCGCGAGGTCCAAGGACAGTCGCATGCTGTCAATCAATTCCCGGCTGAAGCGCTTGACGGCATCGGCAGCACCGAGGACCTCGTCGTCATCAGTTCCTGGATTTGCGTTCTGGTTGTTGGTCACCTACCCACCTTTCCGCAACCTTCTGGAATGCGATTTGAAAAACGTTACTACACAGAAAGTAGAGGTTCAAGCCGCTGGAGACGTTCAGGAAGAAGAATGTGAAGACCACGGGCATGAGCAACATCATCTTCGCCTGCGCCGGGTCCGTACTGGGCGACATTGGCGTCATCTTCTGTGAAATCAGCATCGTGATCCCCATGACAATCGGCAGAATGTAATACGGATCCTTTGCCGACAGGTCGTGAAGCCAGCCGGCGAAGGGAGCCTG
The DNA here is from genome assembly GCA_041501225.1 of Acidobacteriota bacterium. Lineage (GTDB taxonomy): Bacteria > Acidobacteriota > UBA6911 > UBA6911 > UBA6911 > JAFNAG01. The sequence continues at coordinate 33,706 of JBGQNR010000011.1, forward strand.
GCGCAGTTCGATCGAGATGGTGAGCAGGCGATAGAAAGCGTAGAGCAGCGGCATCTGCAGGAGCATGGGCAGGCAGCCGCCCAGCGGATTAACGTTGTGCTCTTTGTAGACCGCCATGACTTCCTGGTTCATCTCTGCCCGCTTCGGGTCGGTCTTCTTGTACTTTTTATACCTCTCCTGGATCTCTTTGATCCTCGGCTGCAGCACCTGCATTTTCTTCATCGAAACCATCTGCTTCAGACGGAAGGGAAACAGCACGAGCGTCAACGCGAAAGTCAGCAGGATAATGGACAGTCCGTAATTGTGCGCGTACTGGTTGATCCACCGCAGGGCGGCAAGCAACGGCTTGACCAGGATGCCGAGGTAGGTGCCGAAATCGATCACCCCCGATAAATCAGCGCCCGGCACAGCATCAAGGTCGGATTGGCTCTTCGGCCCGATGTACAGCCGGTAGTCCGCCGAGCCTTCGGCCGGCACCGTCAGTTGGATGAGATCGCGGGCAATCTCCTGCCCGGTTAAATCCTTCGTCTTGATCGGAATGCGCTGAATCTCATAGGCTGTCAGCGGTTGCGCGGGGATTGCGATCTCGGCAAAGTACTGCATGTCCAGCCCGGCCCAGCGCACGTCGCCCGTAACGGACTTGATCTCTTTCTCGTCTTTGGGTCCCGCATCGCGCTGAATCTTGCCTCCCAGATCCGACACCGCAGTCAATCGGATCGAGGGATTCAACAGGTGCTCCGCCTCCGGTCCAATGTCCTGCCCCAGCAGCACCCGCCCGCGCAAGGGCTGATCGCCGCGCTGCAATGTAGCGGTCAGGTGGACCAGGTAGCTTGCGGCCTCGAACTGAAAGCGCTTTTCGATCGCCACGTCCCCGCGCCGCAGCCGCATCACGACGGTGGCGGGCGCCGTCAGCGCGGCCCCTCCTTCTTTCGCGTCGAGGATCTCAACGGTGTAATTTTGCGTATTGGCCAGGGTTTTTAGCGTCTGGTCTTCAAAAGTCAAGGATCCGGGGTACGGCAGCTGATCCGCGCGTGCCGCCGGAATCATCTCAAAGAGCTCTCCTTTGCCCGATCGGTAATGCTTGAGCTGCCAGCTGGTTAGCACCGCGCCCCGATTGTCCAGAACCGCGCGGTAGAGGTCGCATTCCACCACGATCTGGCGCCCCGGCACCTCTTCCTCCGGTGGCAGCGGAGCGTTCGGTTTGGGTGCAGGTTTAGCCTCAGCTTGAGCCTGGGGCGGGGGATTTTCACTCGGCGCCGTCTGCGTGACGGGAGGCAGCTGCTTGGGCATCTGCCCTGACCGGCGGTCTTCATAATAGCGAAACGCGAACAGGATCGCGATCGATAACGAAATTGCAGCAATAACTCGTTTTTCCATGTCTCAACTCAGGGAGGTCACGGCACCGGATCAAAGCCGCCGGCACTGAAAGGATGACACCGCAATAAGCGCCTCAGTCCCAAGGTCAGTCCCCGGAGAACTCCTTTCTTCTCAATAGCTTGATACATATACATGGAGCATGTCGGCTCGAATCGGCAGGACGCGGGCAACCATGGTGAAATATAGCGCTTATAGGTGCTCAGGAGCCAGAGTATGACCATTTTCATACGCGTCGCTCCACTCGCCTGTCTGGAGATGGGCCTTTTCGAGCCAAATGCTCCACGATATCATCGGCAAATTCTTTGCGCGGCGGAAACAAAATCGTCGCTCAGGACTGCGTACGGTACCGTGGCACAATCGCGCCTGGCATTTACGACGAGATCAAAATGGCAGGGAATACCGGCAGAGGATCTGCGAAAAATCTCCCGGAACAGACGCTTGACACGATTCCTTACAACTGCACCGCCGACCTTGCGCGAAACCGTGAGCCCCAGTCGATGATAGCCCAAGCTATTGGGCCGTCCGAAAAGCACGAACTTCCCCGCATCGAGCCTCCGGCCGGTGTTGTATAGAGACCGGAAGTCCGAACTCTTGACAATTCTCTGCCGCCAGGGAAACCTCTCGTCCGCCTTCCTAACCACTCACGCTCAGCCTCTTCCGACCTTTGGCTCGCCGTCTGCTCAAAACCAGCCGGCCACCCTTGGTCGCCATCCTGGCCCGAAACCCATGGGTTTTCTTGCGCCTGCTGTTATTTGGCTGGAACGTCCTCTTCATGATCTATGCGTCTCCGGCAGATAGTTTTGAAAAGTATTTATTCTACAGATACTAACGACGCAAAGCAAGACTGATGTTCGACGCGCTGCAATTCAGTTAGTGGAGAAGATCGCACCGCGAAGACCACAAAGACCGCTAAGAGGCGAATTCGATTCTTCACGGCCGAGAATGGCGGCCGAAGGCAGCCCCCGGGCGGGCCTGGGAGTCAGCTTTGCGGTCTTTGAGGTCTTTGCGGTGAAAAGCTGCCGAAGACTCTTGTGAAGATCGTGTCCACATTCCTCAGCTGAAGCTCAGGATTGACGACGGCTCGTATCTCTTCCGCTGACAGCACCTTGGTAATGTCGGGATCGGCCAGCAGGACCTGCAAAAAATCCTGGTCTTCGTTCCACACCCGCATCGAACAGCGCTGGATCCAGACATAGGCCTCCTCGCGGGAGATTCCCTTCCTGGTCAGATCGAGGAGCAGCTGCCCGGAGTAAGCCAATCCGCGCGTAAGAGCCATGTTCGCCAGCATCCGCTCGGGATAGACCACCAGGCCCTTTACCAGCCGGGTCATGGAACGGAGCATGTAGCAGATGAGGCCGGTCGCATCCGGGAGGATGACGCGCTCGGCGGAGGAATGGGAAATGTCGCGCTCATGCCAGAGAGGCATGTTTTCCAAGGCCGTCACTACATAGCTGCGCAGCAGGCGCGACAGCCCGCTGATCTGCTCGCACTTCACCGGATTCCGCTTGTGCGGCATGGCAGAGGAACCTTTTTGCCCTGCGGCGAAGGGTTCTTCCACCTCGCGCACTTCCGTGCGCTGCAGATGCCGGATCTCGGTCGCGAACTTGTCGAGCGAGGATCCCAGGATGGCGAGCGCGCAAACATATTCCGCATGCCGGTCACGCTGCAGCGTCTGCGTCGACGCGCGTGCCGCCTCGAGCCCCAACTGCCGGCAGACCGCTCCCTCGACATCCGGATCCAGGTGGGCAAAGGTTCCGACTGCCCCGGAGATCTTGCCCACTCTCAGGATTTCCGCCGCCCGGGACACGCGGTCGCGGTTGCGGCGCATCTCCTCGTACCAGACCGCGAGCTTGAGACCGAAGGTGGTCACTTCGGCGTGCACCCCGTGAGTGCGTCCCATCATCACGGTGCGCCGATGCTCTTCGGCGCGCGCCCTGACAGCGGCAATGAATTCATCCACGGCCGCAAAAATCAGCTCATTCACCGCGAGCAGCTGCAGGGCCTGGGCCGTGTCGACGACATCGCTGGAGGTCAATCCCCAGTGGATGTAGCGCGCGTCCGGCCCGACATGCTCGGCTACGCTCGTCGTAAAGGCAATCAAGTCATGATGGGTAACCTGTTCGATCTCCTGGATGCGCGCCAGCGAAAAATCGGCCTTTTCCAGGATCCTCGAGAGCGACTCTTTGGGAATCCAACCTTTTTCAGCCAGCACCTTGCACACTTCCAGCTCCACCCGCAGCCAGGCGCGAAACTTATTTTCTTCCGACCATATTTCGGCCACATCCTTCGGATAATAACGATCAATCATTAAGCTGACACCTCCATATTCGCACCGAGTGTTGAGTCGATTGTTCTTCACTCACTACTCAGCACTCAGGACTCAGCATTAAAGAAAATCAGAACTCATAAGTTTTGCTGATACGGTCGGCGAAGCCGAGTTCGAGTCTTGTTTGCACTGCTAACAGGCTCGATCGTTCTTCGAGTGCCCTGCGCGCGGACAGCAGCGCCAGTTCCGGCAGGTTATTCTTCTCGCTGAGGTGGGCCAGGACCACGTGCCTGGCCTTGCCGTCGAAACCTGTCGAAAGGTATTCCGCCACCATATCATTGGAAAGGTGGCCCCGGCGGCTCATGACGCGCTGCTTCAATGCCCAGGGGTAGGGCCCGACCTTGAGCATGTTGATGTCGTGGTTCGATTCGAGCACGATCGCGTCGCATCCTCTCAGGCGCTCGATCGCCAGGTTCGAGAGGTAACCCAGATCCAGCACAATGGCGATCTTGATGCCGTCCTTTTCGATGCAGAAGGCTATCGGGTCTGCCGCATCGTGCGGCACGGCAAAGGGCGTAAACAGGATGCCGTGAACCTCAAAGGGACAGCCGGATTCGATCCGCTGCCTTTTCGCGCCATCGAGCGTCATCTCGGCAGCCGCGTAGGCACCATCCGTGATGAAGACGGGAACTTCCAGATGCTTGGCGAAGGGCGCGATTCCCCGGCAGTGATCGCCATGTTCGTGCGAGACGACGATTGCCGAGATCTGCAGCGGGCTCAGTCCGCACTCCGCGAGGCGACGCCCCGTTTGGCGGCCGCTGAGGCCGATGTCCACCAGAATGTGCTTGTCCCCATCGCTCACCAGGGTGGCGTTGCCTGAACTCCCGCTGCCGAGCATGGTAAAACTCAAAGACATGGCATCATACCCGCAAGGTCATGGATTCGAGTGAACTGTCGCCGTCGCTGCCCAGTGCAGCGAGGGTAAAAGACGAATCGAAAATTCGGCGCGCCAGGTGTCGAATGTCGGAGCGGCGCACGCGATCGATCCGATCGAGCATCTGGCCCAGGGTATAGAAGCGACCGAAGTCAATTAGCTGCTGGGCAAGGTAGGTCATGCGGCTGCTCGAGCTCTCCAGGCTGAGCGTCAACGCACCCTTGAGGCATTCCTTTGCCCGTTTCAGTTCTTCGTCGGAAACGAGCTCGTCCCTCAGCTTTCTGAACTCCTTTACGATCAGTTTCGCGACCGTCCCTGCGGTCTGATGGGCCGTTGCCGCGCTGACCACCAGGGTTCCCGCGTCCCGGTAGAGATTCAAGAGCGAGTCGATGGCATACACCAGGCCTCGCTTTTCGCGGATGTTCTGAAACAGCCGCGAACTCATGCCGCCGCCCAAAATGTTGCTCAGCAGATGCGCGGCGAAGCGGTCTTCGGACACGCGCGAAGGACAGGGCACGCCGATGCAGAGGTGGGTCTGTTCCAGGTTGGACTTGCAGCGGACGCTGCGCGCAGTCTGGGGTATCGGCGGGGGTCCCGGATCGCTCTCCGTCCCCGAAGGCAAGCCGGAGAAGTAGCGCGAGGCCAGGGCCTGAACCTTGCGGTGGCTGATGTTGCCGGCGACGGAGATGATCGTATTTCTAGCGGCATGGCAGGTGCGCTCGAAATAAGACACCACATCTTTGCGGGAAATGCCCGCCACGGAGTCCTTGGTGCCGGCGATGCGGCGCCCCAGCGGATGATCCTTCCAGAAGCTTTCCAGGTATAGCTCGTGGATCAGCTCCTGTGGGGTATCCTCCACGGTGCTGATTTCTTCGAAAATGACCTTGCGTTCGCGCTCGATTTCGACGGCCGGGAACGTCGGGTTGAGTACGATGTCGGCCAGCAGTTCGAAAACAAACGGCAGGTGCTGGTCGAGAACCTTCGCGAAGAAGCCGACGTATTCCTTGTCGGTGAAGGCGTCCAGCTGGCCGCCGACAGCGTCGCTCGCATTGGCGATGTCGGCTGCTGTCCGCGATTTTGTACCCTTGAAAAGCAGGTGTTCGATGAAGTGCGAGATGCCGCTGACTTCTGCGGCTTCGAAACGGGAGCCGCAGCGCACCCACACGCCGATGGCTACCGAGCGGAGATTGGGCATGACCTCGCTGGCCACAACAAGGCCGTTTTTCATCTCCTGCTTCTGGATATCCATCCGCTCCCCGGAATCGTTGCCAACTGATAACTAAGTATTACTACCATAGCCCCGCCCATGCCGCAACCAACTCCGTGAAGTGCGGTATAACCGCGAAGACCTCAACGACCGCAAAGAATCGAATGCGTCTCTTTGCGGTCTTTGAGGTCTTCGCGGTGAAAAGATGATCCATTAAAAAAGGGGGCCGGAAAAACCGGCCCCCTTGAAAGTGGAAGGTTGGTGGATTAGAAGGAGAAGCGTAATGTCATGCGAATGGCGCGAGCAACCTGATACCCGAGCGGCAACCCGTAGCGGCTTGCCAGGGTCAGAGGATTCTGGATCTGCGTGCTCGTACCCGGCGCGTTCCCTGCGAAGGCGCCCTTCGCATTCAGCGCGTCCATGTAGTTGTAACCATTCATCACCTTGCCGAAGTCAACTTGCAGGTCGCCCGGTAAACGGCTCGCCCGTGCGGGGTTGATCAGGCTGGCAGGAATGGCAAACTCGTAGTACCACGTAGGGGTGCGTTGATTGAACAGGTTGGTGATATTGGCTTCCAGGCTCACGCGCATGTTCTCATGCTCCTTGCTCACCAGGAGCTCATGGCGCAGCGTGAAATCCGTCTGAGTGAATAAGGGGGTGCGCTTTCCGTACTCGACATTACCCTTGACGATGTCGCCGTTCGCGGCGCGGGTGAAGTTCACGAAATTGCCGCGACCTTCCGCCCATTGGCACGCCGACGAGGTGCCGACGACAGGCAGGCAGGTGCTAATCGGAGTCCCCTGGTAAACCAACTGGGTAGCGCCGAATATGGTCTGCATGCCAAACCACTTGGCCCGATAGAAGCCGAAGCCCTTGAAGGTATTCGGGCGATCGGTGGACAGCGGTCCGTCATCGATCTGTCCATTGGGCAGGTAGGTCATGGTCGGGATGTCGAACGCACGGTGGTTGTTGGGTGAATGACGACCGCCACCGCCGTCCGTAGGATCGGTATTGGTCAAGCCGGCATAGTTGCCCGTCAATTTGCTGTAGGTATAGGAGACCGATCCCCACCATATGCCCGTCGCTCTCTTGGCCAGGCGGAATTCCAATCCGTCGTAGCGGCGGATCGCCCCGATGGTTTTGGGGCACTCGGCACAGAACGGCACGGTGGTCAAATAATCATTCCCGGCATCATTGGGAATGACCACGGGACGGTGCAGCACGTCGGCAAACGTTGTGCCCGGGTTACCAATGTAGAAGCCCAGGTTGTCGGTGATCGCCATGTCCTCGATGGTCCGATCCAGGCGCTTGCGCGAGTACCGGGTCTCCAGGGACCAGGACTTGGTAATGGCCCAATCCACTCCCGCGGCATACTCATGCTGCAACATGGGCTTCATGGTCGGGGCGATGGCCGGATCACGGGAATCAGCCTTGGTCGCACGGAAGTCGACGTTCTCGATGAAGCGTCCGACGGTCACACCCGGCGCCGGACCGGTGGCCGGACAACCGCCGCCAAGGTTCAGAGTCGGGGTGATCTTGGTGAAGTCCGTGCTATCCATGGCATAGACACAGTCATGCCAGTAGTCGCTGCCGAAAGAGCCGCGCGCCAAGCCCATCTTCATGATGTCGTAGAACTTGCCGTAGCTGGCATAAACCTTGACCTTGCCGTTATGGAACAGATCGTAGGCGCCGCCGATGCGCGGAGCAATCTTGTCGCCCCAGCCGAACGCGACCGTGGGGAAGCGTTTCGGATCGTAGGGAGGCTGTGTCTCCTTGTCAAAGCGGATGCCCAGGTTGAGGGTCAAACCGTGCCCCACTGTCCAGGTGTCCTGGATATACAGTGCGTGCGCAGTCTGGCTGCTCGATCCGGTATTGGTTACTGTGGTACCAACGACGAAGTACCCATACAAGCCTTGGCAAGCCGCCTTGCCGTAATTTTTCAGGTTGTCCGCCTTGATCGTGTCGCAGATCGCCGTGTTGGTGACTGGCGCGTAGGTCTGTCCATGATAGAGGTTTACCATGCCTCCTTGGAAGTTGACCAGCACGTCGTTCGTTTGCCCTGCATAGAAGTACCCGCCCTTGAAGGTGTGAGTCCCTCCGAGGAAGCGTGTGAAGTAGGAAGCATCTGCGGTGAAGCTCTTGCGCTTGTAGGCGTCGTAGATAGTCGCCCGGTTGTTTGGGATGTTGGCGTAACCGCCGGTGTTGAACGATGAGCTGGGGAAAGGATTACCCGCCAGGTCAATGCTGGACGCGTTAACTGTGTACTGGTAGACGTAGCGATTGCCTACTGGCGCTCCGCGCTGTTCGTTGTTGTTGAAGAAATAGCCCCAGCGTGCGCTGACCACCAACTTGGAGCTTGGCGTCCAGTCGCCACCAAAGGTCATCACCGAGAGCGGATTGACTGTGCCGGCATCCGAGCGGAACGTACTAGGATCGGTCGAGGCGTTGGTATTCCTTTGCCCGATGACGCTATCCTGACCGCCTAACGTTCCCTCGGTCCGTGAATAGGCGTAATTCCAGGAGGCAAAGATTCGTAAGGAGTTGACCACGCCGTAGTCCACCCGGCTGTAACTGTTGTGCTGGGTAACTCTCTGGTTCAAGGTCCGGGGTCCCGGATTTAAACCCGTGAAAACTGTCGTCCGGCGAGTCGTCTGTAACTGCGGGATATAGCTGCTGAACAGCCACAGCTTGTCTTTGTATAATGGGCCGCCGATCTCATAGCCGGGCTCGACGATGTTCACATAGTCCTTTTTGGCCATGAAGGCCTCGGGAACGGCATCGAGTCGAGTATTTTGGTTAAGAGATGGCAGGAGCGGGTTGGTACGCAAACCGCGGTCGCCATTGTTGGCGTTGAGGCTGTTGTTGCGCCAGTAACTCACGAGGCTGCCGTGCCAGGTATTGGAGCCGTGTTTGGGAACAGCGTTGATCACACCGCCCAACGCGCCACCGTACTCGGCCTCGAAGCTGCTTGACTTGATATTGACTTCTTCAATGAAATCCATCTGGAAGCCCTTACCCGAGCCACCATTCACGATATTCGTGGTGTTCACGCCGTCGATCATGAACACGTTTTCCCCGTCGCTGGCCCCATCAATCTGGTAGCCAGCCGATCCCTGCAGCGGTTCCTGGCGCGCGCCGGGAGCAAAGGGGATCAGCGATTCGAAGGAGCGTCCCTTCGGAACCAGGTCCAAAATGGTGCTCGGCAGCGTTACCGCCACCTTGCTCTGGGTTGTGTCCAGGATGACCGCGTCGGCGCTGACGGTAACCGTCTCCGACAACTGGCCTACCTCCAACTGCACATCGAGAATGGGGAGGCGGCCGGCGCTCAAGGCGATGCCTGTCTGTTTGCTCGTCCTAAACCCAGCGGAAGATATCGTCAAGGTATATTGGCCGGGGGGAAGGGCCGCAAAACGATATTGGCCCGCCGAATCGGTCGCCGTTTTCCTGCTTCCGATCAGCGCAGGGCCGGATAACTCCACGGTCGCGTTGACGATGATCCCGCCGGAAGCATCCTTGACGACTCCCTGTAATCCTGCCGTCGTTTCCTGTGCGAACGCATACGGCAAGGTCAATAGCATGACCAGTATCACAGGCAGCAATAAATACCTTCCTGTGTTAGGCTGCTTCATGTCTACCTCCTATGTGAAAAACTGTTTTGACAAATAGAGCTGCCTCGGTCCCTTCATCCAAGACGGCAATCTGACGCCTGGCAATGGCAGTACGATATATCCGCTGGCGTGGGGGAAGCAAGTCAATTCTTAGGGCAATAAATAGATCTGTGTCGGGGGCGCACCCAGGTGCATGAAGATTAATGGCCTTTTTAAGGCAGCCACGAATGACACGAATGGGTGCGAAGCGTCGTTCTTCCGGGCCAGCAAAAGTTTGTACTATTCGTGTCATTCGTGGCTGCTTTTGCAGTTTTAAGGCAAGTTATTTTCGGAACATAGGCTGGCCTAAAACGCGCCAAGAAAAAAGCCGTGACCGCGTGACGGCTGGAGCCGAAGGTGATATGGTTTTCGGGTGAACGTGGGAAATGGCCAGAGACCCAATCTGATCGGCGCCTCACTGCAGGATATCGAGGCTCTGGTCGCTGAATTCGAAGAGCCGCGCTTCCGTGCCCGGCAGATTTACGCCAATCTCTATCGCCGCCGCCTGGGAGACTGGGCGCTTTTCACGGATCTCGCCAAACCGCTGCGTGAAGAGCTCAGGCGGCGCTTCGCTATCGATTATCCTGAAGCGATCCAAGTGTTTCAGTCGTCGGACGGCACGCGCCGCTATCTTTTCGAAGTAGCCGGCGGGCACAGGATCGAGTCCGTTTTCATTCCAGAGGAGAAGCGCGACACCTTCTGCATCTCCACCCAGGTAGGTTGCGCTGTGGAGTGCCTCTTCTGCGTGACGGGCAAGCTGCCGATGCGCCGAAACCTCTCGGCGGCGGAAATCGTCGGCCAGGTACTCGCCCTGCAGCAAGACCGCGGTACGGACTCGAAGCGCCTGAACATCGTGATCATGGGAATGGGGGAGCCGCTGCTCAACTATGACCACGTCATGAAGGCGCTGCGGCTCATGACCGATCCGCTCGGGATGTCGATCTCATCGCGGCGCATCACCCTTTCGACCTCCGGAATCGCACCGGGCCTGGAACGCCTGGCCCATGAGGATTTGATCCCGAACCTAGCCATATCCCTCAATGCCACCACCGACGAGGTGCGCGATAAGCTGATCCCCATCAATCGCAAGTGGAATATTGCCACGCTGCTCGAAGCCTGCCGCAAGTTCTCCCTGGAACCTCGACGGCGCATCACCTTCGAATATGTCCTGATTCAAGAGGTGAACGATACCCCCGAAGATGCTTTGCGCCTGGTGCAGCTGCTTAAGGGCTTGAAGAAGAAGGTGAATCTGATCCCGCTGAACGCCGATCCCTGGATCGCGCTAAAGACCCCAGGCGAAGAGCGCGTGCTGGCATTCCAGAAGATTCTGCTCGAACATCACCTCACCGCCTACATCCGGCGCCCGAGGGGGACCGATGTCTCCGCCGCCTGCGGCATGCTGGCCGGCCGCAACCAACCCACCGGCGCTGAACCGCAAAGACCACAAAGACCTCGAAGATAAAATCTCCAGGATATTTTATCTTCGAGGTCTTTGTGGTCTTCGTGGTTCGCGCTCGATCTGGCGGGCCCAGGTTTCGATGCGGCTCTCGGGGCCGCCTCGTTCGCGATAATCCCGGAGAAAGATGAGCGCCTCCGGGAATCGGCGCAGCAATGTCGACGTGCGCAGGAGCAGGACATAAAAATCCAAGGGCGGACTGGGCGCGGCATCCAACGCGCTACGATACACGTCATAGGCTTTGGCGGGCTGAGAAGCCGCTTCGAAGGCCCTCCCAAGCTGGGTCAGAAGATCCAGATCCGACGGATGGCTGCGGCGCAGCATTTGAAGCGTCTCGATTGCGGCATCCCCGTTGCCGGTTACCGCAAATGCGCGTGCCAGCATGAGACCCGTGGCTCGATCGTCAGGAGAAAGCGCCATCGCGCGCTGGAAGGCTGCGACGGCACCTGTCGGATTTTTTAGATTCAAATAAGTAAGCCCCAGGTTGTACCACAAGCTGGATTTGTCCGGGAACCTGCGCGTGAGTTCCTCTAGGGCAGGGGCCAGATTCACAAAATCGGAATCGTGCATGAACTGCTCAACACGCTGCGCAAGCGATTTCAAATCTTCGGAGGCAGCGCCGGGCACCGGAGCCGCCGCAGGCGGAGCGAGGGGCCGCGCATAATAGCCTTGCCGCGCATGTACCCTGACGGAGCGCGAGGAAACCGTGACATTAATCTTATGGTAACGGCCGTCCTCCGGCAGACGGGAAACAAATGCCAGGTAATAGAGCCGTCCGTGCGCGATCGCAGGCTGGATGGCGGCGCTGATATTGTTATCCGACTGCAGCCGTTTCCCGCCCGTTCCCTGCACAAGGGTGTCGAGGGAGGCTACTCTTTCAGACTGGAAAGTTGTGGAGTTGACGTTTAGGTTGGGTTTAAGCAGTTGCATGGAACCCGAAGCGGCGCTACGGCCCATAAATTCCTCGGCGGCTACCGTGGTGTCCAGTGAAAAGATCCGGATGCCCGCTCGCTTTGCCGTCGTTACCAGGTTCTCCAGCGTGTTGGTTGCATCGTATTGGGTTCCTCTCCCAAGATAGAGTCCCGAGGAGATGAAGATCATGGTTTTGCTGCTTTTCCCCGGATCTGCCGCGGCAAGGTTGATGGCCTGGCCCAAACCATCGAGCGTTCGGCGCAGACGGTTTACGTGCGACAGGATAACATCGCGTACTTCGGTGCCCAGCATCCTTTGGATGATCGGTTGATTGCGCTCCTGATCGCCGGCACCTGTAACGTGTCCGAGCCGATTTTCATATTCCAACCTTTCGCGTTCAGCGATCAGAAGCTCACCGGTAAGAGACGCATCAGTGTCTCCCCCCTCAATGGTGAACGCCAGCGGCAAGTCTATTCCCCCTCTCTGGGCCATGCTCCGGTTTGACTGGAAGCCAATCTTCCGCACTTCATCCAACAGCGCTTCGATCTGAGTGGTACCGGAATTTACCGCCTTGCCGCGGCTGGTGAAGTACACGGAGATCGGCTGCAGCGGGCTGGCATATTTGCGCATGATTTCCTCGGTTGCGTTCTTGGCGCGCAGGAACGGGCCTTCATCCGCCATCAAATCGTCGAAAACGAGGTAGTACCTCCCGAACTCCAGATCTTGCGCTTCGCTCGCCGCTAACGAGAGTTTCCCCTGCAGGGCGCCGGTGCCGGCTTTCTCCAGTGCCAGGTCGCGGGCCTTCGGGACATCCTCCATGCTGATCGAACTGAAAAAGCTGATATCTCTCCGGCGGCTATCCTCATAGACCTGGAAATCCTTCTCCAGGAAATTCGGCGGTTCCTTGCCATCGGACGACTCCACATAAACCGGAACCTCGACGAGGCGCGCATCTATTTTGATTGTGGCAGGTTTCGACTGTGTCGCGGGTGCGACGGCCGCCGCTTCTTCACGCGCTGAGGCGTCAATCGGCTTGGTCTCGGCGGGTAAACTCGCGACCTCGTTCAGGGCCGCCGCCGCATTCATCTTGAGAACCCCGGGACCGACTGTTTGAACAAGCACCTTCTCCATTCCTCTTGCGAGAGCGGACGAGGCGGCTGTTTTGCCGAGGTAAAATCCCCTGCGGGAATACACTTTGTACCGGGATTCAGAAATGTTGACGACGAGTTCATGCCAGCGATCATCCGGCGGCAGCTTCGTGTAGTAAGACAACACGTACGCTGCTCTAAGTTCAGTGGAGACATCCAGAAATGCCCATCGCAACGAGCGGGGATCTACCGCCAGAAGCAGCTTTCCCTTGTTGACATCGGCCAGCTGCTGCAGGATATCCTTGAAACTCCGCATATTGATCGCCGGGCCGGCGCAGACCGCGTAAATCGGGTACCCGGATCGTGAAGCCGCATTCAGCACGAGGTTCAAGGAAGACGTGCTGGCTGTGTCTTCTCCATCGGAAAAAACCACAATAGCCTTGCGCCCGGTTTTGTCGTTCAGGACTTTCATGGCGAACAAGAGCGCGTCATAAAGCTTCGTCGCCTGCGCGGCTTTCGCGCTGTGGATGGCGTTTACGATGGGCCCGGAATCGTCCGTCATTTGGGAAAAGCTGGTGATATTGGAATTGAATGGGATCAGGATCACCCGATCGCCGGGTTTCATGGACTCGACGAAAAGCACCGCGGCATCCTGTGTGTCCTTCAATAGTGGGACCATGCTGCCGCTCGTATCCAGCAGCAGCGCGATTTGAAGCGCGGACTCCTCGCTGTCCATGCGGTCGATGTCCTGGGGCTTGCCGTCCTCGACTACGCTGAAATTGGACAGCTTCAGATTCGTGACCCGGCGCGCGCCGTCCAGGACCGTGAGAAAGATCTGGACCAGCTGTGATTGAATTTTGTATGTCGAATTGCCCGCCACCTGGCCGGAGGGCTTCTCCTGACCGGCAGAAAATGAGAGTCCGATCAGTACCCAAAAGAGGATGGACACAGCCACTGGCCGGCATCGCGCCATCAGAATCCCTCCGGATGTTGGCTTAATTTTCCAGAATACGCCGAAAGGGCTCCCGTGCCCAGCAACTCTTCAATCCAACCGCGGCACTGGTCCGGGCCCAACTTTTCGATCTGGTCGATGACACCCTTCCAGTTTTGAATGCTCGCGGTTGCCGGATCGGTAATAAGCTTCTGCAAAGCCATATCTCCGAGCAGTTCGCCGACTGAAGCGGGCAAGCCCGCAGAATAACTTATCTCAGCCAGCCGTATCTTGAGATCGTTGAAGCGCTCAAAAAGGATGTCTATTGTTGATGCAAATTGCAACTGCTCGTAGTATTCGTAGAAATGGAACGAGCTGTCCGCAAGGCCGATGCGCCGCCATGCCAGAAAACCATATTGTTCGACTTCCTGTTGAAAGGTCTCCAGGTCGGGAGATGCCGCTGACGGCACAGTTTTTCGTAGTCGCTCCAGTGTCGGGCTCGAGAATTCAGGAGCCTTCCCGAACGATTCTCTCCCGCATGCATGACCTGCCCGGCTCACGAAGCCGGTCAGTCGATTGCACGTGCTCGCGGGGAGTATGTCGCTCGAGAGAAGGTAGGCTTCACCCAGGAGGAACAGCTCTGAGGGGGAGAACACACTGAGTCCCTCTTTGAAACTTCCGGCTGCCAGGAAGGATTTCAGCTGCTCTCTTCGGATCGGAGAAATAAGAACTTTGTCGCATAGATCGAGCCATTCAGCGGCCGCCGGGACGGTTGCATTCAACGCAAGAAGCTCCCGTCCCAACCGCACGGACAACGCTACATACTCCTGGGTACGGTCGCTCCTCAGGGACCACGACATGGTTCGCATGCCCGACAAGATCGCAGGCGCCAGCCTGGTCCATGGTTCCTTGCCGAAGCTTTGGGCCGAGGGTCCCATCTCTAGTTGATGCATCTGCATCCCCAGGCCGGAAAGGAGCCCGGTGATGAGGCCGCGTTGGTCCGTGCCTGCTTCCAATGCCGCCGCCGACCAGAATGCCTGCGATGATCGTCCCGGCCGGAAGAAATCGTGACTGCGGACGAATTCTGCGTTGTAGCTTAGCGCGGCGATTTGGGTTGTTCCGTAATAAGCATAACAGTGAGCGAGCAGGGCTACCCCCAGCTCGGTATCCAACGCACTGCTGATTTGTTGCATCACTTGTGGAACCGTGACCACGGTTGTGATGCCCTCTTTGTTCAGCACCTTGGGGGCTTTACCTTTCAGCAGAGATTCGAGCCGGCCGAGAGCCTGGTTCAAGTCTGAAGCAGATATGCGCTTGTCCGTTTTGCCGGCAGATGTGGTGGCTGGCTGGGTGCAGGTGAGTTTGCCCACGTTTTCTGCAAAGGCCTGCATGCCGCTCTCACGGTTCTGCGGATCCAAGAGAGGTCGAATTGCTTTCAGAATATCGACTACGGGACAGATGCGTTGCGGCCGGATGGATGACTTGATTCGCTGCAGCCGCTCGGCCGATTCCTCTTGCACGATCGGCGTTCCATCGAACAAAAAATATTGCGGCGGGTGATGACCTGCGAGCGACTCGAGCAAGGCGTCGGGTGAACCATCCGGCGAACCGCTGGAGCGGCTCAGCTCCGGCAGCAGTTGGTCAGAGAGGTATTGTGATACTCTGACCAAAAATTCCGTCTCATCCTGGGCCTGGAAATTTTCCAGTGCGGCGGCCAGCAGTTTCCAGCCGGTCGGCAGGTCGATCACACCTTCGCGGCCTAGAGCGGCAATCAAAAACAAGATCGCCTGGCTGGTGCGCGTACGGTTGATTTTCCAATCGATGTCCTGCTTTTCGACGAGTCCATTGCAGAAATCAAGATATTGCGCCAGCAGGTCGGCCGGTGGGTCAAGATCCCAGATCACGTCCATGAAAGCCCGGGCATTCACCAGGTTGCGCCCGATCGCGTTTATGCTGGTGTTGGTGAGCATCTGAGGGCGCGCCTGCTGAAGGTAATTCAGAAATTCAACGATGCCGGCGCCGGTGCGGACTGCGGCATCCTCGGTTCTGGCCCTCAGTTGCAGCAGACCTGCGATATCGCCCAGGGTCACACGCAAAGGCGCATACCCGGAGGAACGCGGCGATGCCTTCGCCCGGCCGGCATTCGGCATCAATTGAGTCGCGAACCGATCATCGATCGGCAGGTACAATCCCTTCTCGTCAGCGCACAAAATGCGCATGATGCGAACCAGATCCGCTTTCCAGTTGACGGCTGTCAAGCCAGTGGCCGCCGGCGGATTAAGACGGGAGACTTCCTCAAGGCCGCCGGCACCGTTGGTCAGGAACTGCTGCACCTCGGGAAAGGCGGACTGCACCGCGAAGTACGTCAACAACAGCCTGCCCTTGCCGTAGCTGACAAATGCCCGCAGGAAGGCTTTGGGATCTGAATACGGCGCCTTCACCAGGTTTTCCCAGCTCTGCTGAGCACCGGGCAAAATCAGGCGGCCTCCCTGAAATTCGAGGAAGCGTCCATAATCGGCGAGCGCGCTTTTCACATCGGCAAGTTCCTGCGCGTTTAACTCCTGGACGAGAGCTGCGCGTAACGCAGGGGAGCAGTCCTCCAGCGCGAGGTACAGGGCCATGCCATCCGGATGGAGAATGAGGCTGCTGAGCAGATTCTCTGGTCCTACCTTCGGCAAATTGAGCAGCTTGTCGAGCAGCACTTTGGCGTCAAGGCTCGTCGGCAGAGTCTCATCGCCCAGCGAGAAGCGAATTTCCCGGAGATTTTTGACCTGCACATCCGTTCCCATCTGGCGCAGGAGTCTCTGGCGTGCAATGGATTTACGATCCGCCTTATAGGTAAGGTCTATCTTGTTCGCGCCGCCCTTTTGTGTGATCGAGTACTTGACGCCAAAGAAACTGAGGAGTGTTTGGGCGCGCTGGATGGTCGCTTTATCCCCGACGAGAGGAAAGACGAACTCCTGGCGCTTGAGACTGCTATTGCCTGCCGGCAGCAGATTCTGCTGTTCTATATATCGAAGCAGGTTTTCATACTGAAGGTAACCTTCCGCCAGTTCGGACTGCAGTTGGCTGATCTTCTTGTCCTTTGACCGCGGAATCGAATCGATTATCGCAGAGAATACTCTGCCCGCAGCCCCTGGTTCTTTCAATGTTGCAGGATTGATGCCCAGCATGGTCGCCAGCAACGGCAGCCCTCCCCGGACGACGATGCTGTATTGCGCTGGGTGTGGGGAGCCTGCCGCCGCGGTCGATGCGCCGGCGGCATTGCCTGCTGTGTTTCCCGACTGAGCGGAGGATTTGAGCATCAGAGACAGGTACGCTAAATGCGGTGCGAGTTCACGCTGCAGTTGGGCGGTCCGGTCAGCGGGGGCAGATTCCAGCAAAGCGCGATAATCGAGCAACGCCTGGCCATATTGTTCTCTGCGCTCCCTCAATTCGGCTGCAGTGCGATAGAAGGACGAGGCCTTATCTGGAACTCTGGCCGTGCTTTCCTCGAGTATCGAAGCCGCATTTTCGAACGAACCGGTGCGTGCATAAAGCCCGGCGACCTGCTCATAGATTGTTGCATTCGACGGATCGAGCGCCAGGATCTTACCGACAGTCTCCTCCCCGTCGCGATTTTGTCCGGCCTGCACTTGTGCTTCCGCGAACTTCAGCAGAATATCGCTGCGGGCGGGAGCAAGTTCGGCGGCAGTTCGGTAGCTCTCCAGAGCGGAATCCCACTCATGAGCTTGCGTGCGGACTTTTCCGATTTGCGCATGGACATCCGGATTCTTGGGCTGAAGTTTGCCGGCGCGGATTCCCAGATCCAGAGCTTTGCTGATTGCTCCTCGCGAGGCCAGCATGTCCATCGAACAGATCATGGCGGAGACGTTGTCCGGATCCGCGTCCAGGGCCGATCGGAGTTGTTTCTCTGCAGCCGCTTCCTTTCCCAGCCGCCACAGGGTACACCCGTACTCGGCGTCGATCTGGGCATTGTCGAGTCCCGCAGCAATGATCCCGACAAATAGGTCCGCAGCTTCCTGCTCGCGGTCCTGGGAGGAAAGGAGGCGGGCAATCATGAACCGAAATTGAGGGGATTTCGGAGCCTCCCCCTCGGGCAGTTTCTGGATCGTTTCCAGTGCTTGCACCGACTTGCCCAGTTTCCGAAATACCTCGCCGTATAGAATCATTGCCCGCTCGTCGGGGCGCGCAAATTGCATTGCCCTGGAAATGTAGCCGGCGGCGGTGGCAAAGTCTCCGAGTTCGAACGAATACCGTGCGCCGTAGTAGCCAGTGTCCGGATTGCAGGGGTCCAGCTGGATTGCGTTGTCCACGAACCGCAGGGCGACCCTGAAATCACCGGCGTCCGCACTCTTTTGAGCGCGCCGGATCCAATCGAGCGCTTCACGAACGCTCTCATATTCGGGAGCGGAAGCGTCTTCAGGATTCCACCAGACGGCAACCGGAGCATGAGAATTTATGGGATTGCGGCGGCTGTCTTCTACACGGAAGGTGAGCGCATATCTTCCAAGCCGCGTTTGGACTGCCTCTTTGTGAACCGCGACCACATGCGCTTTACCGCGGGCCTCGAGGATCTGGCGCACGACCGAGGCTGATGGCTCTTGACTGCTGAAAACCATTCCTCCAGTCGCCGCGCATATAGTCCGGAGCGCTCCATCACCCTCCAGATATCCATGCAGGACGCTCCCCTTGCGCGCGCACAGATCGAGCAAACGTCGCTCGGAACTGAGGCGGAGATACTCAGCATCTTCTCCCTCGAAGGGGCGGTCCTTCCCCAGCAGGATGCAGTCTACGGGTTGCCCGTCGGCTTCAACTTTTTTCAGTAAGTTCGCTGCCAGGCTAAGCAAGCGGCCGGGATCGCTTTCCTGGCTCGCGGAAGTATCCGGGATGAATTGCATGATATCGGATACAGCGTTGCCTGAGACGGCCCCGGAGAGCACAGACGGATCGAACAGAATCCCATCGAGCACGGCGATGCCCAGCCGGATCTGCGGCAGCGCCTGTTTCTGAATTGCCGGATTCAGCCCTCCTATGAGTTCGGTGATGCGTCGTCGTAATTCAGGTATCGAGATTGAGGTCGGATCAATAATCACCAGCATCGGCCGTGTGGCGGCCATTGGGGAGGATGATAGCGTTTTTAAGTTCTGTGTTTCAGCGGAGACTGCGAAACTGATCGCTTCACTGGAATATGCCTGATCAAGGTAAACGGGAAATCGGAGGATGTTTTTCTCATCCAGCTGGAGTGCAATTGCTGTGATCCTGGAACTGGCGATCGCGGCAAGTATGCACATCAACAGGAACCAAACCGCGCGACTTCTCATACGGCGTTCCGCTTGATCAACTCTCGAGGATGACAAAGGCGACGGCGCTTCCCTCGGAGTGGGAGAGGCTGATATGGATCGACCGGGTGCCCAGAGATTTACTGAGTTCCTCTGCCCGCCCACAGAGCGCGAGCCTGGGCGCACCGCCTTGCTCTCTGCGCACCTCGGCATCGAGCCACGTTATCCCGTGAGCCCAGCCGGTGCCGAGTGCCTTGAAAAGCGCTTCCTTGGCGGCGAATCGCGCCGCAAAGTAAGGCGCGGGATCCCGGTGCATGCGGCAGTACTCATGTTCCGCCGTCGTGAAAATGCGCCGGACCAGACGATCCCCTTGCCGCTCCAGGGCGCGGCGCATGCGCGCGATGTCGACGATGTCCACTCCGATGCCGACGATCATCGCCCCCTCCAACTGTGATTCAGACAGTACAAGCTAAAAGCAGCCACGAATGACACGAATCCCAGTTGCAGTGACAGCGGCCGTTCCATTCGTGCCATTCGTGGCTAAGTTCTTTCATACTGTCTGAATCGCAGCTCCTCCAAAGACCGGATTGACACGGCGCATCCGGCCGATTCACTATTCGCACCATGCACATAAACGGCTTCAACCTTAATGAGATCTCGGGCATCCGTTACTACTCGTGCGCAACCTTTGAAAAAATCCCGGGTCTCCGGCACGGTTTTTCGACCCGCTTCGGCGGGATCAGCCTTGCTTCAGAGCAAGCGCTGAATCTCGGCCATGTCCCCTGGGACTTGCCTGCCAACGTCGAGGAAAACAGGCGTCGGTTTCTTTTCGCGCTGGGTTTACCATTGGCCCATCTGGCGACCGTGGCCCAGTTTCACTCTGCCGAGTTTCATATCATAAACTGCCCGGCTCACCAATGGAATCCACTAAACCGCGGCGATGCGCTCATAACCGCCGAGCAGGGCATTGCCCTCGCGGTCCAAGTGGCGGACTGCTTTCCGGTGTTGGTCGCAGATCCGCAGAAGGGAATCATCGCAGCTGTGCATGCAGGCTGGCGCGGCTGCCTGGCCCGCATTCTGCGCCGGATCCTCGAAGGCATGGGGCAACTGGGCGCCGATCCGGCTGATATCCTGGTGGCCGTCGGCCCGGGAATCCGGCCGTGCTGCTTCGAAGTCGGCCCGGAGGTGGCCTCCGCATTTGACGCCGGCTTCAGAGGTGCGCGCCTTTGCCGCCCGCACCCTGAACATCGCGACAAATACCTTTTGGACCTGCCGATGGCGCTTCATGTCCAGCTGTCGGAAGCCGGGATTCCACCGCAAAATAGGTGGGATCTGGGACTGTGTACGCGCTGCAATCCCAAGGAGTTCTTCTCGTATCGGGCCGAAGGATCTCACGCCGGCCGCATGATGGGGATTATCTGCAGACCGCAGACATCGAACCGCTAAGACCACGAAGGCCGCGAAGAATAATAACTGCAATTCTTTGCGGTCTTCGCGGTGACTGCTGTTGCCACTCGGCTGCGGTGCGCTTGCGCGGGGCTACTGGATGAGAGTCGCGCGGGTGACGTCCGGGCGCGCCTCGTCGACGCGGACGTGGATCAGCCGGTTGGGAGGCACGGCTGCTTCGGCGATGCGGGCGTGGATGTAGTTCTCGGTCAGAACAACACATTTGCCCATATCTTCTTCTTTGGCCAGGGTAATGGCGGGCAGGACCTTTCCAACGAACCGCTGCCGGAATGCGAGATTTCGGGCGCTGGACAGCTCGCGCAGAATCTCGCAGCGTTCGTGCAACACCCTCGCGGGTACCTGTCCAGGCATCAAGGCGGCATCCGTGCCTTCCCGCACCGAGAATGGGAAAACATGCAGGTAGGTGAGCGGTGATTTCCGGATCAGCTCGCAGGTCGCCTCGAAATCTTCGTCGGTCTCGCCGGGAAAACCAACCAGCACATCCGTGCCCAGCCCCGCGTCCGGCAAGCTGGCCTGGATGAAATGGAGCAGCTCAAGAAAACGCGCGGCCTTGTAAGGCCGGCGCATGAGGCGCAGGATGCGGTCGCTGCCGCTTTGCATCGGAATGTGGAAGTGAGGCGCGAAAGCAGGATTCCCGGCAGCCAGGGCCACGATGCTGCGGTCAAAACGCATGGGTTCGACGCTGCTGAGCCGGAAACGCCCCAGGCCAGGAATCTCGAGGATCGCGCGCAGCAGGTCCGTCAGTCGAGCCGGCTGCGGCAGCTTGCGCCCATACGATCCCAGGTGCACACCCGTAAGCACGATTTCCTGGTAACCATATTCCACGAGACGGCGGACTTCGGCAAGGATGTCCTCGGGCGTTGCGCTTCGCCCCGGGCCGCGCACGGAAGGCACAATGCAGTAGGCGCAGCGCGCGTCGCATCCGTCCTGGAGCTTGAGAAAGGGGCGTGTCTTGCCGCCGACATGCGCCGCCCCGGCGACCTGACAGTCTTGCAGTTCATCGATCGGCGAGTGCATGATCTTTGCCGCAGATTCCGGATCACCGCGCCATGCCTCGGCCAGCCGGTCTCTGTCGGCATTTCCCAGAACCAGGCTGACCCCCGGAATCGCCGCCAGCATCTCCGGGTCGCGCTCGGCATAGCAGCCCGTGACCACAATCCTGGCCTCAGGATTTTCTCGATGCAGCCGGCGCACGGTCTGGCGCACCTGTTGATCCGCACGCCGCGTAACGGTGCAGGTATTCACCACGATCAGGCCGGCATCCCGCTGGTTTGCGGTTTCCTGCAGGGAACTGGCGCACAGGCGCGCCCGCATTTCGGCGCTATCGGCCTGATTACAGCGACAGCCAAAAGTACAGAGGTAGAAAAGATCTGCGGACTTCATAAATACATTGACGAATGACGAATGACCAGTGAGTCTCCACCCGCAGAGCGGGTGGCCTCAGGAAGCCTCCCGGAGGGAGGCAAGGCCATTGCGAGCCCTGAAAGGGCGCCGCAGGCTGCTTCGCCCTTTCAGGGCTCTATCGAGCACTGCCGTTGTTCCCAGGGCTCACGTCCTGGGCTTTGTTGTTGCGCCCCTTCAGGGCTCCGTCTCGTAACCCTCCGAACACTCGCATGATCCACCGCCATTTAAATTTCTCTACCTCGCCCGGGCAGCATAGCTTTTTCGAGTCTCACCGCCAGAGGCGGTGGTTTACCTTAACCAAATTAGCAGGCACTTACGGCATATGCGCTTTTCAATCGTCAATCGTCGATTCATGGATTCCGGGTTTTCTTCAGCTCACGGTCGCGCTCCTCGACTTTATCCGCGAGCTTCTTTTTGTATTCCTTGAGCCGCAGTGCCAGGTCGGAGTCTGAGCGCGCCAAAATCTGGGCTGCCAGCACGGCCGCGTTGCTGGCGCCCGCCTTGCCGATCCCCATGGTCGCTACCGGCACGCCGGCGGGCATCATCGAGGTGGAAAGCAAAGCGTCAATTCCTTTCAGGGGCCCTGAATCAAGCGGAACACCGATGACCGGCAGGATGGTATGCGATGCCAGCACGCCGGCCAAATGGGCCGCGGCTCCGGCACAAGCAATGACAACCTGTATCCCGCGATCCTCCAGGGTCACGGCATAGCGGTGGGTTCGGTCAGGGGAACGGTGCGCGCTCGAAACCGTGAGCTCGTGGGGAATCTCAAATTCGTTCAGAATGTGAACCATATCCTGGATCACGGGGTAGTCGCTGTCGCTGCCCAACACAATGGCCACTTTTGGTTTGCTCACAAAACCTCCCAGACAATTGACGATTGACGATTGACGATTGAAAAGCGCATATGCCCTAAGCGCCTGCCAATTGGCCATTCGTCAATCGTCAATTCCCAAGCCCTTTGGCACCGATATCGCGGCGGTAGTGCATTCCTTCGAAGTGTATCTTATTGACTGCTTCGTACGCCGCCATCGACGCGGTTTTCAGATCTCCGGCCAGCGCGGTCACACCGAGCACCCGTCCCCCGTCGGTCAATACTGATTCATCCCGCCGGCGCGTGCCCGAGTGGAATACCACGACACGCTTGTCCTCCTCGGCCATTTTGAGGCCGGAGATGGGCATGCCCTTCGGATAGGTGCCCGGATAGCCTGGCGCGGCAAGAACCACGCATAGAGCCGCATTTTTCGACCACACAGCTTGATACTCTCCGAGCCGGCCCTGGCATAGCGCAGCGCACAGCTCCGCAAAATCGCTGGCAAGCCGCGGCAGGATCACCTGGCCTTCGGGGTCTCCCATGCGCACGTTGAACTCGAGCACGCGCGGGCCCGCAGCCGTGAGCATCAAACCCGTGTAGAGGATGCCCTGAAATGCTGCGCCCTCTGCCCGCATCACATCGACTACCGGGCGAACGATCCGGGCCATAATCCAGCTCTGCAGCTCGGGTTCAAGGATGCTGTCGGTGGAATAAGCTCCCATGCCTCCCGTGTTGGGCCCCTGATCGTTGTCGTAGACTGCCTTGTGGTCCTGGGCCGCAACGGCAGGGAGAATGGTTTGTCCGTCGGTGAAGACGATGAACGACGCTTCGGTGCCTTCCAGGAATTCTTCGAGGATGATTTTGTCACCCGCGGCGCCGAACTGCCGCTCGATCATGATGAGCTCGATGGCTCGGCGTGCCTCTGCGCGGGTTCGTGCCACCACAACTCCTTTGCCCGCCGCCAGGCCATCCGCCTTGACAACGAGCGGGTAACGGGTTTCCGCGGCATCCAGGCGGGCGAGCGCTTCCTGAGGCAGCGAATGAACGGTGAAGGCTGCAGTGGGCATGTTGTGGCGGGCCATGAACTCTTTGGCGAACACCTTGCTCGATTCCAGCCGCGCGGCCGCCTGGCTGGGTCCCAGGACCGCAATGTTGTGCGCGCGCAGCCCGTCGGCCAGCCCGTCGGCCAGTGGGGCTTCCGGTCCAACGATCACCATGTCGATGCGCTCTCTCCTCACGAGATCAAGGAGCGCCGCCTGGTCTGCAGGGGAAATCGAAATGCACCGCGCCTCGTTTTCAATGCCGCCATTGCCCGGCGCGCAGAGGATCGCGCGCGCGCGCGGGCTGCTGCGCAGCTTCCAGACCAGCGCATGCTCCCTGCCGCCCGATCCGACTACCAGGATTCTCATAGCAGACACTCGTTCAAAGTTCGTTCAGGTTCAGGGATTTCAAAAAGGAGCGGAATTCCGCACCGATCTCAGGATTCTTGAGCGCGAACTCCACGGTCGTCTTGAGAAACCCGAGTTTTTCCCCAGCGTCATAGCGCTTGCCGCGGAATTTGTACGCGTAGATCGGCTCGTGTGCCAGGAGATCACGCAAGCCGTCGGTGAGCTGGATCTCGCCGCCCGCTCCGCGTCCGGTCTTCTCCAAGACGTCGAAAATCCTAGGACTCAAGATATAGCGGCCGATAATCGCAAGATTTGAAGGGCTGTCCTCGATGCGCGGCTTTTCGACCATGTTCTTCACCTGGTAGACCCTGCCATCGCTGCCTGCCAGAGGAACGCCATCGATGATCCCGTAACGGCAGGTCTCTTCCCTGGGTACTTCCATGATCGCCACCACGCTGCCGTTATACTTCTCGTAGATTTTCATCATTTGGCCAATGCACGGTTCTTCGGCGTCGATGATGTCGTCACCGAGCAGTACGGCGAAGGGCTCGCCCTGTACCAGATCGCGCGCCATCAACACCGCGTGCCCCAGCCCGAGAGCTTCTTTCTGGCGCACATACGCGATGTGCACCATGTCGGACACCGCACGCACAATGCTCAACAAATCTGTTTTGCCGCGATCTTGCAGCGTTCGTTCGAGCTCGTAGGAAACATCGAAATGGTCCTCGATCGCGTTTTTTCCGCGGCCCGTGACGATCACCAGATTTTCCAGACCGGATGCCACCGCCTCTTCGACCGCATACTGAATAATGGGTTTGTCCACGAGCACAAGCATCTCTTTCGGCTGAGCCTTCGTAGCCGGTAGAAACCTGGTGCCCAGTCCCGCGGCTGGAAATACTGCTCTGCGTATCTTTCCCATGTCCGACCTCAATGTGCGCAAATCCTGTGTTCCGCTGCCCGATCTTGAAGGACTCATTGAAACAATGCCTTCCATCAATGTCAATGGAAACCATCGCGCGCTCCGCTGCCAGGCAAAAAAACAAAAGATCAACGCAGAGGTCGCCGAGGTCGCAGAGAAAGGTCATTCAAAAAAATCCTCTGCGGCCTCTGATCCGCAAATAGGACCAATTACGGTGCCGATCAACTCGTCTATTTCTGTGCCCTTTCAGGGCTTGAGATCTCCGGACCTCAGCCTAGGGCTCAGCCCTGGGCTGTCCTGTCCCGCCCTCTCAGGGCTAAGCATTTCAC
>JBGQNR010000012.1:0-54538 GCA_041501225.1 Acidobacteriota bacterium
CGTCCATGTGCCCTTGAAAGGAATCCTGGCAACACGACAAACTGCTTCGGCAAGAACGAGCATCAGGCACAAAACGACTAAGTTCGTGGCTATGATGGCTAGGATCTTCACGGTCTTTCGATAGTGTCTTGGCAGGGCTTGAGCCATATTCAAATATCTGCTACCATGCGCAAAATAGCTCACACATTCAGACTCCACCCTGAATACGCCGCCACCTTCGGGTCGTACGACCAGGACCCGGCGAAGGGGACTTTCTTTCGCAGTACAAAAACCTCGCCCACCATTTTGTCCACCAACAGGCAAAACAAGGTGCCGTGACGTTCTGGAGCGGCTGCGGCGCCATTCGCTGCGACGTCTTTCTCCGAATGGGAGGCTTCGATGCGGAAGCATACCCACGGCCGAGTATTGAAGACATCGATCTCGGCTGCCGGATTGTACAGGCGGGATACAAAATATACGTTAACAAGGAAGTGTAGGTGACGCACCTCAAGCGCTGGACTCTGAGCGGATGGATCAAGACCGATGTCCTTGACCGGGCGATTCCATGGACTCGTTTGATCATGCGGCATCGTCACCTCCCGAACGATCTCAACCTCACTACCACTCAACGCCTGAGCGCTGTGCTGGTGGTATTGCTGCTGTGCCTGATCGTCGCCAGAATCCCATTCCTTTCGCTCCTCATGTTTTTCCTCTTGACCGCTCTGATTTTTCTCCTGATCGCTCCATGGCAACTCACTGACGGTCCGCTGTTTGCCCAAATACCTGACAGAACCGGCGCGTTCATTTTCGTCCTTCTGCCAGCCATCGCCATTTTGTCCGTCATGCTGCGAGCCTCCGTCATGCTGCCGCCTAAGACCTACATTCACCCGGCGACGGTTAATTCTACTACGCCTATCGCTGTCCGTATCCTTCAGCGCCCGCCCTCGCAAAAGTCATTTTCTTTCCAGCTCAGTTACCGGTTCGGCCAAATTCATAATACCGTCGATTATGTCGCCGTTCTCCGCCGTGATCTTGACAGAGAATCCGAAGTTTCGGCCGCCCTGAGACACCAGTCTCAGCACCAACTCGTTCCACCCTTTCTTCAGCATCCCAACAATTTCATCCTGATCGGCAATCCACAACAATTTGCCCTGCTCCTTCTCATAAACCTTTTCCCCATCGATCCATATACTCGCACCGCCATCCGCCATCAACCATAGGCGTACCGGCCGAGTCTTAGGAGCATACACGCTGGTGTATGCATACGTAATCGCGCCAACACGCGGCCTCTGCAGCCTTTTTGAAGATATGATCGCGCTTCCACTTTTGATTATGTCCAGGTGCCCCGATTCCTTCATAATACCAGCAGCGATAAACATTCCTTGACTTCGCCCTTGATCTTTTCCCCCCTCCTCCCATTGGCCGACCATCCACTCCTTTATATAGCCTCGATCGAACAAATACCTCTGGTTGACGTCATTTCCACCACTCACCAATGGCAATAACTGCCCCTTTGCCTTCGCACCGTTCTTATAACATTCCATCAAATTAACTCGGGCCGCTCGCGATTCCGGCACATACGTCAATGCCTTCTCCAGGTTCACCGCAGCCAACTGGTAATTACCCCTCAGCACGTTTTCCTCTGCGAGATTTGTGTAGAATTGCCCAAGTACGATAGGATTTCGAATATATATTTGATCGTGCAGCGATAAAAAAGCCACAGCACTCACTGTCAAATACGCGAATGTCAGGCCGGATAGCCAGCGGGCCCATGCCTGCGCACTCAACATTTTCGACAGCAATGCACCCGCCAGTATAATCGCCGGAATCGTGCTGATAGATGCCCAATAATAACTAAAATTCCCGAGCGGTCCTTTCGATGCGAATATCGTGAAGAAAAAAAACACAAAAGCGAACACAGTCAACATAAATCTGACGAAATCATTTCTGCGTTCGTAGACAGCCGCCAAAACTGCTACCAGACAGATGATACCTAACACCCAGTTCATCGGCGGATACTCCAGCGGCCAGACATGGCCCTTACCTATCCCTCCGATCAGAGCGTTGATGTCGGGAGCAAACCATAGAAACAGTTCACCAAGGTACAGGCTCGTGGAAAGCAAGCTGATGCCGTTAAACCGCCCTGCTTTGCCGAGGTGCTGGATCATGTTGCTTCCGTGGGTCGTGAAATTCCAGTACAAATCCGGCGAAATCAATATCGCAAAAATCAATATCGCCGCATATGTCTCCCATTTGTGCAGCCATCGAAGTAAGCGACGCGTAAACAGAAGGTAGGCGACAAAAATCATCAGCAGAAACGCAGCGGATTCCTCGGACAGATATGCAAGACCGAGACTCGCTCCCGTCAGAAGAATGAACTTGTTGTTGGTCAAGGACTTCCAAAAGAATAGGAGTGAGACAGCAGCAAAAAACAGAAGCGGGCCAATTTGAACAATGGTCCTCGAGAGATGAATATGAAACTGGCTGACCGCTAGCAGAAACGAACTGACGAGTGCAGCCTGTTTACCAAGTGTGTTATAGGCCAACCGATAGATTACTAGGATCGTGGTGGAACATAATAGCACTTGTAGCAATCTGTAGGAGGCGCGCGCAGCGACGGCTGCGGGAAGGAAGGTGAAAAACTGCTTGTTAAACAAAATAGTGCTCAGTTTAATGATGTAAACTTCCAGGCAGGGATGATGGTCCCCATGAATCACCAAATGAAAGGTGGCCGGAACGAACGAAATTTCCTCCGCCAACGACCTCCAACGGTCCTCATCGAGACTGAAGTAATGAACCGATAAGCACCCGTATATTCTGAGGAACAGACCTAACGCAAATATCACCAAGACTACTGAATGTTTTTTCAAAAAGCTCTTTACTTTATTAACACTGCATGACATGGTCGTGGGCCAATGACAGAGTGAATTACGGGCAAAAAATCCGTTTGGACCGCTTCGTTTGCCAATCGTCCGGCAGGATGCGTTCTTTAATCACAGAGTTCACATCGAGCCCCGGAAATGTAACCCACACAACTCGGTTATCCAGGCAAACACAGCGCAGCGCATGCCTCAAGTTCGACGGGGCCATCTTGCCTCCTTTGGCGGTACTGAATCACATTTTAATGCACCATGCAGTTCTTGACTGATTTCCCGGTCACTGTATGTATCCCAGGGCACGGAGCTTTTCTATTGCGGACTTGGATAGCCGTTGCGATCCAGTATTTTTCTTTGGAGCGAGAAACCACGCATTCCAAAAACCAGCCGCAAGTGATCGATACCGTTTTAGTACATCAGGTTTTACGTCAAACATATTGCGGGTTTCCTGTGGATCCGCAACAAGATCGTAAAGCTCCTCGCGGCCAGGAATAAAAATACGATCCACAATCGAGGGCGAGACGCGAATGTATTTATATTGTGTTGTCCGGAGGGAAAGCAGGCTCCTACCGTGCTGGAGGTGCCCTTCAAGTATGACGGATACCGCAACTGAGGGACGATTAAGGTCCGTGGAAGCCTCCATTGGGCTAAGGAGCGAGACGCCATCGGACCTAGCAGGTATCGGAATGCCAAGGTAGCCGAGGATGGTGGGCAGGATGTCGACCAGTTGAACTATTCCAGCATGCCTTGTCCCCGCGCCTTTGCCGTCAGGGAATCGAAAAATCAAAGGTACCTTTAAATCAACATCATATAGGCAAGCGCCGTGACCAAAATAGGAGTTGTGCTCAGTCAAGCTTTCACCGTGATCCGCGGTGAGGATGATCAGAGTGCGCTCGGATAGGTGAAGATCATCCAATTCGGCAAGCAACCTACCAATCTGTTCATCGACATAACTCACTTCGCCTGCGTAGAGTGCTTTGAGATGGTTTAAATCGTTGGTATTTTGGGCAATATCCAAACGCTCGCGAAAAGAAAAGACATGGAAATCCCCTTTAACCTTCCCTGTGTACTTACCATCATACATCTTGTTGTAAGGGGCAGGCGGAGTGTAGGGGGAGTGCGGGTCAAACAAATGAAGCCATAGGAAAAAGGGTCCGTGCGTGTTTCTTCTCAGCCACTCTTTTGCATCATCGACAGTGCGGTCGGCGCGGCGCTCATAACCGTATACCCGAGATGAAGGATGCATGGACAGAGGCAAGCTCAAGAGCTTGCTCGAGAAACCGCGAGTCGCGGATATTTCTGGAAGAAACCAATGATTGCTAAAGTCGTCGTTGTACAGCTCGAACTCCTCTTTCAACCGACAGACGTCCCGCTTCAGCGTATAACCACTTATGAAGGCGGCGGTCTTGTACCCTTGCTTGGAAAGAAGCCGCGGCATGGTCAGTACGTCGGATTCGAAATCCATCGGCCCATTGACAGCGACACCATGGTTTCCTGGGTAAAGTCCGGTCAAAATGCTGGTATGGGATGGATTGGTTATAGGGATGGGGCTGATGGCGTTCTCGAACAGCACGCTCTGCCGAGAAAGGCGGTCGATGGAAGGGGTCCGAACTCTCTCGTTACCATAACACCCAAGATAATCCGTCCTTAGGGTGTCTACCGTGATTAGGAGAACATTGGTTTTATTAGCAGCCCCAGGGACAGATTGAGGATTCCAGGACAAAGGTCGAAACCATGTGAGAGCCAGCAGGAACATCATGAGTGCAGCGACTGAAACCACAGACCATCTATAAAGGCGTGAGGAAGAGAAGAAGAACGGCACAGTAGCAACAGCAAGCGGGACAAAGACAAACAACGCTCCTACAGGCCAAGTCCCATGTTTCACCGGACCCAATTGCGTAACTCGAAGCAAAAGCCAGCACAGTAATACCAAGTTTATCACACCCCAGAACACGGCCGCCCTCACCACCCGGTACCGGCGAACGATCAGCCCGAACAGCCCGAAGATAAAGACCAGGGCAAAAACTGTTAAAACGTGTGTCCAGTAGGAGCCAGTTTCCGCTTCTTTTGGAAGGAGCGTAAGCCAGAAGCAGATCGCCATCGACGCTGTTCCAGGCCAAACAGCGCTGGCTCTGCCTTCCCCGAACGTATGCCCGTACACGAACATTACCGCCGCAAATGCCATCGCGAATATGGAGCCCATCGCTGCACCGGCGTACCATGCTGCAGCGATAATAATCAACTCCGATGTCATTGGCAGCCCCGAAAACAGCGAAAAATCCCTTGCGATGTCAATGAGACCGAAGCAGCCGCCAATAAGAGCACTGATAAACGTCAGTTCGAAAAGAGTCCGCACTCTATGCTTTCCTTCCTCGACCATCGCGCTCATTTCCGTCGCCCTCCTGACGCTAATGTTTCCCTAATTTCGAAATCGCAGCTACAATTTTGCCAGCCAGCCCTGCCGTCCCAGCAGCCTACATGCTAATCGGTTCGTAATCATGTGGGCGTTCATCTCTCTTCTGAGCATCGGCGATCGGCAACGTAGTCGGAAGAAAACCCCCGACAGGTTGACGTGTGTTGACAAGCGAACGCAGTGTCAGTGCCACGAACGGATCCGGTGTCGCAAGCGGATTCGTGGACTTCGATGTGATATCCAGCACCCCGGTAATACTGGCCGGCAAGCCCCTGATTAACTCGTCCACGAATTGGGAATTATAACGACCTGTCCCTAACGGCGACGTGGTGGATCCAATTGCAGTCTTGGCGTCGCCTTGGTATGAGGTCAACATAAGCGACATTGCCGCCATGCCCGGATTTGATGTTGCCATTCCCATATTATCGTCCTCTGCATCGTATCTATTGCACGGAGGCAAAAGTGACGCCGGTCCTAGCCGGGTCCCCGGAACCGCGGACGTCCCGGCGGCATTTGCCGATGGGACTCCAACGATCCCAGGCTCCATCCTGTTCACTCACTTCAGGTATCCAAGCGATTTCAACCGGTCTATCTCCCGCGCATCTCCGGCGTGCAGCAGCCCCATCCCCGGTCCGAACTTATAGGTGTATCGCTCCGTCTCGTACGTTTCTATCTCCTGAATCGGCGCAGCACTCAAAAAATCTCTTTTCATAACCTCCTTGATAACGCTTCCGTCCATGTCTTTTCCGACCGGCATCCCGATCAAATACAGCATCGTCGGCAATATATCGAGCACGCTTGCATCGGCCACTTTCGCCCCTTCCCGTATGTGCTTTCCCCACATTATGAACACCCCTTGCTTCCGGTGAGAACCGGACAGCGGTGCGCCTTCGCTCATCGAGGCCGCCCCGGACCAGGGACCCATCCCATGATCAGAGCATATGATCACCGTGGTGTTCTCATCGACCTGCGTCAAATATTTTCCTATTTCGGCATCGAACCAGGCGTAATACTTGTCGATGATTCCGCCAAAATAGTCGATGTCCTTCTGTTGTACGTCCCGAAACGCCTCAGGCTTTCTAAAGCGCGTGAAAGCATGTCCTGCCACGTCCAGCGCGTAATAATACACCCCCATCAGCGCGTACTCATGCTCCCTCAACAGCGCAAGTCCAAGTTGGCTGCGATACTTGTCCAAAAGCACATTCGACATGAAGTTGTCGATAAGCTCATTGCGATTATACTCGTACGATCCCTTCTTGAACCGGTCTCTGAATCCGGGATCAAAGGGAAATCGAGTGTAATACTGCAATTCATCCGGAGGTATCGTCTCCAGTCGTCCGTTGAGTGAATCGACGTCTTCCCGGCTGATCAAATCCGGCGGACTCCATTTTTTCATTACACTCTGATTTAGATTTGCAAACCTGTCCGAGAGTATGACGCCGTTCACCGCTTCCGCAGGCCACGTATCCCACCATCCTAGCGCGCCCACTCTGAGGCCAGCATCGGTCAGAATATTCCATGCTGCCTTACATTTGCGCATGAAACGGTTCCCCACGCGCGCCCTGAGTCCAAGAAACCTCTCGATACTATCTTTGAAAGGAACAAAACCGGGTATCAAAGGGTGACGAAAAGGATGTTCGATAAAAGGAATTTCGGTAAAGACGAAGTCGCTTATCCCATGCTTGGATGGAGATTTTCCCGTAACTATGCTGGTCCAGACCGTGGGGCTGTGAATGCCGAAGGTGATACTGTCTCCGGCAAGCGCCCCCCACGGGCTGATTATCGAGGTGAGATTTCCCGAAGCCCCCGTCTTGATCAGTTTATCGATATTCGGCAACTTGCCGCTTTCGATGAGAGGCGACAACGTTGCCCAGTCGGCAGCGTCGAGACCGAGCAGCAATACCTTTCCTTTGGCCTGAACTCGTCCTACAGCTCCTTTATTGAGAGGAGTACGGGAAAAATAAGCAGATATCGAGAATGAAAGAATCAGAAGCGTCCCAAGGTAAATAGCCACCCATATTGCGGAGCGCGCCGCGAATCCTGTACTTCCCGTCGGCCTTTTAAATCTTGCTAGTTTCGTCAGCGAGGTTATCAGCGCATGCGCAAGTACAAAAGACAAGACTCCGAGTAAGAGGATCACCAGAACAGTGCCGGGACTTCTGAACGAAACCGGCCGACGGACCTCCACGAAGCAGAATGTCGCCTGAGACCAGACAATCAGGACGACACCGATGGTCCACAAAAAGCGCGAGATCGCCTGTTCGGAATTTTCTCTGCGAGGCGACACCAGATGAAATAGAATCCCCAGAACGCAATACAATGCGATACAAACAACCGCACAAACGACGGCGACAGCCAAAACAAACAGATAGGTGTCTCTGGCATAGGCCAACAAATCTCCAAGTCCGGCAATTTCGAATCCGACAATAGCCCCCAATGACAAACCTGCGATCAGCCCTCTCCTGAAAATCACTCCCCACATGCTTCCTCCAATTGCCTCGGTCTCGTCTCCCACCAAATTTATCGTTCCGGCCTTGTGGCCCTCCCTGCAGCGTTAGCGCCCGCTGTGTCCGGTGTACTCTCGACCCCTGTCCGACCCGCAAGCGAACAAGTTGCAGGCCGGGTCTCCGCCCAGGCCTTGCCGCTGCGTCGGAGTTCAGAGCCGCGAGCGTCAGCGAGCGGAGCTGAATTCCTGTTGACCGACAGCCCTCTACTCCCTCACGGTCGCGGCTCTGATGCATCACTTCAAGGGAGGGATTGACCCTATGATCGAGAGAAAATGTATAAACTCCAGGGCCGGGTCAGAAACACCCTGGAGGCGAGACACCACGCCCCATCGCGACCTCGCCCGTCGCGATAGAATAAACGACAATCCGTTCATCCTCATAATAAGCGGGACCGAAGTTTCTTTCGAGAGCTTGCTGCACCGCCAGAACGTATGCCTGCATCTCCTCCCGTTTCATGACAACCGAGACGGGAAGATGCCAGTTCTGCTGACCGTTCGCCGTGATCATCGGTCTGCGCAGAGTCGCAGCCTCTTCGTAGATGTTCTTGTGGACTATCACGAAAGCGGCCCCCAAACCGCGGAGGCGTCGGGAATCAGCAAGATCGACAAAATTGCGGAAGTTCGCTTTCTTGCCGACAGGAGTCTCGTATCCGAAAAACGGACCGAAACTCTCGCTCCAGTATCCCAGGAACACTCGCCTCCGGTGCAGTTTTTGATAGATATGAAACGGATTGTAGGACCAGGACAGAATTCCGGGAAACTCTACCACCGCCGCATCTCCCGTTCCCTTTGAAAGCATGGTGTAAAATTCAGGGGATTTGGATCCGAAATCGTCGTCAATGGTGAAAGCCGACCTGAGATAGTTGTACTGGAAATCGAGGTGATTGGTAAAACTGTTGGGATAGCTGTAGGCCTCGCGGATGGGTCCATTCCAGAACAGGCCCGCCAACAAACCCGGCAACAGGAGGGAGGGAATCACATGCGCCAGTTTGAACTGTTCCAGCATGCGCTTCAGTCTGAGCCCGAGATCACAGAGACCAATCGAAATCCCGAGCAACCAGAATGGAAGTAACGACGACAGATAACGTGCGATGATGATGGGCGCCTGAAGCAGAAACGGCCGCGAGAACAGGACGAACAGAAACTGCAGTGTACAGATGACGGCTACATAGCTAAACAGCCGTTTGTCCTTCGAATACAGGGCCCAGGCGCCCTCGATGAAGAGAAGCATCAGGATCGACGCGATCATGTATGAACGAGCGCCTCCAAAAAGCACAAGACAGGCCCCCAGAGTTCCCAGATCGATAACTCCCCGCCCCCCCTTGCTTGTCACCGCAGCCAGCGTACCGGCCGCCGGGAGCACCCAGGCGGCGATCCCCACCAGCGTCGCCAGCGCGAGCACTACGACGTGTTTGGGCTGAAAACGCAGCGGGCTCCGATTCCAAACACCTGCCGATCCGCCCAATTTACCGAAAATGACAATCCCTGTGGCATACAACACCGGCGCTAGAACAAGAGCCAATGCCGACAGGCTGAAATAAGGGGTGACGACGGCACCGGCCAGGTAAACCAGGGCAAAGGTTGTTTTCCCTTCGATCATCCAGAGATAGAAAGCAACGACCGCAATGAAGCCGGTCAGGACAACAATACTGTAAGGTCGGGCAAGCCGGCTATAGTAGACCAGCAGAGGAGATGCCGAAAGCATGAATACAAAAGCAATCGCCGCCTTTTCATGCAACAACTTCCTGGCCAGCCAGGGGAAAATGAAGAGCATCAGGAAGCCTGCGAGCAAGGACGGTGCTCGAATCAGAAGTTCGTTCAGGCCCAGAGAATCGAGCATGACTCTGAAATACGCACTCAGCGGGATGCAATTGTCGTCAGCATGAAAGTGAGTGAAAATATATCCAAGCGGATGTGAAAGTGCGACCTGGATGCCGTGCCATTCATCGTCCCAGATGATCTGGTCCCCAATCCGATACAGGCGCAAAAACACACCGATGGCCGTGGCAATCGCCACGCACAGAACGAAACGGTTCTTCCTGAGAAATCCAGCTGCGTTCAAAACAAAACTCAAAGGTTCGATGAACTCGAAGAATCTCTAAGAAAACAGGTGGGTGAGCGGCTCGCTTGACATTGATCTTTGTCCCGCGCTATGCTCTCGACCGGCCTGAAAATTGGCGCCAAGATCAGTCAGAATATACAAGCCGGCTATAATATGATTTCTGTAGTGGTCCCCGTCCACAATGCCCCGGTCTCCCTGGAGCGATGCCTCCAGGCGCTGGCCGCTTCCGATTACGCCGACTTCGAGATCATCGTCGTCGACGACTGCTCAACCGACGATTCGGCCGCTGTCGGCCACCGCTTCCCCATACGTTTGCTGAGTCTGAGCGGCAAGCCATTTGGCCCGGCGTATGCCCGCAATCGCGGGGCTGAAGCGGCATCCGGCGACATTGTCTGCTTCGTTGATTCCGATGTCTTGGTTCACCCGCAAACGATAGGCAAAATAGCTCAAACGTTCATCCTCCACCCCGAATACGCTGCAACCTTCGGCTCGTACGACCAGGATCCCGGCGAAGGGGATTTTCTTTCGCAATACAAGAACCTCACCCATCATTTCGTGCACCAACAGGCAAAACACGATGCCGCCACGTTCTGGAGCGGTTGCGGTGCCATTCGCCGCGATGTCTTTCTGAAAATGGGGGGATTTGACGCTGATCGTTATCCGCGGCCGAGCATCGAAGACATCGATCTCGGCTGCCGCCTGGTGCAGGCGGGATTCAGAATCTATGTCAACAAAGAAGTGCAGGTCACGCATCTCAAACGCTGGACGCTCAAGGGATGGGTTAAGACCGACATCCTGGACCGGGCGATCCCGTGGACTCGTTTGATCATGCGCCAGCGCAACATGCCGAACGATCTCAATTTGACGACCGGCCAACGCCTTTGCGCCTTGCTGGTGATGTTGATGCTGCTCCTCATTATCTCCACAACCCCGCTCATTCCCCTCATCTCGCTTTTCCTGCTGACCCCCCTGGCCCTTCTCCTGTTCGCCCACTGGCAGCTCACCCCAGGCCCGATGTTTGCCAGGGGACATTATCGGCTCGGCATTCTCGTATTCACTCTTCTGCTGGCGATTTCGATTTTATCGGTCGTCGGAACAATCCCCGAACTCCTGATCCCATTGGCTCTCATTTCCCTGGTGTGCCTAGGCGGAGCCGTATTCGTCAGACCCGCACCGACCGTCAAAGCAGCTGCCTTTGCGCTCCTCGTCCTTGCGGTTGCCGCCGGCTACGGCATTTTGTTTTTCACCTCGTCCTGGATTACGGGAACCGCAATTCTGGGGATCCTGCTTTTCGTCGCCCTTTTCAACCTCCCTCTGCTTTCATTCTTTGCCCGGCGCCGGCATATCTGGTTTGCGCTGGCCAGTTTCCTTTTTCACCTGCTGTACTACTTTTACAGCCTGACTGCGTTCGCCATAGGCGCCGGTCTCCACTTCAGGGATACCAAACTGAAATTCCAGGGAACCTCCCTCTGACCCCCGAAATACGGTGACAGGCTATCCCAAGCCGCGCAGGAACAGCGGCCAGTGCGGTTTTCGCAGCCGCATGGACAGCGTAGCCTGTCACCGTATTTTGTTTCTGTGTTTTCTGTCTTTTCAGTGTCCGACGGTCAATCTGGACAAGTCACGGTCGGAACTGACTCGGTACAGGTAATAGCGCTCGTCGGCGACAATCGACAGCGGAAACTCCTTGAAAGGCTTCTCATCGATCTGATAGTTCAAAATCAAAACGACGTCTTTCCCTTTTTCTTTCGCAAGCTTTTGTGCAGTCGCCCATATCCTTTTCTTGTACGTCTTGTCACTCGGGATGTTCCCGTGCAGGGTGCGCCTCTCCGTTGTGCCCTTCCAGATCACCTCTTTTGAAAATCCACCGCTCATCGGATAGTAGATCTCCCGATCCAGCCACCCGGCGACAGGCGCAACACAGTAATCGACATCCCCCAATAAAATGGCATCCTGAAACTCTTCTTTGCCCAGGTACTGTGCGACATCCCGGCTTGCACTAAACGGATACCTCCAGTCGAAATACAGGGGTACGAATACGGCGAGAAAATTGAGGAAGCACACCAGAGTGAAACCATTTAAGCGCGGTCCAACGACCTCATGTTTTACATGCTGCCCCAACTCGCTTTCCTGGTCCCGAAAACCGCCGAAGATCCAGTGGCTGATGACCAACATCAGGAACAGATATCCGTGATGACGGTTAAAGCCGTGGTAGATTCTGTAAAAGAAGATGAGAAGCGACACGACACCGCAAAGGTAATACATCTCGATCAGCGGCTTCCGCCACAGACTCAGACAGGACAGCGCCAGCAAAGCAAAAGAGAGCACGGCCATCAATCGGCCATCCGGCAGGATGTTGGTGTTCCAAAAATCAAGCTTAGGCGACGCAAAAGGAACGAAGCTCAGCCACACGCTTTTCAGCGCGCCGATCGGGGTCTGGAACACCCATTTCGCGCCTGAGCTCGCCGCCCATGGACTGCCTTCGGGCGGCGCTGCCTGGCTGAGCGCCAGCAAAATCCCCGCGCCTATGATAAGAACCGCGACTATCAGATGCAAATCACCCCCCCGGCCACCAGGTCCTGGTGCTCTTTTGAACAACCTTTCCGCGACCAACAAAAAGCCGAAGCAAACCGCAAAAACAATGTTCATGACCTGGATGCTGCAGCCTACGGCCAGCAACAGAGCGATCACGGCAGCGTATTTGTCACGCCGCGGGTAAAGGGCGCACACTGCAAAAACAACCAGGACACTTATCCCGTAGTTCCGCGCAATCGTTCCATATTCGTAAAAGATGAAATAGCTGAAGCACAGGAACACCTTCACCGCCCTGGTAAAAGGGGAGTATTTCAACATGAGCAGAACGGCCAGGCCAATCGCCATGAGGTTGGCGAGACCCATGCCCAGCGGATGCGGTATGACCTGCTGCACCCCCTTGACCATGAGGTACCACAGCGCCGGCTGCCCCTGAACGCCGGCTTCGCTGACAATTCCGCCGGGAGAGTTGTATTTTGCCACCATCCAGACTGCCATCTCATCCCGCCATGGCTCGTGATTCAACACACTGAAGCCTTCAAGTGCCATGAAAGCAACAAAAACAACGGTCACGAATGTCCTGTCACTCCTCGAGTGCCGGTTCATAATCAGCGTATCGGTTTTATCCCCAGTAGCCAAAGGACGACCGCTTCAACAGAATGATCCCAGCAAAAAGCATCAGCAGGGCCGCCAGGGCCATTACCCGATGCCGGTTGATTCTCGCTTTTATTGACTCGAAATCAGCCAAGGCCGCCGCGAAATACAATATGAAGATGTACATGAAAGAGATGCGGAAACGCGAGCACATCATGAACATGAATCCGGCTGAAGACAGAAGAATCAGGTTGGCGGCCGAAAATCCGAACAGCGCATCTCTTCTGGCAAAACACATTCCGGCTATTCCCATTCCGACCACCAGTACATAAGCCGCTGCCGACAGATAAGCGATCAGCCACGCGTGCGGCACTCCGCGGTATCCTTCCATGGATTTCAGCAGCCTGAAAATAGGGAAAGAAGTGGGAGTCCAGAGGTTGAGAAGCTGGCCGACAAATCGTTCGGGCATCTTTTTTATCTCGAGCGCCCTGCCGGCAAATGCCTTCAGGTTTTCTCTTGTCGACCTTTCCCACACCACTTTCCCTTCGTCGGCTTCATTGGAGTTGAAAACAAATGCGTCTGCGAGAAGGACGGGTCTTTTTGCAGCCACCGACGCAAATATCGAGTACATCAGGACAGGAGCCAAAAACATCAGGCTGCTTCGAACGATGATTTGCCTCTTGTTTTCCACTGCCAGCACCATGATAGTGAAAAGCATGGCGCCGAATGCGATCAAAGCAAACTCCTTGACCAACATGCCGGCACCAAGGGCGAGAAACGCCACGTAAAGCAATGCCCTTTTAGCCTCATTTCCCAGCCATTTGAAAAACAGAAGCGCTGCCAGCAGCACCAGCAGAGACAGGAGGCTCTCCGGCCAAAGGTAATGGGAGAATCCTACTATGTTGGGGTAAGCAGAATAAATGACGGCGGCAATCAGGCCCGTTTTCCTGCCGAAGATCAAGCTGCCCAAAAGGTAGATAATTGCGACGGAGATCGAACTTATCATCACCGTAAAGACCCTGCCCGCAAACGGGTCCTGTGAGATCGCAGCCGGTATGCCGAGCACAAACCCCCAAAGTGGTGGATGGAGGAAGTTATTTATGAAATGACCTTTCGCGACGGAGCGGGCACAATCCCAGTAGTAGATTTCGTCGCCGCTCAACGGCAGGTTCTTCCAGTACGGCACGAGCGACATGCGCGCGACCAGAGTAACCAAAACGAGAATCACAGGCGCAGCAATAGTCTCGAGGTAAACCCCCGGCTTTTCTGGGGAATTCAAAGAGTTCGACGATTCCAGGAGTGTCATTTCAGGCTCTTACTTGGAGATTCTTTGAGCTCTTTGAGCCTTTGAGGTTTGTTTTGCCTTGCTCAGAGGCTCGAAGGCTCAGAGCGCCTATGTCGCGGCCCGATTATCCTATTCTGACTTTCAAGCCCCGCATCTTCAGCAGCAATGCTCTCAGCGGAGCACACTGGTAATACACTGCTTCCAGCAGGCTGGGATCGAAGTTGATCGAGCCTTTCATCATGCACCTACCGCAAATGTTGTCCGCCGATTCAATCGTCCCCGCATCGGAAACATACTTTCTTGCCTCTCTGAATTTCCCGCCGTTCCACACGTCGGTGAAGCATCCATCTCTGACGCTCCCGAAGTCATCCCCTTCCCTGGCAACCCCGCAGCACGGGGAAACAGAACCGTTTGCATTGATGGCTGTGCCGGCATACGGCCAATGACACTTCACGCCCGTCCCGTGCTGTCCTCCGGTGAAATTCGAAAAACTGCCGATGCTCGAGTCCCATTCCCTGGCATCGTCCGGCACGTGAGGCTTCCTGAAGACGATTTCATTGACACCCAGCTCCCGGGCCATTGCCTGCGCCCTTTCAATTTCGTCTTCATTATGCCGAAACACCAGGAATTGCCACACCAGCTTGGGTTCGGCCTTGTGGTACATCTTCTTGTAGCCTGCGAGCAATTTCACATTTCGAAGCACAGATTCAAAACTGCCGCCCTCCCGATATCTCCGATAACTGGCTTCTGAAGCTCCATCCAGGGAAATCGTCAGGGCATTCAACCGGGACTGAACCAGATCCCTGTAGAAGTCGTCGTTCACCAGATTCAAATTCGAGCTGATCCTCGTGTACACCCCGTAACGCTCGCTGGCATAGTTGATCATATTGATCAATTGCTTGTTCAGAGATGGTTCGCCCCAGTTGTACAGTTCCAGGTTGATGCAGGTTCTGCCGACTTGATCGACGATCCTTTTGAAGGTCTCGAAATCCATCAAAACGCGGGGTCTCTTGGTTCCGTCGCAAAATACGCACTGCAACTGGCAAACATTCGACGGGTCGAGGACCACGTAATAGGGCAATCCCCAGACCCTGCCCCGCCGGAGCATTCGCTGCGCGTTGACCATTGCGTAATTAATGAACTTTGCGACGATCATATGCTTCTCAATACCGCCACTTACCGCTGCTTCCAAAACAGTGTAGGTCCGGATCGCCGAACCGGACCCTGCAACCGCAAGGCTGCATACTGTCGCACAGAAAAGCAGGTCCCGGCCGGCGGCCGGGACCTACCTCGCCGCGCTGACCCTGTTTTCATGCGCCTTTGGTTCGCGCAGGCAGACTCAAACTCCGCTTCACGACGTCGAGCGCATACGTGAAGAATTCCTTCTTGAGGGAATACTCTGCGCCGCAGTAGAAATTGCAGCCGGGGCAGACTTCCCGCCGCATCCTTCGTCTTATTCTCCGCGCCTCCCGGCCAAACCACAACTCCTCCAGCCCTATGTCACGCACGTTGCCGAACACACCCCAGGACGCCGTCGCACAAGGAAGGACCTCGCCGGTCGGGTACAAAGAAAGGACATACCGATCATATGCACAAGGAATTCTTCTGCGCCCGCCCCCCATCATCTCCAGGTAGTTTCTCCAGTATAGGTTTCTGGTGCTTTTGCCGGGAGCGAGGTGCTTGTTTATGAAAGCGCGATAAGCAGCGAGTTGGTCATTGCTAAAGCGCAATCGGGGATCACATTCCGAGTTTCCGTAAAAGGTGTCTATAAACAGCGGCTGGAAGATCAGCCCTACCCCATATCGGCCGGCCAATGCCATCACATTTTCCAGATCCCCCAGGTTCTGCGGCTGAATGACCGTTATGATGTCGATTTTTATGCCATGGCTTGACTGGAAAGCCTTCAGAATCTCGAGCGTGCGCACCACCCGATCGAATGCACCGGGAACTCCCCTTATCGCCTCATGGGAGGAGTGAACGCCGTCGATCGAGACGGTAAAGGTAAACTGCACTCGCCGCCGATTCTCGACCGAGAGTATCTCGCGCACTCTCTTCTCCACCAGAGCATGCTCGAGCCCATTTGTGCTCAGCGTTATGTTTTCGAGGCTGTGACACTTGCTCAAGAGGATGCTGTAGATCGAGGCAACGTCCTTTCTCAGCGTGGGCTCTCCACCGTGCAACACTACTTGCTCGACCTTGCGGAAAAGAGAGTGGGAGAATATCCGCTCGATCGTAGTCAAATCGAGTTCGGCTGTGCTGCGCGAATTCTTCCAGATATTGCACATCTGGCACCGGGAGTTGCAGCGGAAGGTAACTGGAAAACAGACAAACCGCGGCCTGGGAATAAACAGGATGCCGCCGAGTTTGTACGTGATCCCCCCGATTACGGCACCCGGCAGCGCCAAAAGCTTCGCAATATTCGCCGGGGTCTTTGCCATTTTCAACCTGCTATCCTCCGTTTTGCGCCCTCACAATCCCAGGCTGCGCGAGTTCCTCGACAAGAGTCTCCGCAAGTAAAAAGCGAAGTACCTGGCAAACTCCTTCTGAAGCGAAAATTCCACCGCGCAGTAAGCAGAACAATTGGGGCAGACCTCTTTCTTCATTCTTCTCCGGACGGCATCCGCCTTTGGGCTGTACCAGATTTTGTCGACCCTCTCCTCATAGACATTTCCGAAGATTATCCAATCTTCCCTCGAGCATGGAAGGACTTCCCCCGTCGGATAAAGAGAAAGCACATAGCGATCGAAAGCACAGGGGCTCATTCGCCGCTTTCCCCTCGACATGGCAAGAAAATCGCACCAGTAGAAACTCGTCGGCGACGATCCGCGGCTGAGCTTCTTTTCGATGATTCCCAGCATGGCCTCCTTGTCCTCTTTCGAAAATCGCAACTCCTGGCATTGCTGAAGATTGAAAAATTCATCGAA
The DNA here is from genome assembly GCA_041501225.1 of Acidobacteriota bacterium. Lineage (GTDB taxonomy): Bacteria > Acidobacteriota > UBA6911 > UBA6911 > UBA6911 > JAFNAG01. The sequence goes on from JBGQNR010000012.1 coordinate 17,172, forward strand.
CATGAGGGGCTGGAACAAGACCGGTATTCCCTGGCTGGCGCCGAAGCGGTCGATTTCGTCGAGTTCTTTGAGGTTGAGTGGCTGGATTACTGTGCCAATCGTCAGCCGAACCGGATGCGTTTCGGTCAACCTCTTGAGAATTGCCAGCGTGCGGATCGCCTGCTCGAACCCGCCCTTGATCCCGCGGATCCGATCGTGGGTTTCCCCAATGCCGTCAATCGATAGGTTGATTTCGAGTGCAGACAGTTTCCGAAAATCGAGTGCGCCGAGGACTTCGAGCATTCGTTTCTCGATTCTCCTGGCACCGAAGCCATTGGTGGAAATCCAGATGCGGCGCAGCTTTGGGCAACAAGCCTGAACGATCCGGCATATTTCAGCCAGATCGTTGCGCAAAGTGGGTTCCCCGCCGTGCAGGTTCACCTGCTCGACCTTGGAAAACAATCGGTTCTGGAATATCTCGCGAATCTTTTCTATTACGATTTCATCCCTTGCCTCTTTGCTCCATCGGTTGCACATGATGCATCGGGCATTGCACCGGTCGCAGACCGGAAACTGAATCATGCGCGGCTTTGCAGTAAAAAAAGTGCCGGCGAGGTGGTATTGAATGCTGTCCCAAAAGCAGCCCGGCAACCGAACAAGCTTTCTCAATGCATTAACCATGTGACTAATCAGCAGGCTCCAACCGGGTTTTCTGGCAACACAGTCGACATCAACTCGAGCGGTGACACAATCCATTTTCTATTATAAAAAGCGAGCACATCAAACATGCCGGTATTGCGCGCGCGCCTGATCGGTGGATCGCGTTCCGTTCATGTTTACTTTGGAACAGAGGCGGCCCTGGTTCCAACCTGAAGCCTGGGAACGGACGTTTTAAAGATTTCAATCAGGCTCTCGCCCAGGAACCTGTGGGTCCGCGGATTGAAATGACGATCATACAGGAACCGCAGCGGCGTCTTTGCGGCCCGTTTGCTCAAAGCCGCCGACAGATCGAAATATGCCAGGTCTCGAAAAGCACCCTGGATGTACGAGAGATCGTAATGGGCGTCAATGTTGATTACGAGAAACTGAATTCCCCTGGACGCCGTGATCTCCCTGTACTTGTCCAACACCCGAATCGTCCTCTCCCGGATCTCCGCGCTCGGCTCCCCGACACGATCCGAATCATCCCGGAACGGCGCCTTGTCTTTCCAAATTCTGCTGTCCCTTCTCGCCAGCCGGTAGAGGTCGAGCCTTCCGGCCAGAAACTCGAAAGTGTGCCAATGCTGCAGCCATGCCTCCACTCGGGAGGACGCATTTCGCTCTCGAGGCAAATAGACGGTTCCGGCCGTTTCGCCCAGTCGATTATTTTCATATCCGAGCCCGTTCAGGGAAATGTGGGTGCCCTCGAAAAGTCCGGACAGCCAGCGCCTCGTATCTACCTGGTTGACAAACAGGATCACGAAATCGGGGGAGTATTTCAAACCCTCCTGATATAAACAGATCAGCTCGTGTTCGATGCCATAACCGGGCACCGCAAGTGTGATTATTTCGAGGTTGGCGAAATAGTCTTCCGGAATGTCGACGAACCTCTCTCCATAGGGAACACCCTCACCGAAAGTGAAACTGTCTCCCAACGCGAGGATTCGAATTTTGCCAGGGACTCTTTGATAGCTGTACTCACGGTCCCGCAATCCATGGCCGTTAATCGCGTAGCCAACCTCGAACTCCGATGTTCTTGCAATCACCCGGGCATTCGGTCTCAATCGCGGGAAGTCGCCCTGGAGCCACAAATCTCGCGGCAGTCGGTCCGCATTCAGCAACTCCTTTCGTTGGATGCCGAAATCAACACCAATCAGTCGTTCGTAACTTCGTGTCACACCTTCACCGGCGATCAGCGTGACAACGCAGCTGACGACTATTGCCAGAACTCTCAATCTGAGCGCCTTCAGGTTCCCCATACAATCATTCCGGGCCGGTTGAAACGGGCGATTCAATTCCACATCGCAAGGAGATCGCTCTCCCGGGTGCAACACTTGCGCCGGCGCACTGTTTCCTCATTTCACGTAACCCAGCGTACGCATCCGTTCAATGAGGCGAATGTCCTCATTGGGCGAGCGGCCCTTTCGCTCACGCCGGTTCTCCGCCGGAGGGACGTCCGATGCCATCCACTTGAACAGATCCCGTTCCATAAGCTCGATTGTTTTGTTGTCCGCGGCATATAGATTTTTCAGCTCGAAGGGATCCGCGGCAAGATCGAAAAATTCGAAATTTCCGCGCGATTTCCAGATCAATTTGTGAGTCCGGTCGCGAACCATCCTCTGCTCGACAAGCAACCGCGAGTTGTCGTCGCGAAGTGATTCGCCAGCCAATACATGCAAGGGAAACCGGTACTCGGAAAACACACGGCGATCGATGCCCTCGGGTATGCTGAAGAGCTTCTCGGTCTCAGGCATGCCGCTCGGCCTCTCCTCCACTTTCGCCAGCGCCAGCACCGTTTCGAATAAGTCGACATGCGTGACCACGCTGTCCACACGCTTGCCGCGGGTGAAAACCCCGGGGTATCTTGCAAGCAGCGGAATCCGCAGCACTTCCTCGTGCAGGCCCAGGCCGTGTGCCAGACGATTATGGGTGCCCAGGTACTCGCCGTGGTCAGAAGTGATGAATATCGCCGTCTGATCATATACGCCAAGGGCTCTGAGTTTCGCGCACAGCCTTTCCAACTCGGCATCGAGAGAATGAATATCGGCATCGTATAGTCCGTTTATGATCCGCAACTCCTCCGCTGTATATTGCCCTTTCGAAGCATCCAAAGAGTATTCGACTGGCGGCCGGCGCAACTTCAGTCCATAGGAACGTCCCAGAGCAGCCTCATCGAGGAATAGTCTCGCAGTCTCATCCCTGGGATTATACGGGAAATGCACGTCCATGTAGTTGACGCAGAGGAAAAAGGGTCTCTTTTTGTCCCGGTCTTTCTCCAACCAATCCCTGATCGCACTGTTCGTTACGGCTGCAGTCGGGTAGTCGAGTGCATCCGCGGGGTTCTTCACGAGTTTTGACAAAACCCTATCGTTCCACTCCGACCAGAACGACGCCAGCAACAAGTCGAAGGCCCTCCCAAAACCTTGACCGTAGTATCGGGCGTCATCCGTCCAACGGCCTTTGTACCAGCAACGCTCGAATCCCTGCACCAGGTTGGTAATTTGAGACACATAATCGTTGTTGGAAAACATCACCGTTTGATAACCGTTGTCCGCGAGAATCTCGGCCATGGTGCGATAGCCGTCGTCAAGCCAGAAGTGCTCAGCGTGGGTGTTGTGCTGTCCGGGATACAAGCCGGTAAAAATGGAGGCGTGCGATGGCAGGGTCCATGGCGAGGCCGCGATGGCGTTGTCGAAGACAGTCGATTCCGCCGCCAGGCGCTCGAGGAAAGGACTCGTCCTATACCGATATCCATATACCGAAAAGTGATCCGCACGTGCCGAGTCTATTATCACCAGCACGATGTTCGGGCCGCCGGACTTCTTTGCTCCCTGCGCCGGGCCTGGCGGCGCCTGCCATCGCATGAGCGTCGCAAATACAAACAATGGGAAAATCACAACCGTACCCGCCATGCAGAACCGCGGTATCAGAGCCACAAGACGTTCCCATGGCCCCACTGCACGGGATGCTTTCGATAATAAGGCAGCCGCGGCCAGTATCACAGCTCCCGCGACCAACTCGCTCTTCACAAGCGCCTGGTAACCGTTCGGGCTTTGCCCAAAAAAAACGACAAGCGCAATCGGGAATGTGCCCGATCCAAGGACAATTGCCGTTTTAAACTGCGGCGACACCAGTCCGGGCTTTGCGCGCTCCAGCATCCTGATCAGACACAGCACGGTCAGAACGGTCACCCCCGCCAGCAAAAATACCAGTCCCGCAGTTCGAAATCCCACCACCGATGCCGCCATCAAACCGATTCCACGAAAAGCAGCGCCACCAAAATCCGCAACGCCCGCCGCAACCCCATAGACGATCGCGGTGGCCCATGCGGTCACCGCACCCGACCATGCCCGCAACCTCATAGATTTGTCCATAATCCGCCTGCAACAATCATCATGTGATCCAATCTCTACAAAGGTGAATCCCGAAGTTGAATTCCACCGCCGCTATAGTTTTGCTTTCAGGATGACAATGTCGTGAAGCCTTTCCATCGGGAAAATCGTCCCATCTTCGTCATTGAAGCGCCTCAACTGACTGTTGGCGATGTAGAAAAGCGTATTTTCGACAATGACTCCTGTCGTCGGCAGCTCGAAATGCGGGTTATTGACTTCGATAATCCTGGTGCGTTCTACGGCCTGGTGATCGGGTGTCAAGTAAAACTGTACCAAGCGCTCCGGACTGTATACCTGAATTCCTACGAGACAATTACGATAAAAATAGAGGCCATCGATCCCGCACAAAGTTACGTTCGCGGGATGCCCGACTTTACGGGAAGCCCTCGTGTCTACATCAATAATCGAAACGCCCTCGGTGTGGCTCACATAAAGATACTTGCCGTCGTCGGACAAACATATGCCGTTGGGATGGGTAACATGCTCAGGGCGCACAAAAGTTTCGAGCCGGTCGCTCTCCCGGGGAATCCAGTATATCGCGTCTGCCATGTCGTCTGTGATGAACAGATCACCTTCAGCATTTAACACCAGGTCGTTAAAATCATGACGCTTGGGTCGTTCATCCAAGAAGTACTTCCTAATGCATTTCCGTTCTTTCAAATCGTACTTGAAAACGCAGGCTATCCCAAACTGCCGGTAGTCGAAACCAACCATGCCTCTGTACACGGAACTCGCAACCCAAAGGGTGCGCCTCTCGGGGTCCACTTTCATCCCAAAGACGCTCCAGAGGCCGTCCTGGCCTTCCGTGGTGAAATCTTCTCGTACGCCGGCTTTGTCGATACTGATTATCTTACGCTTATAGGTGCTGCCCACGAAAAATCTCCCCTCTATCGGGTCGTAGGCAATGTTCTCCGGCATCAGGTCCCTTTCGGGAATGATGAACGCAACTGCACTGCTGCTGATCGGACGCTTTATCTCCTGCATTTGTTTGACAATTTCGCTGTATTTCGGCAGCTTCCGAACGGCGTCGAAGTTAGGGTCGGTTTCAGCACCAAAGTCAAATCCCAGAGAAACCGTTTTTTCCAGCCACCCCATTGCGCTGCCAGCGTCTCCCATGACGGCATAAGCTCGTGCCAGATGGTACATGAGCTTGGCGTTGTCGGGCGCAAGAGCCACTGCAGTCGTAAGGCTATTCAGGGAATCGCGGTATTCTCTCCTATCGTACTGCTCTATGCCTCTAGTGTAATAATAGGATGCATTGTTTTCGCTTTCCTTCGGAGCCTTCGCCCCGCAGGACACCAGAACCAGAAGACCTGTCAGGAAACAGATTGCTTTACAGACTCCGCCTGGGCGCATGAAAACTCTCCGTGCAGGCGGCACCGAGCGATCGGTTGCTGTGTCAATGGCGTCGTGCAGCTGCCGAAATCGTGCGAGCACTTCCATGTCGTTTCTGGATAGACCTGACCCCGCCCCCGCATGGATTCTGCTCGGCAAAAACAGGCCGGCCATCTCAGCCTCCGGCATTCCCACGCCCGGCCATCACATAGGCGATATGAGCAAGTCTCGCCCTCACAGCCACGGGCCAGAAGCCTTCCACGCAGCAATAGCCTTCGAGGGCCCTCATCAGCAGGCCCTCCAACAGGCTCTCGGCCGCCTCCTCCCGCTTGTCCTGCGAACGGCTTACGCCGGGCGGGAAAGGCGGCATGTCCAGCAGCCCAAAATCGTGAATGCGCGCGTCCCTTCGTTCCTGACGGCAAGCGCGCAGCAACTCCTCCGCGCAGAGCCCTCTCAGGCCGCTGTGCTCCGCGTGTGCGGAATTACCGCCATTCGGCACGAATACCGCGATGTTTCTCGATGTATCCCATAGGCGCGAGATGTAGCGGTCCCGCGCTGAGCCGAGTCGCTGCAAAACCTCGCAGGACAGTGCCAAATCAAATGTCCCTCCGCCTAACTGATTCCCATCTAACTCTCCCAAATCCGTCACGGTACTGAAGCGTGTGCGTCCCACGCTTAGAATGCCTCTTGATGCGAGATCCGCCATGACTTCCTGCGCCTTCAGAATTCTTTCTCTCCTCTCGTCAACCACAAGGATCTCCGCCTGTGTATCGTGCCCGAGAAGGAAGAAGTCCATGCTGAGGCCGAATTTCTCGGGTAAACCGGCGATGAGGATTCGTTTCGGCGTCCCCACAATCTCCATCAATCTGCGAAGCTTTCGGGCCTTCGCATAGTATTCATAAGCCGTTCCGACGCCTTCACCCTCAGTCAGGCTCAGCCGATAATAAGATTTGATGCTGTGCCGCGGTTCAGACATTTATAGATACCCCTTGTCACTGTACCAGCGAATCGTCTGCCTGACTCCCATCCTGAGATCCACTTTCGGTGAATATCCCAATTCTCTGTGAGCCCGGTCGGTCGTGAATGCTCTGTTTTCCGTGAAGAACTTCACCCGCGCCCAAGTCAGTAGCGGTTCCGGGTAATGTGAAATCTTCGCGAGTACCTCAAACATGCCGGCGGCGGCATAAGCAACGCCCTTGGGTATTCGGATCCGCGGCAACTGCACCCCCAATTCATCGGCGATCACTGTCCCGAGCTCCTTCACGGAAACCGGTGCTTTTCCCGTGATCAGGAAAGTCTTGCCGAAAGCATTTTTATTATCTGTGCAGAGAAGCACGCCCTGAATCAGGTCATCGATATAGGTGGGGTGCAATAGGCTGCCGCCGCTTCCAATCAGAACGAAGCGTCTGCGCGTGATCGCCCTGAAAAGTCCGAGAACATGCAAGTCGCCCGGACCGTAGACAAACTCGGGCCGAATGATGGTAAACGGAATGCCACGCTCTACTGCGAGCCTGCAGAGTTCCTTTTCCGCCTCGCTCTTTGTCCTCTCATAGATGTTCGACGGCGCAAAGGGGAACGACTCATCGGCGACAACCCCGTCGGCCAACGGCCCCAGAACACCGGCACTACTCAGGTGTATAAATTGCCCGATCCCGGCCTTCGGTATCGCCCCCAGAACATTCCTGACTCCCTCGACATTTGTCTGCCAATATGAGCAGTCGGGTACACCCCATTTCCCAAGCAGTCCGAAGCAGGCAAAGACAAGGTCGACGCCCTTAACGCACTCCCGGATCGAATCCGGATCCAGGACGTCTCCGTACACGAGCTCGACCCGGCTATACTTTTCCGCATCGTCGAAGGCAGGAGAGCCCTTCTTCCGAACCGTCATGCGGACCGCGAAGCCCTTCCCCAGGAGATCATCGACAATGCGGCTCCCTATGAACCCGGTTCCTCCTATGACCAGAGCCTTAGTCACGCGTCCCGCCCATCACACGATGCGACTGCCTTGCTTGCTGCTCTTCCTTCTTTCACCCAGCGAGCGCAGCACAGGTTTCCCTTCGCTCATCCACTTGATGGCGATTCCGCCCAACTTCAGGTAGTTGCATGCATCTGCAAATGCAACCAGAAGGCCGGGATGTTTCTTCAATGCATCCAACTTGCTGAGGCCTCGGATCAGAGCCTTCGGAACAAAGCTCTTCGAAGTCAGCGAGTAGAGACTTAACCAGAACCGGTCCTCGGCGGGTCGCGGATGACTTAACGAGACGTAGAACTGGTCAAAACTCGCGGTGGCGCGGCCCTCGACCTGATCTTCCGTGATGAGTTTCTCCTCGAGCGCCCTCTTCGTCAATGCCGTATTCGGGAAGTGAGTGAGCGAGAACATGTGCATGTAGAAAGGGCGTTTCATTTTCAGCAGCAGGTCGAGGCCGTTCTTTTTGTCCTCGGAAGTCTCAAACGGATTGTCGACGATGATGTCGTAGAATGGCGTGATTTTTACATCGTGCATTACCTGGGATGCGGCGATCAGCTTTTCGTCCGGAACGGCACGCAAAAAAACTGCGGTTCGCATCCTTTCCGAACCGGATTGAATTCCCATTTCGACTCGTTCCAGCCCAGCGTCGCGGAGCATTTTGAGGACTTCCCGGTTTACGGCGTTGGGATGCTGCATGCAGTGAAACGGCAGTCGGACATCCCGTTTGTACCCTTCAACGAACTCTTCGACCCAGGTCTTGTCCCACGAGAACACTTCGTCTATGAAATCAATCCTGCGCAGCCCGGGCAGCTTCTCTGATTGCGCCTTGATCTCATCCAGAACGTTTCTTACGCTCCTTCGCCTTACCGCACACCCCTTCCCCCGGTACAGTTCGCGGAACATGCTGTTGGAGCAATAGGTACAATGGTACGGGCAGCCCCGGGACGTCATTACGTCCAGATTGAAGGCCTTTCTGCCAGGGTCCCCGGCGACGATTTCGTCATTCTGAATAAAGTGCTTCTGCTCATCTCCGTAATCGGGGAAAGGCAGCTTGTCGAGTTCATCGTACAAAGGACGGATCGCATTTCTGACGATGCGACCATCGTCCTTGTACCACAGGTTCTCGATGTCCCGGCGTGCATCCCCTCGACAGAGCGACTGGGCCAGGTCCAGCAGCGCATGCTCGCCTTCCCCGAGACACACGATGTCTGCAAACTCAAGGCTGTCTTCGGGCGCCACTGTAGGGTGGGTGCTCCCCCAGATCACCGGCTTCCCCAGTGTGCGGCGGATGCGCGAAGTGATCTCTTTGGCAATCGTCAGAAAAGACGATCGGACGCCAATCCCGACGATCGCAGGTTGGAGCTTTGCTACGGTTTCCAGAAGAAGATCATACTCTTTTAGCGTCGGCCGGGCCATGAGATCAAGAGCTATGTCCTTGTCCTTGAAAAAGACCATGCTGACATCGAAACCATTTCGCTTCAACGTCGAGGCAAGATAGCGCAATCCGATGCAACTGGAGGAATACAGCGAAATCAGGCAAATCTTGATGGATGGCACACCGGCCGCATCACCAAACCCAGCATTATTTTTTGTTGTTTCATTCACCCTTTGAAACTCCTCTTCTGAGCCGCGCTTTTGATCGGCTTGTGGCAGCTCAGTCCCGCAAATTTGTCTTCAGCTCAGGTGGCCCTGGCAGCCCTATTCAGCCGCCCTGCCACCATCTTTCAATCCGACGGAACCGCGAATGTTCCTCATCAGGAAGTTGCGAACTACGCGCCGATCTTTTCGTACATACTGCAAATATTTTCTCGAGATCCGTAGCGGGTGCCTTATGAGCGCCCTGATTCTCCCTCTGACCTCCTCGCGGGCAACCAGCTGTTCCAGTGCAACCGCGGGCATATCAGGGGTTTCAATGTTGGCGCATTCGACGCGGACATTATCGAGGCTGAATCCTTTTCTGAGGTACCCCTTTTCCTCGCACTCGTTCCAGAGCATTGTACCGGGCATCGGATTGGCGAAAAAGTAGTGTGCGGCGTCCGTGTCCAGCGCTCTTGCGAACTCAAACGTTCTTTTCAGAGATTCCCTGGTCTCGCCGGGCATTCCCACGACAAAGAACGACTCGACCTCGATTCCAAGCCTCTGCATCGTTCGGACCAGAGGCTTTACTTTTTTTAGATCGAGAGGCTTTCGGATGACTTTGTGCAGGATATGATCATCGCCCGATTCAACTGCGACAAAAAGCTTGTAGCAACCGCTCCTCTTCATGAGCGCCAGGAGTTCGTCGTCGACTGCCCAGAGTGCAAGCCCCGTCGGCACAGTCCACACCACGTCCAGCTTCCTGTCGATCAATCCCTGGAAGAGAGCGACGGCTCGTTTTCTGTTTAATACCAGGTTGTCGTCGTCAAAATGAATCTCCCGGACTCCATACGTGTTTACCAGGTGCTCGATTTCGTCCAGCACATTCTCCGCGCTCCGCGCGCGCCATTTCCCGCCCCAGGTGGCGTGGACGGGGCAAAAAGTACATTGTGCCACGCACCCGCGCGACGTGTTCAAGGGCGTAAAGGGCTTCCGCTTCGTCAACAGGAAAGCCTCGCCGATCTCGAAATATTTCTGCATCGGAAGCAGGTGCCTGGCCGGTCGAGGCAGTGCATCCAGATCTTCAATGAACCGGGTTTTCGGCCGCAGGACGACTTTGCCGCCATCTTTCCAAGCCAGTCCATCGAGCTCGGTCCAGCCGCCGTTGCCCAGGCTCCTCAGCAAATCGCGGAATGTATGCTCGCCCTCCCCGATCACAACGAAATCAATTGCATCCTGCTGTGCCACCTGCGCGGGCATGGCGGACGGGTGTGGCCCGCCGATCACCGTCACAATCTCGGGGTTCACGCTGCGCGCGATTTGGCAAACGGCGTGCGCTTCTCTGAATCCCGAAGAAAAACAGTTCGACACCCCGACGAGATCCGGTTTGAAGCTTTCTATGCTCTCGGCAATCTGCTCGTGGGTAAGACCGTAGCGGATCCGGTTCTTATCGGTTTCGACTTCCGTGTGATAGCCTTCCACAACACTGTCAAGGATGCGGACTTCACACTCGGCTTCCACCATGGCGGCAAGATACGCAAGACCGATGGGGGGGTGCACCCCTTTCGGCTCGGAACTGAGGTTCGTATGCACAACCAGGGGCGGCTGAATCAGCAGCACCCGTTCCACTCTCTTTTTTGAAATCACAATCTGTTGTCCTGTGTCGCGGCGAAGTTACTCGATCCGCAGGCTATGGTAGTCGTAATGGAGCCTCTCGCCAGGCCGCAGCTTTACATAGAAGAGCGTCGGGACCGAAGGATCAGTCCCGCCAAGCTTCGCCAGACGATCAGCATTTTGACAGTAACGCGCAACCTCTTCCTCCCAGAATATCAGCGTGTCGATCTGGTTCGGTATCAAGATGGGTGCAATCCGGAACCCGGTAGGGATCCAATAGGTCTTCGGCGTGGTCTCGTGTTGCAGAGTAAAATAGACGTTCTGCATTTCGATTGGAACATCCGATCTCTGGAAGATCATCGGCAACGGACAGCAAATGAGAAACTCCGGAAGGTACAGTCCGGCCTGGGTATTAAGCCGGCATGTCACTATCATGCTCCGTTCGGCGGAGAAGTTCTTCCTCGTGAGATGAACCTGTGATGCCAGCTCGCCACTGTCCCGCTTAATCGCAGCGTAAGACATTTCGCCGGTTCCCCAGCAGAACATGAAGGCATTCGTGACCGCGATCACGCCTGTAGTCGCCACCACGCCCGCCATCCGCCACCGAGTATGCCCGTACGCGCCGACAAGAGCACCGGCGCGTGCTCCGACCGCCGATGAGTGTGCCCGCTGGCGCAAAGCCCCGGCCAACACAAAAATGCCTTCGCCTGCCATCACAAACAGCGCAGGCAGCAGGAACACAACATGCCCGGGATTGTAGATATTAAAACCCACAAAGTAGATGACAGACGGCACGATCCACAACAACAGGAAATGCACTCTCTGGTCGCGGAAGACGTCCCGCCGCATAACAGTCCGAGCGCAATAGAAGATCACAGGCACAGCGGCGAGCCACAGGCTGTAAAACAGGTACCTCAGCAGGATTCCCGACCGAATCTTAGACGCGACGATCCACGGCAGAGGAGTCAAGACCCATGTCCTGTACTGCGCCGCTACGGATGACGTGTATTGCTCGAGCCCTCCCGAAAGCGCAATCATCGGGATCAGCCACGCCGCACAAGTCGCCGCACAGATCAGAACCGAGACGACGATTTGCCGTGCGTTGCACTTTCTCATCGCATAGAAAAGCAGAGGAGCGAGGACAAACAGCAACGTCTGCCTGACCCCCGCCGCAAGCCCCAACAGCACGACGGCGGGTAGCAGCCAGGCGGTCTTACCCAGGACGACCTCGTAGCAGGCCACCGCAAATGCCACTGTCAACATGCCCTCCAAAGCATATGTCAGCGGCATTTCACCGTTGTACCAGAAGAGCGGACTGGTCAATAAGAGAAGCGAGGTCACCAGACCGCTCGCTCGCCCGTACATCCGCGATACCAGGAGAAACGTCAGCATGGCGGCCAAGCCGCTCGAAATCACGCTCACCGCAACGAGACTTGCCGTAGCATCGCCCGCCACCGCGCTGATCAGTTTGGCCAGAGCGACATACAGAATGTACCCGGGAGCGTGAGGCCGCATCTGTGAGACATCGAAATGACTCAGAGCCAGGGCAAACCTGGCGGAGTCGCTGGTAAATGCCATTGGGCAAGCAAAGGGGATTCTTGTCGCCACGCCGAGCAAAAGCACAATGCCCGCGACTTTCCAATCCTCGTCGCTCAGACGTTCAAACCACCGGCTCATTTTTAAGTCAGGCCACTATTCCATCGCACACGGATGAATGCATCCCGAGAAAATCATTCCAGAGCGCGAGCCCCGTTTCGATTCTCAGCCCTCGTTACGACGACTGAGACACACTCCTCCCCTGTTCCACCTGCTTCGGTGGACCTGAAATTTCAGGGCTCCGGCTCTCCGTTCCTTCGCAAGTGGCTGGTCGCGACGGCGCGATGACAGGTTTGTTTGCTTTGAGGCCCCAACTGTGCGACCAAAACATCCAGCGCAGACGGAATACGCCCTTCAGATCATCCCAGGCGGTGGGAATAACTTTTACCCGGCTGTCGTCGTCTTCGATCCATTTCACCGGAATGTCCTTGATGCGATATCCCTGCCTCTCGGCCAGGACCAGCAACTCAGTGTCGAAAAACCATGACTGATCTCTGACCTGCGGCACCAGCTCATCGACGACTCTTCTCGTCACAGCCTTGAAACCGCATTGGGCGTCGCTGAAACGGACGAAAAGGATACACTTTAAAATGATGTTATAGGCCCTCGAGGTCAGTTCCCTTTTGAAGCAGCGCTTTGTTATCGAGCCCCGTGCAAGCCGCGATCCTACGGCAATGTCATAGCCTTCTTTGACGATGGCATGGACGAGTTTCGGCAGCGCCGGCAACTCAGTGGACAGATCCACATCCATATACGCCACCACATCGGCCGCACTTCTGTGCCATGTCTCGCGCAGAGCCCGCCCTCTGCCTTTCACGTTCAAATGCACCCACGTTACTTCGCGGTATTGCGTGGCAAGGCGCTTCACGACGTCGAGAGTGCCGTCGGTCGATCCGTTGTCGACGATGACAATCTGCCATTTGAATCCGGCATTATTCCTCAGGAAATCCCTGAGCTTTGTCGTGCTTGCCTCGAGCACGTGCGCTTCGTTCAGAACAGGGATTACGATATCAACAGATACGTCGGAGAACTCTCTGGACTGTGACATGCTGCCTCCGGAGTTACACGATCCCGTCTCGAATGGTGACGCACCAAAAGCTACCGGGATACGAGTGCTTTGAGGAATTTCACGGCATTTGTGACCGTGCCACGATTCAAGAACATACCCATGTGCTTGGAGAGATACTGGGGTCTCATCAGGAACCTCCTGTAAGCCGTTGCCTGAGCCTGAAGGAGATAGTCCGCATCCATCCCGGCAGGGACAAACGGCAGCGTGCCGGGGTGCCCGGAGTAATTCCTCCAATCGTCGCTCACCCATCCGTGTTTCCTCGCCATTTCAGTCAGAGGGGTTTTAGGGTACGGCGTGAAGGTAAAGAAAGTGACTCCGTCCAGAGGGAGCGAAAGCGCCAACTCGACGGTCCTGTTCATCTCTTCTCTCGTCTCCGTGGGCAATCCCAGGATGAACGAACCCGTCACAGTGATGCCGTGTTTCTTGACCAGCCGGATGCCCTTTTCCATGTCTTCAATGCTCAGCTTCTTGCACATCAGCTCGAGCATCCGGCTGCTTCCGCTCTCGATTCCCATGTAGACTGTCCGGCACCCTGCTCTTTTCATCAGCGAAAGGACCTCGTCGTCCACTTCGTTGGCACGACCCAGGCACGACCACCCGATCCCCACTCTGGCATCGATCATCTTCCGGCAAATCTCTATCGTTCTGTTCCGCGACAAAAGGAAATTGTCATCCTCGAACGAAATGAATTCCACGCCGTAAGTTTCCTTGAGAGATTTGATTTCCCTCAGAACGTAGTCAGCTGTGTGCGCGCGCCACCTTCTGCCAAACACGGACTGGTCACAGTAACCGCAGCGAAACGGGCAACCCCGGCTTGTGATCATCGTCGTGGTAAAGCGCGCGCCACGAAACGGCGTATGGGAATACATGCGTAAGTCTTTCAGCAACTGGCGCGCCGGAAACGGAATTGTGTCCAGATCAGCAATCGGGGCTCTCACCGGTCTCTGAACGACTTTCCCGTTTGATCTGACAAGGGTTCCGGCTACATCGTCGACGCTCTGATGTTTCTCCAGACGCTGCATGATCTCGAGCAGCGTCTCCTCGCCTTCTCCCGCTACGCCGATATCCGCGGCGCAATCGGTCATCGCTTCGATCGGAACCGCGCTGATATGCGCGCCACCCAGGATGGTTGTTACGTCCGGGCGGGCCTTCTTTACCGCGTCGAGAACACCCCTGGCGGCGACATACGAAACGGTCGTCGATGTGACGCCGACGATCGGCGGCCCAAAGCTTTCCAACTCTCGAAGGACTTCGGGCACGCCGATGCCCTCAACTGCACAATCCATCACTCTGACTTCATGTCCCTTCTCGAGCAGAACGGCACCGAGATAACAAAGTCCCAGAGGCGGCAGGCAGGGCGCTCCGGCTGAATACTTCGAATAGATCTGTTTCTTCGTGATGGGAGGATTAACCAACAGGATCTTCATGGTGACTCCGCTTGTTTGCCTGGCCGCGATGCACCTTTTTCCACAACACCGCGATCTCATGCAGGGTGGTGTAAATGTGCTTCATCCGGATCTTCGAAACCCCCGAGGTCCTTGGCAGATGGCGCACGGGGATCTCCTTGATGCTCAGACCCAGCTCCGTTCCCTGCACCATGATTTCGGTATCGACAAAATAGCCGATCGAATCGATCCGGATCTTGTCGACTGCGGAACGCCGGAACAGTTTGAAAGAACAGTCGATGTCCTTGAGCTTCACCCCGAGCAAAATCCGTATGAGCAGATTGTAGCCCTTCGAGAGCACCAGCCGCATACGGGGATCCTGCCGGTTGTGCCTGTAGCCGACCACGATGTCGTATTTGTCGATCAGAGGCAGGGCGCGGCGGAGGTCCTTAACATCGAACTGGTAGTCTCCGTCGGTGAAGAACACCAGATCATGCCGGGAGGCCTCGAACCCGGCCTTCAAAGCGTTTCCATAGCCCCTGCTGGCCGTATGGTGGATGACTCTTACCCACTCTTCATTCTCCTGCACCAGCCGGTCTGCGATTTCACCGGTCCGGTCGGTGCTTCCATCATCGACAATGATCACTTCACCCTGCTCGAACTCCTGCCTGAGAATAGCGAGCAGGTCCCGTGTCAATCTCTCGACGCTGCCCTCCTCATTCAAGCAAGGAAAGAAAACCGAAATAGACTTCCTCAGCGCCGGGCGGCTCTCTTGAGCTTGCCGATTGAGGTCTGCCGTGCCGGTTGGTTCGCAAACGGCCGCGGCCGATCCAGAGCTAGCCTGATGTTGTTGCGGCCTGGAAACGCCTCTTACCACGATGGCCTCCTCTCTGCATACGCCATAGCAGTTCAAACATCGTATGCATACCTGATAATCAATCCTGAATTGCTCGAGTCGAATGGCTCCCGGTTCGGGGCATGAAGAAACGCAATCCCCGCACAGATTACATTTCTGCTCGAGGATTCTGGGATTTGTGCCAATCAAACCCGTGCGGTAAAGGTAACTGTTGAGAGGCACCTTCGAGAAGCGCGACCATAAGATATCCGTGATGTAGATTCCCCGAAACAGAGCGTGGAAAAGGGGGCTCTTTTCCGGAATTCGGAAGGGCTGCGCGAGGCCGTCAAGCGGGTCTCCGACCATCTCGAGCTGCGACTCCATACGCCCGTCAGCCGCCAACCGGATATACCGCGGGATCTCCCCGGGCGGGATACCAATCGCACGGCTGCAGGCCAGGTCGACCGAAACCATGTCCCTGCCGGCCAGAATCAAGCCTCTTTCGATGGCGTCTCCGTAAGTCGGCCCGTCCCCCTGCATGCACGTTCCGGCGTCCACGACCGTCAGCACGGGTTGTATCACCTTGCATATATCCGCAATCGCCTCGTGGACCCCGCGAACGTGGACTCTTTTCTTTTCGCAATCCGGCAACAATCCGATAAGGTTTTTCATGGCGCATGTCATCCTGGCGGAAACATGCGTCTTCAGCTTCGGGATGTTGATGATTTTCGCAGTCCTCAGGCGTGCGGGGATCTTCACTCGCTTCAGCACTTTTCCGCCGGGAACCGGGACGGTCACGAGATCTCCGGCGTCTTCCGCGATGCGGATCCCGTGATCGCCGGCGAATTCGCGAACCCCGAGAATCTTGTAGACCTTTTCCCTGTCAAACTCCACGGCCGGCGTTTCGAAAAGGACAGGGGAAGCCCCGCAGCGCCTGACTTCTTCCGCGACCGCCTGAATGACCTCGAGATTCGTTGTCACCCCGTTCGAGGAGGATCGCGGGGCTACGAAGTTCGGCTTCAGGTATATTTCATCCCCCTCGGAGACGACCGACTCCATTCCGCCGACCAGGGCGATGGCGCGCTTCACGGCAGCATTGATGTTGCCATCGATCTTCGTCACTGCGACAGTGCGCGACGAATCACGAGACGTGACTTCAGTCCCAGGCGAAGAAGTGAATTGTCGGTTTTGCATATTGAGTGGAATAACCTCTAAGGCTCAAAGCCCTCTAAGAATCTCCAAGCGCTGATCCCTTACCCCCGGGTCCCTGACCCTCCATGTTCGGAGCGGGTCGGTGACTGGAAGAGCATTGGGTGCGCGGATTCACTTCATGCGTCTGATCGTTTCCACGATGTCCTCGGGTTTGGGAGGGCAGCCCGGAACAAAGGACGTTCCCCGTTCCTCTGCAACCTTGCGACAGCAATCTCCGATGCAGAGGACGCGGCCAGGTGCATCCGGGAAACGCGCGCTTTTCCCCCTCAACAAATGAAACCTGCCCAACGCTGCAAAATAGAGGAACTTCGGGAAGAAGGTGAACCAGTACCTGGGAGTGACCATGGCGAGGTGAATGGCTTCCTCGAAGCTGTGTTCGTCCTCGGCGCAGGCGCGATAGTTCTTCCACGAATAGAAGTTCAGCAGTTGCTTCGGCTTTGGACTCGGCATGACGAACGAGGTCCGCAACGACGCGAACGCCGCCCCGATGATCTCCGGCTCCACGCGCCCGAGGCCTTGTTCTGCCGCGCATTTCAAGTGCCGGATCGTCAAACCCGAAAGCCCCATAAAGGCGCAGCATGCGATGTCCGTCTCCAGCATGTCATCGCCATACACCAGCACGCCCGTGTGTTTTTTGACACCCTTGGTCGGTCCTTCCCCTTCCATGGCATCAATACCATCGACGACAACAAGGTGCGGCCGGATTGTCTTCGCAATGGAGACCAGGCCGGGATCGAGATCGTATTCACGATGAGTGGCTTTCTTTGCAGCCGGAGTGAGCAGCCCCTGCTGGTTTTTGATCGAGAGCGTCACACCGGTGTGAAAATGGGTCTTCATCTTCGGAACATTGATGTACAGATCGCTCTGGACGGCAGCGACCGGCAAGTCCAGAGTGCCGTAGTCCCACGGTCTGGCACATCTCTTCGTCGACTCCGAATTCAAGTCCAACAGCCGGACGCGCATCCTGTCCGCGAGCGCTTGATATCCCGATTTTCGAAATGCACATTCCGTGTCTACGCCTGCGGCCGACCCCTCCGCGATGGTAATGTCGCCCACCCCGTGCTCCCGGAGCGACTGAATCAATCCCTCGACGACGGCCGGATGCGTCACGATGCAGGATTCCGGACCGGCTGGACGCACAATGTTGACCTTGATGAACGCCGACCTTTTCCCCTTGAAATCAACCGGCAGCTTGCCGATCGCCTGATTCACCGACGCACGAATCCGGTCCGCCTTGTATTTGTGGATTTCGTCAAAGATAACAGGCACTTTGTCCCCCTTGGTCTTTCCTCACGCCGCGAAACTGAAAACTGTCACCTCGGGAGGGCACAGGAACCGGATCGGCACCCCACTGCACCCAATCCCTCTCGACACATACAGCACCGATTTGCCGAAAGGATGCAGACCCGCAGCGTAGCGCCTGCCGAGTGACGTCATCGTCTCAATTGCGCCGTGAAACGGGACCCTGATTTGCCCTCCGTGGGTGTGGCCGGTCAGGATCAGATCGACCTCATCGAGCCTGGACTTCGTATGTGCCGGCTTCCCGATTAGGTAGCGCCGGTGCCCCGAAATATCGAGAGCGTCGCTGAACTGCACATACACCGAATCGGTCAGTGGGCTGCCGTTCAGAGCTTTCATCCGCATCCACAGCCTGTAACGGACATCCTTCTTAGCCTGAAAATCGATTTCGAAATAGTCCACGGGATCGACCAGCGGCTGGTATCGCCAGCTACGGCGTGCCGGCAGGTCGCCCAGCCTATGGCCCAGTAGCGCACCGGGATCGGTGCTCTTCTTCCATTTCCCCCGGCAACGGCGCTGGTCGGCGAGCGGAGGATGGATTACTACCAGGCCGGGGTATCGATCAGGAACGGATCGTGTCCGCAGCGACTTTTCCAGGTCGTCGACGCATTTCGCAGCCAGTTTATCATCCAGTTCCGGGTAGGGATTCAACAGTATGGTGTCGAGCGAAACGCCTTCCTGGCGGCTTTGGACGCGCAGCGTGTGGGTTCCATCCCGCGCAAAAAAGAGCTCGCCGCTCTCGGGGCCGAAGTAGGTCGTCGTCGCCCACCCCCACGTCTTGAAAAATTCCTCCCTGCGTCCCGTGTCGAGGAGGTTTACGACCAAAGCGTCGGCCCGTGCGAGCACGACGTCAGGCGAGTGCGACAGCAATATAGTAGGGATACCTGTCGGCAGGCCCCTGACAGCCTCATCGAAATTGTCGAACAGGAAAAAGGGGTCATCTACACCGGCCAACCCAATCCTTTGGCCCGCATACGAGAGCTGCACGTTCGAGTTTTGCAGCACTGCGACATTTGCGCCCCGAAGGCCGGCCATGAAGTTGTCAAAGAGGAGTTTGGGCTTGAGCGTGTGGTCGGCATTCCCGAGAACAGCGTATTTGCCGCATTTCGCCTTGAGCGCGTCGACGACCTTAAGTGCAGCACCGAAATCATTCGTGTAATTGACGACCAGGTCCCCGGTGATGAATATGAAATCCGGGCGCTCGCGGTGCACCAGGTCGATCAAACGCCGTTCGCGACCGGCAAATCGCCGTATGTGCAGATCCGAGATCTGGACAATCACCAGCCCTTCGAACTGCCTGTCGAATCGCGGCAGCGGAAGATTGATTCTCTCGACGCGAATGCCGTTTGCGAGCATGCGGAAACCGCCCTTTACGCCCCGACTTTTCCTGGCAACCGGGATTCCCGGCGTTTTCTTCCGAAATGTGCAGAGGCCACTGTCTTCGCCACCCTCATCGCTGTCCCGAATGACGCCAGCATGTTCGTGTAGCTTGCATTGGCAAGCGGGCAGTGACAATCCCCGTTCCGGATCGGCTTCCTGATTGCTTCGGCTCTTTGCGAAAACCAGACCTTCCGAAAATCATAGTCCGCGTCCCGCAGATTGCCCATGCTTTCCGCCTTCGTGCAGCAGGCCCAAACCTCGCCATCCGGAGAAATCTGTGCGGACATGACTCCGGCATAACACGGCAGAACCTGTCTCTGCTCGTGGATGATTTCCTTAACCAACTTGTAGTACTCCGCACGGAACGCCTGGGTCACGGCACCCATTCCCCTGAAATCCTGCTCGCCTATCCTGGCCGAAAGGTAGTCGATCGCGCGAGCGTAGCAATCGTCAGGCGGAGCGATTTCGAGCCCCATCGTGTCCAGTTCCACTCGTTGCTCGGCTATTTCCGTGATGTAGGCATCCGGTTTCATTCTGTTCAGTTCTTCGTAAATGTCGGGGAACCTCTCAACGTTGAAACGCGAAATAACCGTGTGGATGCCGACGCTGAGGTTCCTGCATTTCAGTCTCCTCAAACGAGTGTAGGTCTCAGCTGCCTTGGCGAAATTCCCGGGCACGTTCCTGATGTCGTCGTGACGTTCTCCAACCTCGTCCATCGACAGATTGACGATAACGCGGGCCTCAGCCAGGCTGTTTGCGATAGTTTCGACATTTTGCACGATCGCGTCTGTCAGGATGCCGTTCGTCGGGATATTCAGGATTGACGGCCTGCAGTGCATGTAGGCCGACCTGCAGATTTCCGCAAGGTCCTTTCTCAGGAAGGGCTCGCCGCCGCTGATGGTGATCCAGAAAACACCTGAACCAATCGAGGCGAAGGTCCGGTCGTACTCGTCGAGGGTGAACTCCTGTGCCTCCCTGGTGTAGACTCTGCAGGTTCTGCATCTTGAATTGCACCGGTATGTGACGCTAAGGGTCAGGTTCGCGGGATGCAGCCTGGGGAAGCCGAAACGTCTGAACATCCAGTAAGCCGGGATCCTAGCTGCCAGACGAATCATCCCTCAACCTCTTCGTAGACTCTGCAATTTCCCAGACGAACGGGTTTGACCTCTTCACGTGGTAATCGTAGCTGCCCAGGACTCTGCCGCAGAACTCAAGCCCCACCGCACCGGCGATCCAGGGAGCCAGGCCGGGACTCCGTCCGGCCTCTCTGGCCAACTGCCGGCCCAGGCGGGTCAGATTTCGCCACTTCATCGTGGACACTTTGTAATTTCGGGTCGCCTGGAGATGCTTGTGCCCTGCCGTCACCCTGCGCCGCTGTCTCAGAAAATCGCGAACGGTTTCCGCACCCTTGTTGCGAACGATCGCATTCCAGGCGTATTCGATGCGGAATCCGGCGGCGGTGATGATCGCTTCGATGCTGGCCTCGTCGACAGCCGTGTTCTCGGGTATTTCCCTTACCACGTCGCGAAACGCGACCATCTCTCCTAACTTCGGATCTGTCAGTGCAATCTCATGATGGAGCCGCCAATAAAGGTTGACGACATACCCGATGAACGTGTCTGCCGGGTTGACCGGGACAGGATGCGCCCCCGTCATTCCCACCCCGGGGTCGTGGAAGGGTCGCAGGAGGTTTTCGATCGTGTCGGCTTCCGGAATGGTGTCGCCGCTCTCGAGCACGACGATGTCGGCGTCGGCCTGCTTCAGAAAAAGGTTGATGGCCGAGGCTTTACCTTTCCTCTCGTCCTGCACGAGCAGACGCACCCTGGGATCCGATTCAGCATGACGCTTGACGATTTCCGCCGTCCTGTCGGTGCAGCCACTCGCCACCACGATGATCTGTCTCAGCGCAACGGTCGCGAGGCGCTGCGCGCCCAGCGCGCTGAGCAGGTACTGTATGTTCGCGGCCTCGTTGTAGGCCATCACCCCCACAGTGCACGTCAACACCCGGTTGACGTTGTACCCTGCTGCCGGACTGCTCAGCGCTTCCACTGAAGGTCCTCCACAGCGTTCTGCCCTGTATACCGGTCCGACATTTCACTGCCTCTCGAAGAGGAATCGATTGTCCGGAAATGTCTTCCGGAGTACGTAGTTTTCCTTCATGAACCCAGCAAGCCTGACTGTTGCAGGGTCATCCCGGAGGATCGGCTGCGACAGAAGTTCTTCAAGCGGTATATGGACGCACAGAATATATCTTGGTCTAGTTGTGCTGAGTTGTTCCACGAACTCGTTCCTCAGTCTCTTCGTCACCTCGTGGCGGGCCAGGAATTCGTCCGGGGAAAATATGTACCAGCTCTGCAGCAACCGGGTCACGTCTTGCAGGCCGAGCAGAAAATGGATCACCGTATCCCCGGCGCAAAACACCACGCCTAGCCGCTCGCCCTTTTCCATGTGATCCCGCACGTACTCCGTAACCTGGTAGTCACTCCGGAAAGAGTAGGGATGTGTTGGGAATTCGTGGAATGCGTCGTAGTACTCGGCCTTGGATATTTTCCCAAACAGGTAGAACGCGTTCCAGCGGTAGTAGTCATAATTCATGATGCCAAAGCCGACCAGAGATACCGCCACGGTTGCGACCAGAAAACACTTGCGAATATCCCTGACGTTGGTCGCGATGAAACCACGCACTCCGGAATTCCAGTCCACGAAAGTGAGTAACCCATAGGCTGTGAGGATCGCGAAAGGGGCCGTCAGAATTATGAAATGGTAACCGAAAAATTTACCTTGCCCCCATACCATGGCCAGTGAAGTGGCCGCCCAGACCACGACAAGCAGTGCCTCTCTGCTCCTGTTTTTCAAAGCGATATGGCAGCTAGAGATCGCGGCAAACAGCCATAGAACCAGGTTTTCCCTTGCAACCGAGTAATGACCCGAGAACAGCGTCTCGATTCGCGGACCTCTCGACAATTTCGCGTACGCGGCGACGTGAACGAAGAGGGCCTGGTACATATCGCCCAGCGCATCGTGAATCCAGAAGTAGTAAACGAAGGGCAACTGGGCAGCTGCGAAACCCACCGCTATGATTCCGGCTTTTCCAAGGAAACGGCCGATGCGCGCTCCCTTTTCTGCGCGCGTCCTCTCGCCGAACAGGTAGCCGTCACGCAGATCATCGAAGCCCGCAAACGCAATCAGCCCGCCAAGCATCAACACCGCGGTAAACTTGTAGACAGCTGCCAGCCCGACCAGTACTCCGATTGCAAACAACACGAAACCCGCGTGCCAACCGCGTCTCTTCGACTGGCCAAGCATCAACAGCACCGCGCCTGCCATCAGCGGAGCCATGAAAACTTCTCTCTGCGACAGGTACCAGTACGTCCCCCAGGCACTCCTGTTTTCGTAGCCGAAACCGCTGAACGCCAGGCCGTTATCGAACAACGAGAACGTCGCGGCGCCGACCCAGGCGGTGCGGATGCCAAATACACGACGCGCGATTGCAAACACAATCAGGACTGTCACGACAGAAATCACGAGGTGCCCGATATGGGGCGCCATCATCGTCATGCCGAACAAACGGAAGAACAGCGCGAATGTGAAATAAACGCCGGGACCCGTCAGGTCATAGATGTCTTTGTAAGGTACCTTCCCATGGAGTATTTGAGAACCAATGTACCCGAAGCCGCCCTGGTCGCCGCCCCAGGGTTCGAGCAGGACGGGCACACGGATGGCAACGCTGCCCAAAATGAGCAGACAGAACCCGATCAGCGATCCTGGGCTAACCCTGAATCTGGCGCCAGCCATAGACGAACCTGCCGTCCGGAAACTCTTTCTCGAGGATGTAATGTCCATTTACAAAGTTATACAAATCGACGAATTGCCGAAATTTTTCCAGAGGCCCGATGCTCACGATATAGCGCGGTTGATTCGTTCTCAGGTCCGCCAGCAACTCCTGCCTGTATCTCTCGGCCCTGTCGACCTCTGCGTGCCGCCCTTGAAACAGGACCCAGGAAAAGATGAATCTCGATGCGGACCTCCGGTTGGACAGGAATTCGATCACCGCATCGGTGCCTCCCATCGTGAATATGCAGTCGGTCGCTTTCGTTTTTTCCTCTATATACCTCGCGACCGCGTAATCGGCGGGGAATGAGAAGTCATGCTTCGGGTAGGAATTGAAGTACGAGTAATACGCTTCCCGGCTGCTCTTGCCGGTCACGTAGTAATAGAATTTGGTGTAGTGCAGAAAATTGAGTGTAGTAAAGAATGCAAGATTGGCCGCCACTGCGAGCAGGATAAATGCCTTCTCGAACTCAGCAGAGAAGATTCGCCGTAATGTGAGCTTTGGCCCGAGGCTTTTTACCAGCCCGTATCCGCTCAATATGCAGAAGGGCGGCAGCAGCATCAGGAAGTGATACCCGAAAAACTCCCGGTGGCTGACCAGAAACATCAAAGCCGCGCAGCCCCAGCCGACGATCAGCAGTGTTTCTCTCCTGCGCTCTGCGGCAAAAATATTCAGCGATGAAACCAGAAAAAATATCCAGAGGATGAAGTTCTCCTCGGCGATGAAGCGCGCCCGCGTCAGCCCGATCTTGATCATGCCCAAATAGTCGGTGTCCGCCCTGGCGTACACGGAGGAGACGTATCCGAAAACAACGTCCACCATCTCCGGCAGGACATGTTTGAACCAGAAGAAAAGCACAAACGGCACAAACGCGAGTACGAACCCGGAACCAAGAGCGAAATTTCGTTTGAGGCTTTCATGGGAAAACAACCTGATTCCGTTGCTTTTGAACGAAGCGTTCAGGTAAACAGGCAGGCACAGGAACACGACCAGCCCGGGGAATTTGTAGACGACCGCCAGGCCGCTCGTAAAACCCGCAAACCACAACCAGATACTTGGATGGGCGCCTTTGTCGGACCGGAGCAAAAGGTAAAAACCGGCCGTGAACAGCGGGAGCATGAACGTTTCCCTCTGAGCCACGTACCAGAAGGTCCCGAATGCGATGTCACCGCCGGAGTGCATTCCGAACCTGACACCGTTGGAGAAGAAGGCGAACAGCAACGCACTCACAAAGCCCACATTCCGGTTCCATATCCTCCTGGCAACAACAAAAATCATGAACGTCGTCACCATCGAAACCAGCAGGTCGGTCAGGGGCACGGTTGCCATTCGCAGGCCGAACAGCTTGAACATCAATGCGTAGGTGAAGAAGATCGCCGGGGACCCCATCTCCCAGAAATCCCTGTACGGCAATTTGCCCTCGAGAATCCCCTTGCCGATGACCGACATGATTCCCTGGTCGGGACCCAGCGGCTGGGTCAACGATGGGATGCGCACGGCGGCGGAAAACAGGATGATTGCCGCCAGAATGGCTATATGCCGGGGCCGCAAGGTATTCTCGGGAGCGTCGTAAACGGTCGCGGGTCCGGCCGGCTCCACTGCAAATCTGGTGATTTCCCTCATCGTTTCAGACACCAGACGCCCAGAAGTGACTGAACTCAACATCGCACAGCTTCCCGCCGATGCCGGTGCAACCCCGCTCCAATTGACCGTCCTTTGCCTGAACAGTTGTGCCGTCCTCCATCCTGCACTCATGGAGGCCCAGCCGGCTCCGCACCTGCACGTCATATTCGCGGTTCAGCCCGAATGCAAATTTCCCCTCACCAAGCATCGTCCAGACCCGGCGAGTCCTCTTGAAGAGTTGAATCCGGTTTTTCGCGACACAGAAATGAAAGGAAAGGTGAACCTGGGCATTCCGGACGAGGAAAAAGATGATGGCGCCGCCGTCGGGCGGCCTGATCGTGTCGGTCTGCAACGTGAACCGGACGCGCAGGTCTATGTCACTGAGACTGGGCCCGATGACGGCCATCGATTCGCCCGCTCCCGGTTTGTCTTCTGTCTTCATAACTACGCAGGAATCCGGTTTGCGCGCCCACCTGCCGGCAATGATTTTCCAATCCTCGTCCCTGGCGAGAAAGCGCGAAAACCGGCCCGCCCGTGCCGGGAATGACGAAAGCAGGTTCGCCGTATTCCGCACGGGTGCCGGCGCATTCCCACGTGAATGGCAAAGGTTCTCGACCACGCTGTTCAGGAGATCCTCATGAACTATTCAAGATTTTCGCGCATATGCGCAGATGCCACTTCGGACAGACAGCCGGGCCATAATTGACCCGCCGAACGGTCTCGAACCCGCTGTTTCTTAGAATTCCTGCAAAAGCTTTTTCAGAGTAGTGCCGGACGATCTTCTCCCAGCCGGGATAGATGCCGTGGAACCGCATGATCCGCAGCCAAGTCAGCGGATTCGATCCGAGATATCTGGGGTAAAACAACGCCCAGACCGGATTGCTGTTCGTGTTGTCGATCACCAGGGTTCCGCCCGGCCGGAGCACACGATAAAACTCGCCCAGGGCCACTGCGGGGTTTTCGAGATGGCACAGGAGATCCAGCGCGATTACGCAGTCAAACGAGCGAGGGCGAAAAGGCAGCGCGTGCGCGTCGGCGCTGACGAGCAAGGGAGTGCGCAGTTCTCCGTTCGAGCAGGCAACGGATCGCAACATGTCGAAGCCGATATCCGTCAAGACGACGCGATCGACGCCCGCCCGATTGGCCAGCGGAATGGACAGCCTTCCCGGTCCGCCTCCGACATCGAGAATGCGGTTTGCGCCGCTCAGTTGACCTACAATTTCAAGCGTGTCCTTCCTTTTCGCTTCATAGATTCTGTGAAACGGATTCGCGGGTGCATCCGGCTGGAACCTGGATTTGTAGGCTCCCGTCCTGAAAATGTCTCTGCCAAAAGATCGGCCGGCCGGCCTCCGGGTGCCGGAACGAAGGCTCATCGCAAACAGCCGTCCCTAATGGTCGTGTAATAACTGACTAGGCGCGGCACAACGCGGTCCACTTCGAAATCCGCAGACCGGGCTTCGGCTCCGGCAGCGATACGGGCACGCGCTCCCGCGTCCTGCAGCATGTCCGTCATTTTGCAGGCCAACAGCTCGGCATCCCCCGGCGAGACCAGGCACCCAGACTTTCCGTCCACGATGATCTCCTCAAATCCCGATCCCGAGGTAGCCAAAACCGGGCAGCCCAGGGCCATGGCTTCGATGCAGACGAATCCAAACGCTTCCCAAAGAGACGGGAGAACCGCAATTCTTGCCCGCCTGATGATTGGAAAAAGCTTTTCCTGCGGCAAATTGTCGAAGAATACGAGCCGCCCCTGAAGGAATCCGACGGTTTTTCTGATGTAGTCCCTCATGGACTGGCCGCGGTATGCCGCATCCGAGCCGATGAACACCATGTCGACTCCCGGGCATTTTTCAAAGACGTGGGGCAGCGCCCGCGCAAGGATGTGGACCCCCTTTCTTTCCTCCAATCGCCCAAAAAACACGGCATAGGCTCTTCCGTCAAGAATTTCGGGGATGTCCTGTCCAGTCCCGAGGCGCGCTACTCTGGAAACATCGACGCTGTTCGGAATCACGTGGATTCTGGAAAGCTCGATCCTCCAGCTGGCGGCCACCCTTTGTGCGAGTGCCCTGGTCGAAGACATCACGCCGTCGCTGCGGACCGTCTGAGCTCGCTCGATCCAGTCCAACAGCAGCCGCCTGGAAGCTGTCCCGTTCAACTGTTCCGTCAGCGAGAACGGAGTGGCCAGGCGTGTCACCAACGGGAATCGGCGCATGAAAGACAGGCAGAGAGCTTCGCCTCTAAATTCGTTTGCCTGGACGACGTCAAAGGAACACCCGGCCCCCAGCACGGCGCGCGCGACTAGAAAAGAATAGAACAGCCGGGAAGCTTCACTGGGCCTCACGTTCCGTTGTCGCACTTTGTGAACGCAGACACCGCCATCGTTGCTGGTTCCGGGGGACTGACGGGTCGACGTGACTACATGCACCGTGTGTCCCGCACGCGCCAGACCAGCCGCAACATTGTATGTGTATGTTCCAATCCCCCCGAAATGACTCTCCGGCGGATATTCCAGAGAGAGCAGGCAGATTTTCATTGCGCAGCCTGGAGTGTCATGTCAGTCCACATGCTTATCGAAAGGCTCGAAATGCTTTTGCCGGCCCGCCATCAATCCCACCCTTTGCGCCGCAAGAACCATCCACGCCACCTCGTGCTTCTCGAATCCTCTCAGCAGCGCCAGTGAACCGAAGTAAGCGACAATGCCGATGCACACCAGAGCGACAATATTCAAAGCGTCGAGTTGCGCAACCAGAACGTACATCACCGCGCAACCTACAGCGGGTTTGACCAGCAGGTTTCGCCAGGGGATCCGGCGGAAAAACCCCGCCGCCATTGAACCCAAAATGGCGAGTTGCAGGGCCTCGGCGCCCAATCTTGCCCAGGCGGCCCCCTGCCATCCCACCCATGGGATCAGAAGGCAATTCGCAGCCAGGTTGGTTGCCAAGCAGATGCCGATGCCGATACTCTTGGCCTTCTGTCGCCCGGTCGCCGTCAAAAGTACGGAGGGTACGATCGCGGCGCAACTCAACCCAACCGTCCAGCTGAGGATTTGCATTCCGCCGGCGGCGGGCAGAAACGCTTCAGTGAAAAGAAGCGCGATTGCCTTGTGCGACAGCGCAAACAAGCCGGTCGAAATCGGCAGCGCCAACAGCAGAAGGTATCTCAGGCTCTGGCCCGCAAGCCGGCTCAGCGCAGCGGTGGATTCAACATGCAACCGCGCAAAAGTCGGAAGGAGCGCGGTAAAAACACACGCCAGCAAGCCCGAGAAAACCATCACGATCCGCTGCGCGACCGAGTACATGCCGACCGCCTGATCGTCGGCATAAGCTCGGAGCAGCAACGTGTCGGCGTTGTACAGCACTTCGACAAAAACCAGGGTGAATGCAAACGGCAGCGCCCCCGCAAACAGCGATCCGATGTTCAGCCCCGAGAAACTCCAGCCCGCGCTCCCGAACAAATGCAGGGACGATGCGGCACAAGCTCCCGCATATATGGCCGCGGAGATTGGGAAACAAACGATTACCCAAAGGTAATTGACGCCGAGCGCAATCAGTGCGATGGCTGCGCATGCTGTCAGGAGCTTGAGCGACAGAGTCAGCCCGGCCACAAGTCCCATCTTGTCATGGCCCTTGAGTTCGGCGACGAACAAATCGGCAATGCCGCAGAGAATCTGATAAAGCCCGAGGAGCGCCAGCGTGTAAATGCCTGTCAGGTCCAGACCTCGGAAGAAAGCCATGACCACCGTCGTTCCGGCCACCGTCAGGACCGACAATGACAGCAGACGAAGCACAAAAGCCCGGGCCAGCAGGTTCTTGTACCCCGATGGATTCCTTGCCACCTCGCACGTCAGGTAAGCCGAAACGCCCAGGTCGGCCAGGACCGACAATACATATGTGAAGGAGAACGCGAAAGAGTATCGACCGACGATCTCATCGCCGAATGTGCGGGCAAAGTAGAGGAAGAAGATAAACTGGAAGAGATTGGCCGCCTGGCTTCCCAAGGTCAGGTAGCCGACGTTCTTCAGCAGGGTCCACTTCACCGGTTACCTCGTTCGCTGCTCCCGTAGCCACGAATTATCACGAATCAATGCCAATTACCATGCGTTGTACCGCACGGCGGATCAACGGCGGCCCGCAGCGCCGGCGTCACGTCCGGCAGCCGGGATGCCCCTTTCCGGTGATACAGCGTGATCGTAACCCCCAAATCATCGAACCGTTTCCCGGCCGTCGCGCACCATTCCACGTGCTCCGCCAGGAAGTCAGCCGCATATCGGTTCAGCTGGTCTTCGCCATCCCTAAGGACAATGATGAGGCAACCCACTCGCGGGTCGATCGCTCCGACGTCGGCAATCTTGTCGCTGAAGGGATTCAGCGTTTCACTCTGCCTCAGCTTCTGGTAAACATCAGGATCGAGCGCTTTCGCAAAACTCATCAGGTGGTACTCGTAAACGTTCACATTCCTTAGCCGGAGGAAATCTTCCAACCTCTGATAGCTGGCGCTGTCTCTCAGGCGAATGAAGTCACCCAGGTACTGCATTACACGCTTTTTCTTTTCCCTTGTGGCAAGCTCGTCATCGAACCTCAGCACTTCCAGGTTCCACCGGATCGCTGTGCTCTTCAGGCTGTTGTAGTAGTCGAAACTGGTAAAAAACGCGAAATGATTACAGTCCCGCGGCGCTTGACGGGCAATGAACTCGTAAGCCGGGCCCTGCCGTTCGTCACTCCAGAATTCGTGGCGGATCAGCGAGTCCGGGTAATTCCGATAAGTCGCGGCGGCGCCGGGAACAAGAACGGCACACGCGCACACGCAGACAGCCGTGACGAAGGCGAAGCGCTTCGCCGAACCCCGCACTCGTCCTGCCGCCAGGTGACCGAAATCGACGACCCCAAGACTGCCCAGCAGCCAAAGCGACGGCACGATCGACACTGTGTACCTGACCCTGTGGTCCAGTTTGATGATCAGCAGTACCAGTCCCACCAGCACATTGAAAAACAGGACTCGCACCGCCGGTTCCCGAAGCTTTCCCAGCGAAAAAAGAGCGCCCCCGAGAACCACTGCCGCCGCGGCCGCGGACACGTGATAGACGAACAGGAAAACCCTGGGATAATACAGCCAGTTTTCGAGGCTCCAAAACGAGTAAAATGCGGGTTGAAAGGTCGAGTGGTTGTAAAAGAGCCAGATGTGCCGCGGATCCGCAAACCAGACAGCGGCGATGGCCAGGGCCGGCCCGAACAGCCATGCGTTAAACCGGCTGAAAACCCGGTGGCTGCCTGTCGCCTGCGTCAGCACGATTGCGGCGATCAGGAAAACTCCGAGGTGAGACTGCGTGAAAAAGGCGGCCGCCATGAACACGCTGGCGCCCGCGAGCATGCGCGCGCGCTCATTCCGCAGAGCCTTTAAATAGAAAAGCAGTGCGATCGAGCAAAGCAACAGCGCCGGAACCTCCGTCATGCTCATTGCAGAGAGCACCAGAAGCGGCAGAGACGTGATTGCCAATACGACCGCCGCCAATCCCACCCAGTGCCCTCTCTTTTCGGACAACTCAAGACCGATGAAATAAGTCGTGACGGCGAATCCAGCGAAACAAACCAGGCTCACAATGCGCGCTGCGGCATACGTATTTCCAAGGAGGATGAACGCGGGGGCCAGCAGCCAGGAGTGGAAAAAAGGCCACCATCCCTGGCGCCAGGTGTCGGCTGCCAGCGAAACGATATCCCCGGAAAGAATATCCCGCGCAATGATCAATCCTTCCCAGGCATGCCCCGCCGAGTCCCAGGCAAATGGGATTTTCGCGCACCTGAAAATGGTCTTTAAAACGGAAGCCGACGAGGCGACGGTCAGAATCGCCACGGCCGCGAAAACAAAAGCCCGGGTTTTGGCCGCGGGCACAATGGCCGCCGGCGGGTTCATCTCGCCGGCGGAAGCCGTACTGACGTGTTGTTTGCCGCTGGCAGCGCGCATCGATTTGCTCTAGGAACGCCCGGCCTGCGCCATGATGCGGGCATATCTCGCCAGGGTGAAGGGCTTGACGTTCAAAAGGCGCCCCGACTTTCCTCCAGACGAACAAAAGCGGCATATGTCGAGCAGCCTGGGGGCCTTTTTCCACAACTCCCCCCCGAACGTCCACTGGCATGTGTCGATTGTGCTCACGATCCAGCCTGGCCGCCGCCCCCTCAGCATCTTGTCCTCCGCCTGGCGCAGGTCACGGACCGAGTTGACGGTTTCGAACGGCGTCCAGCCATCCCACTGCCCGGCGGTATAGTTCAGGGCGACCATTTCGTCGTCGATGTACTGAGCCTCAGGAGCGGATTTGAACCCCGCCTTGGTAAACATGTATTGCAGTCCGGCGGATTTCACAGCGTCAACCATTTCCCTGTCGATCCCGCCGGCCCTGTAACCCTCATAGGGCCGCAACGGCTCGGCAAACCGCGACAGTCCCATCGCCCGGCCCGCCGCTCGAAGGCGGTGAACAAATCCGGAGTTACCCTGCCCGTCCACGGCTGCGCCAGGCACTTCTGCGGGAATCCTTAACCTCAGCCATGGCCATTCGTCGAAGAACTTGACGGGACGAGGCTTCCGCCACCATGGCAGCGGTTCCAGATCGGTGTCCATCGTTCCCCACCAGCCTCTGGGGGCGTATGCTTCATGTGGGACTTTGCCTTTGATCGCTTTCATAGCCTCCGCCAGCCGCTGTGCGACGATGCGTTTGTCCATCACCGACTCGATCGCCACCCCCGCGCCAGTGCTGCCCAGAAGCACCTCGACGAGCGGGTACACCCCCCCGTCCTCGAGAGGGACCGTGAGCAGTTCCAGCGGGGGATGCATCATGTACTCGAAGCTTTCCGATGTGAGCACAAGGCCACATCGGAGCCGTGTGGAAGAAATCAGATCCATCAAGGGATACAGGTTGACGAGTTCCCTGATCATGCCGCTCCAAAACACCAGCGACACCAGGACCTTCTTTTCCCTGCGAAAACCACGCAACTCCTCATCCGAGTATTCAGGCGCGAAGAATCCTTCACGGCTGCTGTTGATCCAGGTGGAATTCAGGTGCCGCACCGACTGAAACGGCGGCCGGCACGGATCGACCACCTGCAGCGACTGGTTCAACCGGGACAGAGCAAAGAAATCGTGATCGCTCGACTGCCGGCCATACACAACACTGCCTTTTCCTCTGATCAGGTCGGCGAGTTCCCGTATGATCCGCTGCTGCGGTATTCCGTAAATCGGGACCAGTCTGTCCTCGCACGACTTGGGAATCCAGTGACACGCCAGCACTGGGTCCCCGAGCAGCCATCCCCCGGCGCAGTCTGCCCATCGCGTAGCCATCCGTTTTGTCACGGTCGAGTAATCATCCCCCGCATGGATGCGGTCGACCACCTGGACGCGGTAGCCTTGTTGCCGCAACCTCTGGATCACCGAGTCGTGGACGCATGAACACAACACCTCACTGTCCGGCTCGCAGAGTTCCTTCAACTCCTCATCCGAAATCGTCTCGTGAACCCCCAATGCCTCTCTGAGCCAAATCTCGGGTGTCAGGAACGCTTCCATGCCCTTCAATGCGCGGTCCAGGTTCGCTCCGACCATCACGATGGTCTTGGGCAACGGCATTCCAAAATGAGCGAACACGCTGCGGTAGACCAGCGCAGTGCTCGCGTTGTCGGCAATCACCGGGACCTCGAGTCTCTTTACACTCGGAGCAAGGACGCTCTCCCCGGTCACGACGACGGCCACATCAAACCGCAGCAGCAGAAGGTAAAACTCCTCGAAGTGCCGGTCGGTGCACACTGTCCCGCCGGTCACCTTGCCCAGGTCCAGGTCTCTCCAGTCCCCGCCGGGAAAATGAACTCCTTCATGATAACTGTCGTAATATGCATCAAACACCCAGCCGTTCGACCTGCACACCCAGGCCAGGGTTGCTGCAAGGGGAGTGGTCCTGAAATCAGAAAGCCTGGTCAGCAGAAGCAGCAGGCGCTTTCTGCTGTCACCAGGCTTCTTCGATAGCCGTCCGATGTTCACCTTCCCGACTCGCGCTTCGACAACTGCCGGGCGCCATGCGCCCGACCCGGCGCGACCGATGCACCGAGGATTCGGAAAACGGCCAGCCCGCACAATGCCCCGGCAAAATGGGCCAGTTCCGTCCCGAGCACGATCGGAAGAGTCGTCCAGATCTCCCGAAAACTCTTCCCCCCGTACAGGTACTCGTCGCGCACAAGGCTGAAAACCACGGCAGAGAGCAGCGCCACGATCAGATAAGCAAAAATAGGGCTGTAAAAACAGCCGGGAGAAAGCAGCAGCGATACGAGCATCAGAAAATGCCGTTTGAGCATTGGGAACTTTCGCCGCCTCTTCCGGTACCAGATCGAACTGTAGCCTCTGCTGCATTTTTGTTTCAGCAATCCCGCGAGGTCTCTGCGGTGCTTGTGGTGGACCACAGCCCGCGGGTTATACCAGATCTGATATCCGTCCCGGACCAGCAGATCACACAAGAGTGCTTCTTCGTACCCGTATTTGATCTCGTCGTCGAACATGGTGGACCGCAGCACGGTTGCATTGAAAGCCATATTGCAGCCCTGAACGTACGTCACTGCACCTTCAGCGCGCGCGACGTAGTTGTGCCCCTTTTCGGACAGCTCCCAGACGTTGCTGCAGTCGTCATCCAGGATGCGCCCACCCACCGCGGCGGTCCTGTCGCCGAGGAAAGCGCGCACCAGTTCGACCAGCCAGTCCTCATCCACTGTACAGTCCGCATCCGTAAAGGCGATGATGTCCCCTTTCGCATGTCGGATGCCGACGTTCCTCGAACCGGCAACTCCCAGGTTTGTCGCGTTCGACACGAGCCGTACGGAGCCCTGAGAACTCCGATTGAACTCCGACACGACCCTAGCGGTTTCGTCCGTGGAGGCGTCGTCGACGACGATGATTTCCTTGTTGCGGTATGTTTGACGGCGCAAAGACTCCAGGCATTTACGCAGTTCCGCCGCCATGTTGTAGCAACACACGACGACCGACACCCGCTTTTGCAGAGCCGCCGCCGTGCGGTTTTCAGGATTGAAGCCAGCCGGCACTGCCCCAGGAACCGGCCGATTCATGACAGGTATCCAACCATCAGCTTCACCTGCCCGGCAAGCGATTTCAGATTGCCGCGCGCCAATCTGCGGCCGATGTACAGCGGCCGAAGGTAGAACTCGAGGTACGCTTTCCGGATTCTTGCTTTCAGCCGGCGGAGTTCCTCCCCTTGCAGGCAAGCCTCGGGGAAGAGCACACCGTTCAGGGCGCCGCGGTTGCAGCACGCCACCTCGTCGTACATCGCCGTTCCAGGGTAAGGAGTCGCGATGTGAAAGAGAGCGTAGGTCGGGTTCAGCCGCTTCGCAAATGCAATCGTCTGGTCCCATTCTTCTACGGTGGAACCGGGAAAGCCGAGCATAAAAAAGCATGCAGAGTCGATTCGGGATTCGTGCACCAGACGCATGCCCTCGGTAATCTGCTCGATCGAGATCTGCTTATTCACCCTCTTTAGAAGAGAGTCCGTTCCGGCTTCCACCCCGAAATGGATCAGCGAACAGCCGGCTTCCCTCATTTTTCGCAGGAGAAAGGGATCCACGAGATCGAGCCTGGTTTGACAGGTCCACCGGAAATCATAACGCTTCGCTATCAGGAATTCGCATAATTCGAGGACCTGTTTGCGCAGCACAGTGAACTCCAGGTCCATGAAATATGCCGTTTTCACTCCAAACAGGCGCACGGCGCGATCCACCTCGGCAGCAATCCTGTCTACAGTTCTGCGGCGGACGCCGAGGCCGTACATTTCCAGCAGGCAAAACCGGCACCGGCTGGCGCATCCCCTCGAGCCCTCCAGGAGAGTGAATCTGGAGCCCAGCACTTCGTACTGGTACCGATCCATCGGCAGCAGATGAAATGCAGGGGAGGGCAGAGCGTTCAAGTCTACGGGGCGTGAGTCCTCGGTCAGTATGACTCCGCCGTTGTTCGCATAGGCAATGCCCTTGATCTGGTCCAACGGCTTGCCGCTGCAGATCTCAGAAACGGTCCCCTCCGGTTCCCCTCGGACCACGGCGCGCGCGTTCGTCAGGTTCAGAATTTCCTTCGGCCTGACGGTCCCATGTGCGCCAAGGATATAAAGCTCACCGGCCCGCGGCCTGACGTGTTCGACGGTATCCAGGAATGGGCGAAGGTCGATGCTGGGGCACTGCCAGCGGTCGAGATCGGACGAGCACACAAAGGCTCTTTCGCATCCGTCCAATTCCGCGGGGAGCTTTTCCGGCGGCATCCTGAGCGCATTGGCGTCGATGATCTTGACTTGGTGCCCCTGCTGCTCCAGCAGGGCCGCGCAGTTCGCCAGGGACAGGGGGGGCCAGACGCGGTTGTAGATCTTCCCTAACCGCGAAACCAGGTGTGATTGAAACGGGTTGATCAGCGCAATCACGGGGCGGATTTCACCTTTGCAGCCGGGGCTTCTTCAACAGGCTCATCGTAGTCTTTCAGCAGACGAGGCAGATGCCGCAAAATCTCACCCCACGGAGCATGGCATTTCCACACCAGCCAGAACGCCTCGCGCACAACGTTCCTCGATATTTTTGAAGTCCCGTGTCTCCGTGCCTTAAACACGATCGGGATTTCCACAACCCTGAACCCATGCTTGAAAGCCAGATGCGTCATCTCGATCTGAAATGCGTATCCATCGGACTTGATGCTGTCGAGGCCGATGCTTTCTATCACGCTCCTCCTGTAGCACCTGAAGCCCGCCGTGAAATCCCAAATCGGCTTCACCATGATGTACGCCACAAATATGTTGGCAAACTTGCTGAGCAGGAGCCGGCGGAACATCCACCCTTCGACCCTGATGCCATTCGAGTAGCGGCTTCCGATGATGAGATCAGCCGATTTCGCAGCTTCCAGGAAGTCGCCCAGGTACGCCGGGTCATGTGAGAAATCAGCATCCATTTCAAAGATCAAATCGGCGTTCAAAGCCAGGGCGAGCCTGAAGCCCTCGACGTATGCCGTGCCCAAACCGGCCTTGTACGGCCTGTGGATCACATGAAGGCGAGAATCGCCCCGGGCTAATTCATCCGCGATCTGGCCCGTGCCGTCCGGCGAGTTGTCGTCAACAATGATGATGTGGAACTTCGGTTGAAGCGCCAGGATGTTATCCACCAATGCTTCGATATTCCTGGCTTCATCGTAGGTTGGAAGCACAATAAATGAGTTCATCCCAACGCTCCTGGATTCCGACTGATGCGACACATCGTCAAATAAGTCCTTCGCTTAGCACGTTCATCCTATTTCTGAAGCGGTATCCTTAGTTTTCTCCCCATTTTCGGCATGGGCATATC
Organism: Acidobacteriota bacterium; assembly: GCA_041501225.1. Taxonomy (GTDB): domain Bacteria; phylum Acidobacteriota; class UBA6911; order UBA6911; family UBA6911; genus JAFNAG01. Next base: position 53,314 of record JBGQNR010000012.1, read on the forward strand.
CAGAAATTGCTTTGAGCCATCGACTTCCTCAAGGAACTCATAAATGAGGATATCCACTCCCTGATAGGACTTCACGTTGCCTGTCACCGGGATGGTCTTTCGCAACGTGAAATTGCCTGAGTTTATGGCCCTCCGCAACCTTTTCAACTCCGGGACCAGGTTCCAATCTGCACTTTCAATCACGACATACTTCGTCCCAAGTCCCCTCAAGGCACTGTACAGTAACTGGTCGTTCCATTTGGCAGCGGGCAAAAGCAGTTCCGGAATCACCTTATCAGCCCGGAGCACCATGATGTTCCCCTGCGGATCCAGCTTCCTGATGTTGAACGTAAAATTCCCGTGCGAGAGGGCGCTGATGACCACCGACTGCCCCTTCCAGTTTTCCTTCACATACCGTGCCGCATCTTCGAAGCCGCCCATCACAAGCGTTTCCGTCCTGTAAGCAACACCGCACTGCAGCAGGCACAGGCATCCGAGCAGCACATTTGCGACCCTGATCCCCAAGAACCGAAGCTTCACCACATCGATCAGAGAACATGCAAATAGATAAATCGGGGGAATGAGGAAAAACGCATACCGCGCTGACTTTGTAGAGGTGTAGCTGATGACGATGTACGTCCACACGAACCACAGAAGATAAACCATGTGCCGGCACCACAGCTTCTTCCATATAACAATGACCAGCGACAAGCCGGCTGCAATCAGGACGGCGGCAGGCACATGATCGGGAAGCACGCGAAAATAGTGAAGCCAGTTCGCCATTGACGGCTTCGCGAATCCATATCGTTTTGTGCCGGCAACGACCTGCACTAGCGCGAAACGTGCGAAGTACCAGGTGATCAGGGCCATCGGAACCAGGGCGGCAAAAACGATCGCAAGGGAACCTGCGATGTCTTTGAACCGCGGCCGGAAATCCCTCCACATCCACATGAAGTAACTTAGCGACAGGGGGACGACAAATCCTGCGGTTTGCTTGAACCAAACGACCGCCCCCGCGGTCAAAGCCCACAGGTAGAGACACCCCCGGGATCTTGACTCCACCGCCGTGTGCAGCAGGTAAATGGAAATTACGACCATCGCGAGTGTCGGCACCTCCAGCATCACCTGCCGGCTCAGCTCGACAACCATCGCATTGCCGGCCAGCAGAAGGCCTGAGAATAATGCGACACTCCTGTTATGCGTTCTCTGCACCAACTTGTACCAGGCGAGGATCGCGAGAACGCCA